>CAZIHO010000003.1:54624-79138 GCA_964538875.1 uncultured Chromatiaceae bacterium
GTCTGGGGGCGCCTTCCTCAACGACGGGGACCGGGTGCGCGTGGCAGCCGGGCCGGCTGACGGGCACTGATCCGGTCCGATTAAGCGACTATCCGGCGCCCGGTTTGGCGCAATCGTTCGGCAATCTCCAGCGCCTTTCCCGGCTTCTTTTGGCCAGGGGCAATATCTGGCGCGCTCAAGCGACTATCATTCGCGGTGGTTCCGGCCCGGGATTCCGGGTAGCCTGGGCACGGAGGATGGGCTCTCCTGGTTGGTAGGCCCCAATCGAGTCAGCGGCAAAAGGGCAGTCATCATGAACACGGCGGAATCCACCGATTGGCCGGCCTGGCTGGAGCCCATCGTCCAGCGTTACGGCGCCGATCCCACCCAGGTCCTGCGGATGCTGGTGGACATCCAGGACGCCCAGTCGTGGGTGCCCCCCGAGGCCCTGACCTACCTGGCTGGGCGCCTCGACTTGCCCAGGGCGCGTATCGAGGGGGTGGCCGGCTTCTATACCTTTTTACATACGGATCAGCCCTGCCGCTATCGCATCCTATTTTCGGACAACATCACTGACCGGATGCAGGGCAGCCAGGCGCTGCTGGATTATCTGTGTCACAAGCTCCTGGTAGAGTTTCGCCATCCGTCCGAGGACGGCCTGGTGTACATCGACACCACATCTTGCACCGGTCTGTGCGACCAGGGACCCGCCCTGCTGATCAATGGCTGGGCGGTTCCCCGGCTGACTCGGGAGCGTTTGGACCGGATCGCGGAACTGGTGCTGGGGGGAACGCCGGTGACGGCATGGCCCGCCGACCTGTTCCAGGTCGAGGACCACATCCGGCGCGCTGACCTATTGCTGAATCATGGTCTGCGGCCAGGGGACGCTCTGCACATGGCCATCAGCCGGGGCAACGCGAGTCAGATGGAGGTCGCCGCCAACGACCGCTCCTGGCGGGAGGCCAATGTGCTGGCCCCCACCGGACCCCTGGCGACCCTGGACGAAATCAAGCGTTCCGGGTTGCGCGGGCGGGGCGGCGCTGGTTTTACCACCGGCCTCAAGTGGGAAGCCTGCCGCAACGCCCCCGGCGAGTCCCGCTACGTGGTGTGCAACGCGGACGAGGGGGAGCCAGGTACCTTCAAGGACCGGGTGCTCCTGTCCCGGGATGCGGATCTGGTGTTCGAGGGCATGACCCTGTGCGCCCACATCATCGGTGCCCGCCAGGGATTTCTGTACCTGCGCGGTGAATACCGCTTTCTGCTCCAATCCCTTCAGGAGGTGTTGGCCCGGCGCCGCGCGGCGGGTCTGCTGGGTCAATCCATCTGCGGCCTGGCCGGCTTTGACTTCGACATTGACATCCACCTGGGCGCCGGCGCCTATGTGTGTGGCGAGGAATCTGCCCTGATCGAGTCCCTGGAGGGCAAGCGGGGCGTGCCCCGCAACCGGCCTCCCTATCCAGTCTCCCAGGGTTATTTGCAACGGCCCACCACCGTCAATAACGTGGAAACCTTCTGCGCCGCCGCGCTGGTGGCATTCCGGGGCGGGGACTGGTATCGCTCCATCGGCACCGCCCGTTCCAGTGGCACTAAGCTGTTGTCGGTTTCCGGCGACTGTGCCCGGCCCGGCATCTATGAATATCCGTTCGGGACCCCGGTGCGGCGTATCCTGGAGGATTGCGGCGCGGAAGACCCCCTGGCGGTCCAGGTCAGCGGCCCCTCTGGCGTCTGCATCGACGGCGGCGAATTCAACCGGCGCATCGCCTTCGAGGACCTGGCCACCGGCGGCTCCTTCATGGTGTTCGATAGCAGCCGCGACATGTTCGAGGTGGCCCGGAATTTCGTGCATTTCTTCGCCCACGAGTCCTGCGGTTTCTGTACCCCCTGCCGGGTGGGTACATCCATGCTGAAGAGCGTGATGGACAAGATCGCTGCGGGCCATGGCACTTCCTACGATTTGCGGGAATTGGAAACCCTGGATCGGGTGTTGCATCAGTCAGCCCATTGTGGCCTGGGTCATACCGCCTGCAACCCGACCCTGGATACCCTGCGGCGCTTCCGGCCCACCTATATCCGGCGCCTCAAGTCCCTGGACTTTGAACCCGCCTTCGACCTGGACGGCGCCTTGGCCCGGGCGCGGCGCATGACCGGGCGGGACGACGCCGCCGCCCACCTGCACCAGGAGAGCCCGGAATGAGCGATGCGAACAGCTTTTTATTGGATGGCGAGGAGATCCCCTTCACGCCGGGCCAGACCCTGATCCAGGCGGCCCTGAGCGCGGGGCGCTACATCCCCCATCTCTGCTATCACCCGGAGTTCCAGCCCCACGGCAGTTGCAAGCTCTGCACGGTCAAGGTGGGCGGTCGCACCGCCGCATCCTGCACCCTGCCGGCCCAGCCGGGCATGGAGGTGGAAAGCGCCAGCGACGAAATGAACGACCTGCGCCGCACCCTGGTGCAGATGTTGTTCGCGGAGGGCAATCATTTCTGTCCTGCCTGCGAGAAAAGCGGTAACTGCGGGTTGCAGGCCCTGGGTTATGACCTGGGGGTCATGACGGCAGGTTTTCGGCATCTGTTTCCGGACCGGCCCCTGGACGCATCCCATCCGGACCTGTTGCTGGACTTCAATCGCTGCATCCTGTGTGAACTCTGCGTGCGGGCGTCCCGGGAAGTGGACGGGAAGGGCGTATTCGCCCTGTCCGGGCGCGGCATCGACAAGCATCTGGTGGTGAACGCGCCGTCCGGCCGCCTAGGGGACACGGACATCGCCTTGGGCGACAAGGCGGTGCAAGTCTGCCCAGTGGGCGTGATTCTCAAGAAACAGGAGGGCTACGCGACGCCCATCGGCCAGCGCCGCTTCGATCTGAGTCCGATCAGCGCCCAGGCCCTGGTGGACGCGCCCCGACCGGCCCCGGCTACCCCGGAGGACAGCCCATGACCAAGCCCATCGCCGGCAAAAAATTGCGGGTCGCCACCACCTCCCTGGCGGGTTGTTTCGGGTGCCATATGTCGTTCCTGGACATTGACGAGCGGTTGTTCGCTCTGTTGGAACAGGTGGAATTCGACCGCACGCCCCTCACCGACATCAAGACCTGCGGTCCCTGCGACATCGGCCTGGTGGAGGGCGGGATCTGCAACGCGGAGAATGTCCATGTGCTGCGGGAGTTCCGGCGCAACTGCAAACTGCTGGTGGCGGTCGGCGCCTGCGCCGTCACCGGCGGCCTGCCGGCCCAGCGCAATCACCTGGATCTGGCGGACTGTCTCCAGGAAGTCTATGAAACCGACGTGGGCCTGGCCCGGGGCGGTATTCCCAACGATCCGGAACTACCCCTGCCCCTGGACAAGGTGCATCCCATCCACGAGGTGGTGAAGGTGGATTTCTTCATTCCGGGCTGCCCGCCGTCCGGGGACGCCATCTGGAAATTTCTCACCGACCTACTCGCCGGGCGTACGCCCAGGTTAGGCCATGGTCTGATTAGCTACGACTGAAAGGGAGTCGTCCATGAGCACCCATCTGGAAACCGCCGCCAACCCCGAGGGCCTGCGCCGGGTCGCCATCGAGCCCCTGACCCGGGTCGAGGGACACGGCAAGGTCACCCTGTTGCTGGACGATCAAGATCGCATCCATCAGGTGCGTCTGCATATCGTGGAATTCCGGGGCTTTGAAAAATTCATCCAGGGCCGCCCCTACTGGGAAGCGGCTGTGATGGTGCAGCGTCTGTGCGGCATCTGTCCGGTCAGTCATCATCTGGCTGCGTCCAAGGCCATGGACCAGATCGTCGGCGCCAAGCAACTGACGCCGACGGCGGAGAAAATTCGCCGCCTGATGCATTATGGCCAGATTCTCCAGTCCCATGCCCTGCACTTTTTCCACCTGTCGTCGCCGGATCTGCTGTTCGGCTTCGACTCGGACCTGGCCCGGCGCAATATCGTGGGCGTGGCCGCCGAGTATCCGGATCTGGCCCGCCAGGGCGTGTTGTTGCGCAAATACGGTCAAGAGGTGATCCGTCTCACCGCCGGCAAGCGGGTGCATGGCACCGGCTCGATTCCGGGTGGCGTCAACAAGAGCCTGACCCTGGAAGAGCGGGATTACTTGCGCAAAGACATCTATCAGATCATCGGCTGGTCCCGGGCCGCCGTGCATCTGGTGCGGCGGTTGTTCGAGCAAAATCTGGAGCTGTACAACGAGTTCGGTCGCTTTGACGCCCATTCCCTGTGCCTGGTGCGGGCGGACGGTGCTATGGATCTTTACCATGGCGGGCTACGGGCCCGGGATAAACAGGGCGGCACCCTGTTCGACCATGTCAATTACGACCGCTATTGGGATCAGATCACCGAAGAGGTGAAACCCTGGTCCTATATGAAATTTCCTTATTTACGCGCCCTGGGACCGGATGAGGGCTGGTATCGGGTTGGCCCCTTAACCCGGGTGACCCAATGCGATTTCATCGACAGCCCCTTTGCCGACCACGAACGCCGGGATTTCCTGGCCTACGACGCCGGGCGGGCGGCGGGCGCCACCCTGGGCACCCACTGGGCCCGCATGATCGAAATGCTGTACGCTGCGGAAGCCATCAAGGAATTGCTCAATGACGCCGACCTGTTGGGCCAGGACCTGGTAACCCGGGGCGACCGTCAGGAACGGGGTGTGGGCATCATCGAGGCGCCGCGCGGCACCCTCATTCACCACTATCGGGTGAACGAGGACGACCTGATCGTGCGGGCCAACCTGATCGTCTCCACCACCCACAACAACCAAGCCATGAACGAATCTATCCGCCAAGTGGCTAGCCGCTACCTGGACGGCCACCAGCTCACGGAAGGACTCTGCAACCACATCGAAGTCGCCATTCGCGCCTTTGACCCCTGCCTGTCCTGCGCCACCCACGCCGTGGGCCAGATGCCCTTGGTGGTGGAGCTGCTGGACGCCGCCGGCCAGTCCCTGGACCGCATCAGCCGGGGTGCGCCCGACTTTTGCTGAATCCGGCGCCCATCCTGGTCATCGGCATCGGCAACCCCAGCCGGGGGGACGATGCGCTGGGACCCAACTGCATCGAGCGTCTAGCGGCGCTGGCGCTCCCGGACGTGGACCTGGTGGGGGATTTTCAGCTCCAGGTGGAATTCGCCCTGGACCTAGTGGACCGGCGCCGGGTCATTTTCGTGGACGCCGCAGCTTCTGGTCCTGGGCCCTTCGCCCATGGCCGGGTCAGGCCCAGCCGGGACCCCAGTTTCACCAGCCACCAACTGTCGGCGGCAGCGGTTCTGTACACCTTTGAGCAGCTGTACGGCGTCCCCCCGGAAACCTGGTTGCTGGCCATTCGCGGTTATCGCTTTGAATTGGGGGAAGACTTGACGCCCCAGGCGGCCGCCAATTTGGACGCAGCCCTGGACTGGTTGCTGACCCAGGGCTTGGTCAGCACTTGGGAGAACTCGCAACAAACGCTAGACACGGCCGTCGAGTTCCCCTAATATTACGCCTTCTCGCGAGGGGGCCATAGCTCAGCTGGGAGAGCGCAACACTGGCAGTGTTGAGGTCGGCGGTTCGATCCCGCCTGGCTCCACCAAATCCACGCGTGACCCGGCGGTCGATGTGCCGGGTTTTTCGTTACAGTCAGTACTGTCCCCATCGTCTAGAGGCCTAGGACACTGGCCTTTCACGCCGGCAACAGGGGTTCGAATCCCCTTGGGGACGCCATCTCTTAGAATCTTTTCCTGATGGCGTCAAGGATTCCGGCATAGCCCGGGGTCCTTGTTTTGCCACCCTGACCCCATCTGTTCCTGACCCCGCCCAATTTATTTTCGCCATTCACAAAACGGCTTTATAGGCTCATTGATTGAGGCTATATTATAAACTGCTGATTGACCCTGACGCTCCGAGGGCTCGAATAACAGCATCCGCATCAGCCTCGGCAAGGGGGATCTAAATCATGGCCGACCGTCGATTACAGGTATTTCACACCGTTGCCCGTCTGCTCAGCTTTACCAAAGCGGCGGATAGCCTGCACATGACGCAGCCGGCCGTCACTTTCCAGGTACGCCAGTTGGAAGAACATTTCAACACCCGTCTGTTTGACCGGACCCACAACCGCATCAGCCTGACTGACGCCGGTAACCAGGTGTTCCAGTACGCGGATCGGATTTTCGACCTCTACACCGAAATGGAGAATTCCGTACGGGCCCTAACCGGTGAGATCAGCGGCGCCTTAACCATCGGCGCCAGCACCACCATTGCCGAGTATATGCTGCCGTCGTTGCTGGGCGACTTCAAGGAAAAATACTCGGATGTGACCATCCACCTGAAGGTGTCCAACACGGAAGGGGTGGTGTCCATGGTGGAAAACAACACCATCGACCTAGGGGTGGTGGAAGCGCCGGTCAGCAATAAGAACCTGGTGGTGGAGATGTGCCGGGACGATCACCTGGTGGCCATCGTGCCGCCCCATCATCCCCTGGCCGGGGAAACCCTCATCAAGATGGAACGTCTGCTGAATTATCCCTTTATCTGCCGCGAGGAAGGTTCCGGAACCCGGGAGGTCATTAACGAGTATCTGGGCCGCCGGGACGACTGTCACGTGGGCCTGAACATCGCCATGGAATTGGGGAGCCCGGAAGCGGTGAAGGGTGCGGTGGAGGCGGGGATGGGAGTGTCGGTGGTGTCGCGCGCCACCATCCAGAAGGAATTGCGCCTACAAACCCTAGTGGCCATTGATTTAGATCCCCCCATGCGACGGCCTTTTTCGTTCGTACACCAGAAACAAAAGTTTCGCGTGCGGGTGATGGAGGAGTTGCTGGAATTCGCCAGGAACTACTGCATTTCCCGGCCGCCGAAGAGTCCCACCTGAGGGTCCTCCATGTTTCCCGTTCCCGTCCACAGCGGCAGTCCCGACAAGCGGAAGCTACTCAGGCTATTCGAGCAATTGAGTCCTGCAGATCAGGGCACCCTGCTGCAATTCGCCGCATTTCTTGCTTCGCGCCAAGCTGCGTCTGTGACCGAACCCGTGCCGCCCGCCGAACCTAAGCCCATGCCCAGGCCGGCCAAGGAGTCGGTGGTGGGGGCGATCAAACGCCTGTCGGCCAGCTATTTCATGCTGGAGCGCCAAGATCTGCTCAATGAAACAGCAGCCCTCATGAGCGCCCATGTGGTGCAGGGGCGTCCGGCCCCGGACGTGATCGACCAACTGGAGCAGTTGTTCCGGGTCCATTACCAACGTTATCTGGGCGCCCAGGACCAGACCGCCGCGCTACCGGGAACCGTCGACTTGTAGCTCGACGGGCTTGCTCGCCTAGTACGGGTCAGGGGACCGGGCTGCCCCGTCCCCGGCCTGACCCCTAGGCGGACGACAATTAGCGGGAGAAATGGCCGGAAAAGTCGTAGTCTAGTTGGTCTCGCGGCCCCTGGATGGCATTGCCCTGGACGAAATCCGCCCCGGATAGCCATTGCTCGGCGATCTGGCGGGGATCGTCTACGCGTGGGATGATGACCCGCACCCCTAACTCATGGGCGCGCCGGACCAGGTCGGCCACCACTTGGTGGTCCGCCTGCATCAGCTTATCCACCACCTTCACGTACTGAGGCGCGAGGTAATTGAGAACTTTGTACGACGACTCGTTATGTCCAAACCGGGCCAGGGAAGTGGCTACGCCCATGTCGCGCAGGGCGCCGATTAACTCCCGGCCGCGCTTTAAGTCCACCGCCATGTCCACCAGATTGAATTCCAGGATCAAGCCGGTCCCCACCAGCAACCGGCGCCTGAGCTGGTCCCGCAGCCAGTCGGCCACCTTGCCATCCGCCAGGGTTTCCACCGACTGGGGAATTAGCAATTGCAGTTGATTGCCCGCTTTGCGCCGGTTATCCAACACCGCCAAGGCGTGGGATAGCACCCAGCGGTCGATCTGCATCATGAGCCCGGCTTGACGCGCCTCTGGCTGAAATTCCGGGGCCGTGACCTGGTCGCCATCCTCGGTCTTCAGCCGGAGCATCACTTCGTAATTTTCCGTCCCCTTATCCGACAGGTTGACGAAGGGTTGGTAGAGCACTTGAAATCCATCCATACGCAACGCGTCCCGGACCAAATCGGCCAGGTTCCAGCGCGGGATATCCTGGTCCGAGGACTGGGTTTGAGGAACTTGTTGCTGAAATACCCGGATCTGGCTGCCGCCATGGGTTTTGGCGTCGGCACACGCCTTGGCGGCACGACTCATGATGCCGGCCGCGTCCGTAAGGCCCGCGTCGATGACGCACACGCCGATGCTGACTGTAGGCTGGAAGCGCAGTTGCTCCAGGTGAAAGCGGCTTTGGGAAATGTTTTGCACCAGGGACTCCGCCAGTTGGATCAGATTGCGATCCGCAGGGCGCTTGGCGAGCAATCCGAAGCCATCCTCGCTGATCCGGGTGGTAATGTCCTGAATCTCCGCATAGGCGGCGATCAAGACGCCAAGCTCCGCCAGCAGTGCTTCGGTGGCGGCAGGCCCGAATTCCTGGAGGATGGTGTCCCGGCGATCCAAGCTGATGTAGAGAACGCCGCGTGCGGCAGGCTGGAGACCGCCGGTCACTAGGACATGATCTAGGCGCTCAAAGAAATGGCGGCGGTGAAAGAGTCCGGTCAAGGGGTCCCGTTGGGAACGGCCCAGGGACTGGGCTTGCAATGCCCGTGCCCGTTGCACCCGGTTCTTGATAATGGAAATCAGTTGGCGGGGCCGGATAGGTTTGGCGATGAAGTCATCGCCACCCACGCTCAGGGCATTCAGTTGCTTGTCCGTATCCTGTTCGCCGGATAAGAAAACAATGGGGATACCGACAAATTCGGACTGCTCGCGGATGATGCTGGTCAGCTCAATGCCATCCGCGCCAGGCATATAAAGATCCATGAGAATAAGGTCAGGCCGGAAGGCATCCAGCGTGTCCAGAACCTGCATGGGCTCCGTCACCGAGCAGGGTTCCATGTCCGCCTTGCGCAAGATGGCAGCCGCGAAATCCGCCTGCTGGGGATCATCATCCACCACCATGATTCGAAAAGGTCCCCCGCTTCCCGAACTCGCCAACTGGCGTACCCGCGCCGCCACCTCCGCCACATCAATGGGGATGCCAAAAAAGGCGTCCGCGCCCGCTCGCATGGCGACCAGGCGGGTTTCCACGTCGCTACTGGGAGAAATCAGGATCACGGCCGGCGCGGAACCCTTGGATGCCTTCAGCGCGGCCAACTTTTCCACTACCAGTTTGCCGCCCGGCAGCATACGGGCATCCAGGATCAAGGCGGCGGGTGACTCCTCGGTCAATTTGGCGAGCAGGCTATCGGTGGACTGGAACCGGATCACCTTGAAATTCAGTATTTCCAGGGCTGTGACCAAGTCCGGGGCCATGGTTTCGTCCGGGCGCAAATAGAAAATCCGGGAACGTTTATCCTCGGGCCAGATACCATCGCCCAGGCCAGGCTCCTGGCTGATTTTGGTTCTTGCTTTTAACTCTGTAAGACAACTATTCACTTCGTCGATCTGTTTAGAGGATGGGCGATCCTCATCAAGAAGTTGCTGTAGTATTAGCTCCAAGGAAAAGGCGCCCTCGCTGACTTTAACCAAGCCAAATTTCCCAGCGGCCCCAGCAAGTTCCTGAACGCGTTTAAAGACGACCCCCAGCTTGTAGCGATCCCATGCACCGTAGAGCAGACCGTGCCAGTTTTCCTCGATGGCCCGGATGCGCTCGGGTAGATGGAGTTGGAACGCCTGCCGGAACTCTCCGGTTTGATCAGCGACACTACGTGGATAAGCCATTGGCCAGCTCACTCCGCCAAGTTACAAACAGACTTCCTATAGGTCATGCATACCCTTTCCATCGGGCTCCCCTGCATTTTGCCGCGCTGTCCGGGTGTTAGGCGGCTCGCTAAACGACAAGAACGGCCTAGGTCATTGGTTGCGCGGCGACCCAAGCCTGTTCCCCACCCCTGCTTGCCGGCCTGAAGGCCTCCACCACCCGGCCAAGGAGGCTCCTGTTGCATTCAGTTGTCATCCTCAGCCACGCCCCGCATAGCTTATTCGTATGGTTAAGACATTTTTCCGCGTATCAGGATGTTTCAGCGGCGGATAGTGGGTTGATACTGGTGCTCCGGTCAAGAGGTGGGCGCCCGGATGTGACTGCCAGATCAACCAACACCTAGCATCCAAAAAACCGTCAAAATCAACCAAGACCTTCAAGGGGATCAATGATAAGGTGAAACGCCCAAGTTCTATGAGCAGGTTAGCGCAAGCGGCTCAAAGATTTGCGAAAATTATTAGGTGTCGGCGCTCCAAGTCGCTTGTTAGGAAATAATATCTAAAAATGTATGCTCGTTTTTCTCACCCGGGTCTCGTCATTGAAGTGACGGGTATTGAGTGATGGCCGACTCGCGGTTAGACATTAGGGACTCGGAATTTTCTCCAAGCGTGGAGTTCGCCTTCAGCGAATTGGTTTCGAACCAGTCCGTGCCCGTTGATTCGTCCACGCCGCTGCCGGCGGATCGCCCGGCCGTGGGTCACTCCCATCGGTACATCGTGGAATTGCACCTACTTGCCGGCAATGCGGGTTTCTTCTTTCTTTTTGGTATTTTAGTATTTGGCGGACTATTGGTTTCCGGGATCAACGTGCTCCATAGCCGGGAATGGCTGTGGGCTCCGCCCCTTGGGTTGGGTGTGACGGCCCTGGGCTTGGCCTGGCTGATGCATGGCCGGTCCTGGCAAGGCGCGCAACGCATTTGGTACGTGATCCTGGCGGTTGGGTTGAGCTTGGCGGGCGTGGGCCTGGGTCTGGTGTTGGCTTTGCTGCTGGGCATTCCCTGGACTGGTTGGCAACTGCTGGCGCCTCTGGCGGCACTCGGATTGCTGCTGCTCGGCATGTTACTGTTTGCTCCAGACTTGCTCCTTGCTGGTTGGTTTTTTCTACTCGTTACCCTCTCGGGTTCCTGGTTGTTTCTGAAATCCGGCAGCTCCTTGACCCCGGATCATCTGGCCTTAGCGGCCGTATTCGGACTTGGGGTGCTGTCCCTGGGGGTTTGGAGTTTTCGGCTTCAACGGGGACTCATTCGTAGCTTCGCAGAGCGGGAAAACCTGATCGCCAATTATCAAGCGGCTAAGGCGGAAGCGGCATCCTTCAAAAAGCGTATTAGCTCCCAGGTTCGCCATCAGCAGGAGGTGGAGCGGGAATTGTATTTGGCCAAGGAGGCCGCCGAGTCCGCCAGCATCGCGAAAACTGAATTTCTGGCGACCATGAGCCATGAAATCCGTACCCCATTGAACGGCATCGTGCCCATCTTGGACATGATGCGGGACACGCCCCTCAATGCGGAGCAGTTGGAATTTGTAACCACCGCGCTGAATTCCTCATATCACTTGCTCAATCTCATTAACGATATCCTCGATTATTCAAAGATCGAGGCGGGCAAGCTGGAGTTGGAAAGCATTGAGGTCAATGTGATCGACATTGTCGAGTCGGTGTTGTCCCTCATGTCCAAGGCCGCCGAGCGCCGGGGTTTGCGGCTCCTGCACAAAATCAGCTCCGGGGTGCCGCGCCTGGTCCGGGGCGATCCCTTCCGGTTGCGGCAGATTCTGACCAACTTGGTTGGCAACGCCATCAAGTTCACGGAAAAAGGCAGTATCACGGTGGAGGTCGCCCGCCATGCCGGTTCCGTCAAGGAGGTGCTGCTGCTGTTCGCAGTGCGGGATACCGGCATCGGCATGTCCAAGGAGGCTAGCGCCAAGTTGTTCCAACTGTTCGCCCAAGCGGATGCTTCCACCACCCGCAAATATGGGGGTACCGGCCTGGGTCTGGTGATTTGCCAGCGATTGGTGGAACTGATGGGCGGACGCATTGGGGTGAAATCCCAACAGGGTAAGGGTTCCGTGTTTTGGTTTCTGGTGCCCATGCGGCGTGCCTTGCAGGAAGTCCCCTCGGCGCGCCAAAGCTTGCAGAGTGTGCGGGTCCTGCTGGCCGGATTGGATGATCTGGAAGTTCAGCGCGTCACCAGTTATTTGAAGGACTGGGGGATGCTCGCCGAGCGGGCAGGCACCGTCACGGATACCCTGACCAAGTTGAAGGCGTCCGCGAAATTGGGCGCTTCCTGGAGCTATGAGGTGTTGATCCTGGATGCCATGGGGCTGGACGGCGAAGTCGAAAAATTAATGAAGAGTATTCAAGATACGCCGAATTTAGCGCAGTTGATCGTCATCGCCCTGGATAGCTTCCCCTCATCGGCCTCCTCCCTCAAGGAACTGGGCGTTGCTGACGTCATCAACCGTCCGGTCCCAGAACTGGATCTGCGTAATCGCCTGTTCCGGTTGCTGGACGTGGAAACCTACCGCTCCAGTTCCACCGAGGAGGAGCGTCGCATCCTGATGCCGGACGTGATGTTCGGCCATCAGGACACCGGGCTGGCCACCACCGGCATGGAAGTCGGGCCCGCTGCTCCACTCACCAGCGCCCATGACGCCGCCTTGGCGGGCCGGGTCCTGGTGGTGGAAGATAACCCGGTCAATTTGACCGTGGTGAACAAGCTGTTGCGACGCCTCGGCTTGACCTGTGAAGCGGCGCGGGACGGCGCGGAAGCGTTGGATGCCCTGCTCAAGGAGCGATATGATCTAATCCTCATGGACGTGCAGATGCCGGTCATGGACGGTTTTCAGGCCACCGGCGAGATTCGCCGGCGGGAACGGGAACAGGGCTTGGCCCACATCCCGATTTTGGCCATGACCGCCAACGCCATGTCGGGGGACCGGGAGAAATGTCTGGCGGCGGGGATGGATGATTATTTGTCCAAGCCGATCCGGCCCGCCGATTTGAAATCCCTGCTGCGCCACTGGCTGCCCATGCCGGAGGTAATCTCTCCGGACAGCCAGTTCGTGGCCATATCCGCTCCTGCCCCGGATACTCCGGACTGCCCCGCCGATCCCCAACCAGACGCAGCGCCCGCGAGCCCCAATCTGTCGCCCCCACCGATGAATGACGCCCCAATCCTCAACCGGCAAGTCTTGGATGACTTGTTCGACCTCATGGAGGATGAGTTTTTCCTGCTGCTGGAGGAGTACCTGGACAGTGCTCCCAAATTGTTGGGGGCCATCGAACAAGCGGTTCTAGCGCGGGATGCCGAGGCGCTGGTGTTGCCGGCCCATTCCCTGAAATCCAGCAGCGCCAACGTGGGCGCCATGCGGGTGTCGAGCTTCTCCAAGGAACTCGAATTCCAGGCCCGGAACGGGGACCTGGCCAGTTCCGATCAGGCCTTGAAAGGTATTCAGGACGCCTATCGGGAAGCGGAGCAGGCCATGGCCAAGATCGTCAAGGAGCAAAAGCTGTAGCCGCGCCGCGCCGGGTCAGGTTAGCCCGCCTGACGCCGGGTCCCCGGTTCCCGCAACCGCCGGATGGCCTGATCCAGACGAGTGAGTTCGTTCCGGGGGCTGGTTGGGTCCAGCGACTGCCAGCCGGCGTCGTGGGGCCCTTCGGAGGGGGCTTCCGCGCTCTGGATCAGACCCCGCAGGGGGCGGATGATGTCCAGCCGGAGGTAAAGGTAACCCAACAGAATAGCGGCCGCGAACAGGGCCAAGGTTGCTGAGTTGGCTAGCGAGGGCAGGATTTCCCACCAGGTGAGGTCCGGCAACCGTACGCTGATGATGCCCCGTACTTCTCCCGCCTGATAGCCAAACGCCTTTTCTGCGCCATACTTTTCGATGACTTCCTTGGGCGCGTCGCGGGGGTCGCCGTGGCATTTCAAACAGGCCTTGGTCACGAACACCGGTTCCGCGTAACGGTATTCCCCGTTCTCGAAGCCCTCGAAAAAGGCGTTCTCTGGGTTTGACTTGATTTCCGATATGGCCCGGGATTCGAATGGATCCGGGGTGTTGGCAATTTGCCGGACCTCGTCGCTAACCACGCGAAAACTGGTGCGCTTGGTCATGGTTTTGACAATTTCCGACAGTTCCCGGGTGGCCAGGGCCGGATTCTTGCCGTACCACAGTTGGCCATCCTCGCCGGAACGCACTGCTAGGTAGTCATGGAACCCCACGGCCAATTGGTTGACCCACACCATGCCCGCCTGGGCGACCCAACTCCGGAACGCGACCACCTGGTTGGCGACGGTTTGCGCTTCGTTGCGCAACATCTGGACGCGGAACTGGTGCAGTCCAACCAACACGGCGGTACTGACCAGCAACAGCATGGCCAGCAAAACCAGGCTGAAACTAACGGAAATACTGACTCGTTTGAGCAACAATCCTAGATTCTCCGGGAACATGCCAGGTATCGCGATCCAAAACCGTACGCCTGGCGACCGTGCTTAACCAACCATCACTGGGCTATTGGACCCCTGGGTGGGACCCTAGCGCTGGTGGTGCCCCGGGTTAGATTCATAGGGTTTCCGATGCGAAATCCGCGAGCCGGGACCGCTCGCCGCGCCGCAGGGTGATATGGCCGCTATGCTCCCAGTTCTTAAATCGGTCCACCACGTAGGTCAAACCGGAGGTGGTTTCGGTGAGATAGGGGGTATCGATTTGGCCCAAGTTGCCCAGGCAAATCACCTTGGTATCCGGTCCGGCCCGGGTAATCAGGGTTTTAAGCTGTTTCGGCGTCAAGTTCTGGGCTTCATCCAGAATCAAGTATTTGTTCTGGAAGGTTCGGCCGCGCATGAAATTCAGGGAGTGGATGCGGATGCGATGCCGCACTAGATCCTGGGTTACGGCCCGGCCCCATTCGCCACCCTCGGTTTGGGTCAGCACCTCTAGGTTGTCCATGAGGGCGCCCATCCAGGGCGTCATTTTTTCTTCCTCGGTGCCAGGCAGGAAGCCAATGTCCTCGCCCACTGGGACCGTCACCCGGGTCATGATGATTTCCCGGTACTGGTTGCGGTCCAGCACCAGGGTCAGGCCCGCCGCCAGTGCCAGCAGGGTCTTGCCGGTGCCGGCGGTGCCCAGCAGGGATACAAAATCCAGGGCTGGGTCCATGAGCATGTTGAAGGCGAAATTTTGCTCCCGGTTGCGGGCCTTGATACCCCAAACGCTGTGCCGGGCGCCCCGGTAGTCGTCCACCAGTTCCACCACCGCCTGATCCGGCGCCGGCTTGCCCCGTACCATGGCCTCGAAGCTACTGTCGTCCTCCAGATACAGGCACTGATTGGGGTACCAGGCGGCGACCTCGGGGCCAGTGATGCGGTAATAGGTGCGCCCGTCCTTCTTCCAGGATGTGACTTCCTTGACGTGCCGGGACCAAAAGTCCGCCGGCAAACCCAAGGCGCCGGTGTACAGCAGGTTTAAGTCGTCCAAGGCCTGGTCCGAGGAATAATCCTCGGCGCGGATACCGAGCACCGCCGCCTTGATGCGGAGGTTGATGTCCTTGGAAACCAGGATCACCACCCGGTCCAGGTGTTCTTCCCGCAGGGCCAGGGCCACCGCCAGAATGTTGTTATCCGGCGTGTCGCCGGGAAGGCTCTCGGGTAGTAAATTGGCCAGATGGCGGGTTTGGAAAAACAGCCGGCCGCTGGCTGGCGTGGCTGGGTGATCGCCGTTTTCCAGCAGCGATGACAGGGGTAGTCCCTGGTTGATCTGCTCCCGGGGCGCGTTGGCCATCAGTTGATCCAGGAAGCGGCTGACCTGGCGCACGTTGCGAGCCACTTCGGACACGCCCTTCTTGCCCCGGTCCAGTTCTTCCAGCACCACCATGGGCAGGAAGATATCGTGTTCATGGAACCGGAACAGCGCGGTGGGATCGTGCATCAGCACATTGGTGTCCAGAACGAACAACCGGGATTTTCGCGCACCCTGGCTCGGGGACAACATGGCAAACCTCCGTGGGCAAGAGTACCGCCGGTGGCGAACCGGCGCGACTGGACTCAGCCTGGGCCGGCCAGTTCCGCGACCGCGCTCAGCACCTCATCCGCGTGTCCCTTGATCTGCACCTTGCGCCATTCCCGGCGCACCAGACCCTCGGCGTCGATCAGAAAGGTGCTGCGTTCGATACCGCGCACGTCCTTGCCGTACATCTTTTTCATCCGCATCACATCAAACGCCTGACACAGGGCTTCATCCGGATCGCTCAATAAATCAAACGGCAGTTCCTGCTTGATCTTGAAATTTTCTTGGGCTTTGAGACTGTCCCGGGACGCTCCCAGCAGGCGCGCGCCCAACGCCGTGAAGCGGTCAGCGATGGCGGCGAAGTCGCGGGCTTCCTGGGTGCATCCGGGGGTGCTGGCCCGGGGATAGAAAAACAGCACCAGGGGAGCGCCCCGGCACTCCGCCAGTCGCAGCGTCTGACCGCCGGTGGCTGCCAGGGTCAGATCGGGAATCGGGCTACCCAATGCCATGCTCATGGTTTTCTCCCTCGATGGCCGGACCGGCGCCAAAGCTTGTCCCGGTTCGGGCTAGATTTCAGCCCTTGAGGGGCTCCATCACTGCGTCCAGGTTGAGGGCGTCGCAGTGATCCATGAACTCCTCCCGTAACGCCGCGATATGGAGTTCCGCCGGAATGCCCACCGTGATATGCACCGAGAACATGGGTGTGCCGGTGTGGGGCGCGGCGTAACTGCTGGTCACCATGTCCTCGATATTGATGTCCCGCTCGGCCAGAAAGGCGGCCAGGCTGCTGACGATACCGGGATGATCCATGGACACTACTTCCACGGCGTAGGGCAGGGACTTGCGTTCGGTGGACCGTTCGCTGGTACGTTTGGCGAACACGGTCATGCCCAACTGTTTGGACAGTTCCGGCAGGGCGTTTTCCACCTTGGCGAGGGCGTTCCACTTGCCCTGCACCAGCAGCATGGCGGCGAATTCACCGCCCAGCACGCTCATGCGGCTGTCCTCGATGTTACAACCGTATTCGGCGATGACCTTGGTCAGGCTACTGACCAAGCCGGGCCGGTCCGATCCTAGGGCAGAAATCACAAGAAAGGTTTTCTGGGGCGACGTGGAGGGTGAGCTCGCCATGGGGCCTCACAAGAAACAAGGTAAAACGAAAAGTTTAGCATGACCCAAGGTATGGAGTCCGGGCTGGGGTTTTCCAGGGCTCCATGGGGGGTGATTAAGGATAAGGAAATACTATTCTCACCTGGAATTCATCTTCCACCCGGCTCAGGGTCATGCTGGCCCTATCCTGGAACAGCGCCCTTAAGCGTTGGGCCACGTTGTCCAGGGCGACCCGGTTGCCTTCCCGCTGCTTGACGGCATCGTCCGGCGGCAGACTGTTGCGCACACTGATATTGACCCGCCCATTACGATGGCGGCCGGCGATGCGGATAACGCCAGACTTGGCTTGGGGTTCGATGCCGTGATACACGGCATTTTCCACCAGGGGCTGCAAGGTGAGCAGGGGCAGGGGCGCTTCCTGGGGCAGGGGCTCTAGGTCCCATTGCACCCGCAATCGTGTACCCAGGCGCAGTTGCTCGACCCGCAGATAACCGGCCACCAGTTCCAGTTCCTCGCCCAGGGTAGACTGGCCAGAGGCATTGCCCAGGGCGGCCCGGAACAGGTCCGCCAGGTCCTCCACCACCGCCTCGGCCCGGGCCGGGTCGCTGCGGGTCAGGCTGGCGATGGTGTTCATACTGTTGAACAGGAAGTGGGGCCGGATGCGGGCCTGGAGAGCGTGGTAGCGAGCCTCGGCGCGGGCCAGTTGTTGGGCGCGCCACTGCTGGCCGAGATAAAAATAGCGCAGCGCCAAGGCGCCCAGGATGCCGCTGATGCCCAGACTGCGCAGCACCAATTCGCCCCGTCTCACTTGGGTGCCGAACAGGGCGCCAGGCCAGGCCTCGCTGGCGATGACGGCCAGTTCGGCGGCGCCCCAGGTCGTCACCATGCACACCAGCCAGGCGGCCAGGCCCTCGCCCAGGGGGCCCAGTTGGCCCAGCCGTTCCCGCAGCAGGCACAGCAGGGCGACGCTGACCAGCAGGATCCATAGCACGAACAGGGACAGCAGGCTGAGGCGGTCCCACATCTGATCTGCCGGCCAGCCCATGGCCAGCAGCAGGACGAAAGCCAGCAGTTGGCCGCCCAGCACGATGCCGAAAAACAGACCCGGCCCGCAGAAATTGGGCACGAAGCCGGAAACTGCCGGAACCTGGCGGGGCGCTGGGGACATGGGGCGTTGGGTGGTCTCTTGTTGAACCAGGAAGTCTAGGCCCCGCCGGGAGCGGGCGCGGCCAGGATATAATGGTCATCCTGTCGTTCAACTCGAAGCATAGCCAGTTCCATGCAGAATTCCGATAGTGACTTCAAACCCTGGGCCGGCCGTTTCCAGGAACCCACCGACGCTTTTGTGGAAGCCTTCACCGCTTCTGTGACCTTCGACCGGCGTCTCTATGCCCACGACATCCAGGGCTCCATCGCCCACGCCCGTATGCTGGCCAAGCAAGGTATTTTGACCCAGGAGGAGGGGGACGCCATTGTGGCGGGCCTGATCCGCATCCGGGAGCGCATCGACGCCGACGATTTCCAGTGGTCGATTCGCCTGGAAGACGTGCACATGAATGTAGAGACTGCCCTCATCGCCGATCTGGGGGAGGTGGGCAAGAAGCTGCATACCGGCCGCTCCCGCAACGATCAGGTGGCCACTGACGTACGGCTGTACCTGCGGGCGGAACTGGGGGCCATTGGCGCGGAACTGCGGCGGTTACGGGTGGCGATCCTGGACCTGGCGGAACAGGAAGCAGACACCATCCTGCCCGGCTTCACCCATCTCCAGACTGCCCAGCCGGTGACCTTCGGCCACCACCTCATGGCCTGGGAAGCCATGCTGGAGCGGGACCAGGACCGGCTGCGGGATTGCACCCGGCGCATGAACCGCATGCCCCTGGGCGCGGCGGCCCTGGCCGGCACCTCCTATCCCCTGGACCGGGACTACGCGGCCAGTCTGTTGGGTTTCGACGCGCCAGTGGAAAACTCCCTGGACGCAGTATCGGACCGGGACTTCGCCATCGAATTTTGCGCCGCTGCCAGCATCCTCATGATGCACCTGTCCCGGCAATCCGAGGAACTGGTGCTCTGGGCGTCCGCCCAGTTCGGCTTCATCGACCTGGCGGACCGCTTCTGCACCGGTTCGAGCATCATGCCCCAAAAGAAGAACCCGGACGTGCCGGAACTGGTGCGGGGCAAGAGCGGGCGGGTGTTTGGGCATTTGATGGCGCTGCTCACCCTGATGAAAAGCCAGCCGCTCGCCTATAACAAGGACAATCAGGAAGACAAGGAGCCCCTGTTCGATACGGTGGATACTCTGCGCGGCTGTCTCAAGGTGTTCGCCGACATGTTGCCCGCCATACGGCCCAACCGGGACGCCATGCGGGCGGCGGCTCTCAAGGGCTACGCTACCGCCACTGACCTGGCGGATTACCTGGTGCGCAAGGGCCTGCCGTTTCGGGCTGCCCATGAGGTGGTGGGGCAGGCGGTGGCCCACGCCATCCGCCGGGGTCTGGATCTGGCGGAACTGCCGTTGGATGAACTCAGTGCCTTCTCGGACCTGGTGGGGCCAGATGTGTATCTGGTGCTAACCCTGGAAGGCTCGGTGGCGGCGCGGGACCTGCTGGGCGGCACCGCGCCGGCCCAAGTGCGGGCCGCCATCGTCCGGGCCCGGGCGCGCCTGGCGGCGGAAGCCTGAAACGCCGGCTCATTTGCGCTAGGGGTCGGGAGGCGAGGATACTAGGTCGAGCCACGGAGAAATCCCGTGCAAGACAATCAGCCCATGAGGGCCTTTCCCTGTTGCCATTGCTGACCTTGACCCAAGCCCATGACTGACCAACCCCTACGCATCGCCACCCGCAAATCTCCCCTGGCCCTGTGGCAGGCCGAGACGGTGGCCGCCGCCCTGGCCCGAGCCCATCCGGGGCTCCGGGTGGAACTGGTGGGCATGACCACCAAGGGCGACAAACTGTTGGACACGCCCCTGGCCCAGATCGGCGGCAAGGGCCTGTTCGTCAAGGAATTGGAACAGGGCATGCTGGAGGGACGAGCCGACCTGGCGGTGCATTCCATGAAGGACGTGCCGGTGGAATTGCCAGAAGGGCTGCACCTGGCGGCGATCCTGGAACGGGAGGACCCCCGGGACGCACTAGTGTCCGGGGCTTACGCCAGCCTGGCGCAACTGCCCCTGGGCGCCCGGGTCGGCACCGCCAGCCTGCGCCGCCAGTGCCAACTGTGGGAGCGGCGTCCGGACCTGCGCATCGAAACCCTGCGAGGCAACGTCAACTCCCGCCTGGCCAAGTTGGACCAGGGCCTGTTTGATGCCCTGATCCTGGCTAGCGCCGGCCTCAAGCGGCTGGGCTTTGGGGAGCGCATCCGCGCCGCCCTGGAGCCGGACGAGAGTCTGCCCGCCATTGGCCAGGGCGCCATCGGCATCGAATGCCGCACCCAGGATCCCCGGGTCAATGAGTTGATCGCGCCCCTGCACCACGGCGCCACCGCCTGTTGCGTACTGGCGGAACGGGCCCTCAATCAGCGCTTGCAGGGTGGTTGCCAGGTGCCCATCGCCGGGTTTGCGGAACTGGACGGCGAGCAACTGCGGCTCCGCGCCCTGGTCGGCGAGCCGGATGGCAGCCGGGTGATCCGGGTGGAAGGGCGGGCCCAGGTCGCGGACGGCCTGGCCCTGGGCCGGCGCCTGGCGGACCAGTTGCTGGCGGACGGCGCGGACGCCATCCTCGGCCGGTTGTACCAACAGCCATGAACGGGGCCGACCTGGCTAGCCTTGGGGTACTGGTGACCCGTCCGGCCCGCCAGGCGGAGCCTCTGTGCGCCCTGATCGAGGCCCAGGGCGGCCGTCCGGTACGCTTCCCGGCCCTGGACATCCAACCGTCCCAGGATCCATCTGCGGCCCGGCGGCTGCTCGCCCAATCCTGGGATCTGCTGATTTTCGTCAGCGCCAACGCGGTCAGCGAGGCCCTGGCCCTGGCCGGCGGGTTGCCGGACGGCATCCGTCTGGCAGTGGGCGCCGGCACCGCCCAGGCCCTGGCCGCTGCTGGCTGGCCGGCGGTCCGGGTTCCGGAACGGGCCGATAGCGAGGGCCTGCTGGCTCTGCCGGAATTGGCCGAGGTGGCCGGCCGGCGGATCTTGATCCTGCGGGGCGAGGGCGGCCGCGCGCTGCTCGGCGATAGCCTGGGTCAGCGGGGCGCCGAGGTGGCCTACGCGGAGGTGTACCGGCGTTTGGTGCCCCAGGCGGACCCGGCTCCCCTGCTGCGGGACTGGCGCCGGGACATCCAGGCGATCATCGCCACCAGCGGCGAATTGTTGACCGGACTGGACCAGTTGCTGGGCGCCGAGGGCCGCGCCTTGGCCCGCTCCACGCCCCTAGTGGTGGCCGCCCCCCGCATCCAGGACATCGCCCAGCGCCTGGGCTACGCTAGGGTCCGGTGCGCGGCTGGGGCAGGCGACGCGGCCCTGGTCGCCGCCCTGGCTGCTTTGGTTTGGGAGGCAACCCCATGATCGACATCACCCCGGCCGCTCCCCGCGCCGCAAACGTCCCGGCCGCCGCCCCCCGCCAGCCCCGGCGCCGCTCCCGTTGGCTGCTGTTGATCCTGCTGCCGGCGTTGCTGGGGGTACTGGTGTTTGGGCGCCTCTATTGGCTGGGTTTCCAGGCGCGCATCCTCCAATTGCAGGCCCTGGTGGAGCAGGCCCGCGCCCAGGAAGACCAGTTGCGGCGCCAGTTGGAACAGGAGCAGCAGGCGTTCGCGGAGCAGCGGGAACGCATCCAAGGCCTGGAAGCCGCCATCCAAGAGCGGGTGGCGGCCCTGGGCAGCCAGCGGGAGCAGTTGGTGGACGCTGGCGCCCGGCTGCGACAACAGGAGGAGCAGGTGCAACGGGCGCTGGCCAACTTGCGGGAGCAAACGGGCCGGGATGCTCAATCTTGGCGGGCCGCCGAAGCCCTTTATCTGGTGGAACTGGCGGCGCGCCGCCTGACTCTGGAACAGGACCCGGACACCGCCCGCCAGGCGTTGCGGGCGGCGGATGGCCGGCTCCAGGAAACCGCCGATCCCCGCTGGCAGCCGGCGCGGGAGCGGTTGGCGGCGGACCTGCGCGCCCTGGATGAAGCCAAGCCGTTGGAGGTGACCGCCCTGAGCGCCCGCCTAATCCAGCTAGCCCAGGAATCCGCGACCCTACCGTTGCGGATGCTGGCAGAGCCAAGCTCCGCCACTGATCCGGCCGAACCCGCAGCCGCCGGGTTGCCCTGGTGGGACAGCTTGCCGCTGCGCGGCCTGGTCCGCATCGAGCACCGTCCAGCGGGCGACGCCGATCCCCACCGGGAGGACCGCCAACTCGCCCGCCAGGGTCTGCGCCTGCAGATAGAAGCGGCCCGTCACGCCCTGGCCCGGGGCGACCAGCCCCTGTTCCAAGCCAGTCTGGACAGCGCCCGGGACTGGCTGGACGGCGGCTTCGACGGCGCCCATCCGGCAGTCCAGCGATTGCGCGCCGCCCTCGCTGAATTGAAGGAGACCCGCCTCCGGCCCCAGTGGCCGGACCTGGCCGCCACCCGAGACTTGCTGCGCGACCTGTTACCGGGGGAGGTCCAGAGGTGAGATTCCTATTCGGTGCCCTGATCCTGATGCTGGTGAGCATGGTCGCCACCCTGGCGGTACTCCGGGAACCGGGCTATCTGCTGCTCGAATACGGCCCCTGGAGCCTGGAAACCAACCTGGGGGTGGCGGGCCTGGCGCTGCTCTGCCTGTTCCTGGTGTTTTACCTGCTGTTGCGGGTGCTGGGCGCGGTCTGGCGGGCGCCCCGGCGGCTGCGGGACTGGGAGCAACGGCGGGAACGGCGCGCCGCCCGCCGGGCCCTGATCCGGGGTCTGCTGGATTTGGCGGAGGGCAACTGGTCCCAGGCCGAGCACCAATTGGTCCGCTGGGCGGATCGTTCGGAAATGCCCCTGCTCAACTACCTATCCGCCGCCCGCGCCGCCCAGCAGCAGGGCCGGGATGACCAGCGGGACCGCTACCTGCGCCTAGCCCACGCCAACATGCCGGCGGCGGAGGTGGCGGTGAGTCTGACCCAAGCAGAACTCCAGCTTTCCCATCACCAGCACGAACAGGCGTTGGCCACCCTCATGCACCTGCGCCGGATGGCGCCCCGCCACACCTATGTGCTGCGGTTGCTGCGCACCCTGTACGAACAACTGGCGGACTGGCCGCGCCTTCTGGAACTGCTGCCAGAACTGCGCCGCCAACGCCTGTTCGGGGAGCGGGAACTGGCGGATCTGGAACGGCGCATCCATCAAGGGCTGCTGCAACAGGCGGCGGACCGGGGCGACCGGGCCGCCCTGGACGCCTATTGGCATGGTTTGTCCCGCACCTTGCAGCGGGACCCGGAATTGCTCAACAGTTACCTGGGCTGGCTGGTCCGGCTCGGTGGCGAGGTAGAGGCGGAAAAGCTATTGCGGACCGCCTTGCCCGGTTGTTGGACACCGGCCCTGGTGGAGCGCTACGGCCGCCTAGCAGGCGCCGACCCCAAGGTCCAGTTGACGGTGGCCGAATCCTGGCTCAGGGAGCATGCCGGAGACCCGACTCTGCTGCTCACCCTGGGCCGCCTCTGCCTGCGCAACCGCCTGTGGGGCAAGGCGCGGGGCTGCTTCGAGGCCAGCCTGGGGGCAGGCGGCCCCCTGCGGGGCGAGGCCTATCAAGAACTGGGCACTTTGCTATTGCGCATGGGCGACCGGGAGCGGGCCCTGGCTTGTTACCGGGAAGGCCTGGAACTAGCCGTCGGTGCCAGCGACCCCAAGGACCGCCCAACGGCCCAGATCATCAAACTGGCGATTCCCCGGGACGCCCGCAACCGCTGAGTCAAACACCGCCATGAACAGCACCCAACGGGCCGCCCTGCGAGACCTGCTGCTGAGCCAGCCCATCGCCGCCCTCGGCACCTTGCACCAGGGCGAGCCCTTTGTGTCCATGACGCCGGTGGCGATCCGTCCAGACGGCGGCGGATTCGTCATCCATGTCAGCCGGCTGGCCGGTCATACCCAGGACATGCTGGAGCATCCCTCGGTAAGCCTCATGGTGACCGCCCCCGCCGACCCGGACATCCCACCCCAGGCCACGCCCAGGGTCAGCCTCCAGGGCCGGGCCGATCCCTGTGCCCCCGGCTCGCCCCTATACGCCGACGCCCGGGCCGCCTACCAGGCCCGCTTTCCTGAAGGAGTTCAACTATTTGAATTCGCCGATTTTTCCCTGTTCCTGATCGAGCCCACCCAGGTGCGCTACGTGGCCGGGTTTGGACAGGCCCTGACCATTAGCCCCCAAGTGCTGAGGGGAATCCTGGGTCAGGATTGACTCCCGGACCCTGGTTCCCGGCCTTGGCCGCCGTTACCGGCTTCCCTCGGCCTAGGCTCGCCACGATTCCCGCCCCATCGTTGCTTGCTAGCTCCCCGCCAAGTCCGCCGCCGGCCTGGTGCAATGGCCTGCCCAAGACCTGACCCTGCTAATGAACACCATTACGAATCAACCAGTTACGAGCGATAGCACCCGGAAAATTGGTTTTTTCTACAGTGACCTTATGCTTCGGACATTATGCTGGAGAGTGAGTTTTCAGCCATTCACGTAGCGCCGCATTCATGCGCGTCTGCC
>CAZIHO010000004.1:0-41932 GCA_964538875.1 uncultured Chromatiaceae bacterium
GCTGGTGGCCCAATTCATCCGCCGGATTGGGGTTTACCCGCCGGGCACGGTGGTGCGGCTCACGGACGGTAGCATTGGGTTGGTAGTGACTGTGGATCCGGCCGACCTGCTGCATCCGGAGTTGCTTCTGTATAACCCGGATATTCCGAAGGAGGAGGCGCTCATTATCAGTCTTAAGGACCATCCGGACCTGGCCATCCAGGAGGCCTTGGCCAAGCAGGACTACCCGAGCCGTATCTTTCAATACCTGGGCATCGAGGAGCGGCTCGGCTATTTCGTGGAAACCCGGCCGGCCTGACCCCAGGGTTGCCGGCCCCTAGCGGCGTCCTCCGAACAGGGAGCCCAGCACGCCCCGAATGATCTGGCGTCCGAGTTGCCCCCCCAGTTGGGTACCGATGGAGCGCGCCAAACTCTTGGCCAATGCTTCGCCCACGCCTTCCCGTTGGCGGGCGGGGGCCCGCTGGGGCGCGGGAACCTGGCCCGGTGGCTGGGTTTGCCCCTGGGTTCCCGGCGGCGCAGCCTGGCTCTGGGCGGCCCGGGCTTGCAGGACCTCGAACGCAGACTCCCGGTCGATCATCTGGTCATAACGGCCCTTGAGGGGGGACCGTTGCAAGCGTTCCTGGCGCTCGTCGGCGCTCAGGGGGCCGAGCCGGGATTCCGGCGGCCGGATCAGCACCCGTCCTACCGGCGTGGGGCTGCCGCCCCCGTCCAGCACCGACACTAGCGCCTCGCCGATGCCCAGTTCGGTGATGGCCTGTTCCGTGTCCAGGGCCGGGTTGGGGGGGAAATTCTCGGCAATGATCTTGACCGCCTTGCGATCCTTGGGGGTGAAGGCGCGCAGGGCGTGTTGCACCTTGAGCCCCAACTGACCGAGCACGTTGTCCGGGATGTCCATGGGGCTTTGGCTGACAAAGTAGACGCCCACGCCCTTGGAGCGGATCAGCCGCACCACCTGCTCGATCTTGTCCAGCAGGCTCTTGGGCGCCTGGTTAAACAGCAGATGGGCTTCGTCGAAGAAAAACACCAAGCGGGGCAGGTCCCGGTCGCCCTGTTCGGGTAGTTGTTCAAATAGCTCGGACAGGATCCACAGCAGGAACGCGGTATAGACCCGGGGCGCCTCGTGGATCAGGCGGGTGGCGTCCAGCAGGCTGATGACGCCCTGGCCGGAGAAATCCACTTGCATCAGGTCCTCCAGCTTGAGGGCCGGTTCCCCGAAAAAGTGTTCGCCGCCCTGGTCCGCCAGCACCAGCAGGCGCCGTTGCACCGCGCCGACGCTGGCGCCGGTGATGTTGCCATAGGTGCCCTGCAATTCGGACGCATGGTCCGCCATCCAGGCCAGCAGGGCGCGCAGGTCCTTGAGGTCCAGCATCAGCATGCCTTGGTCGTCGGCGATGCGAAACGCAGCGTACAGCAGGCCCTCCTGGGTTTCGTTGAGTTCCAGCAGGCTACTGAGGAGCAGGGGTCCCATGTCCGACAGGGTGGTGCGCACCGGATGGCCATTTTGGCCATGAATGTCCCACAGCACCACCGGGCAGGGCCGGGGTTGGAAGTCCGGGATGCCGAGCTGTCCCAGCCGTTCGCTGATGCGGGGGTTGGCAACACCGGGGGCGGCCAGGCCCGACAAGTCGCCCTTCACGTCCGCCGCGAATACCGGCACACCCAGGCGGGAGAACCCTTCCGCGAGGGTCTGGAGGGTGACGGTCTTGCCGGTACCGGTGGCGCCGGCGATCATGCCATGCCGGTTACTCATGCGGGCAAGCTGGCAGACCCAGGTTCCCGCTGCGCCCCCAATCCGGAATTCTTTCCCTTCAGTCATGGCTGATCCCCTCGCTAGTTGAAACGGTCCTTGTGCGGCCCCCAGATTCCGCCGGCTGTTTAGGCCGGTGGAAGGCGTCGCTGAAGGCGGCGGCCAGGATGCCGGTGGGCAAGGCGATTACCCCGATCCCGGCCAGCGCCACCAATCCAGCGAACACTCGTCCTAACGGCGTTACCGGAGCCACGTCCCCATAACCCACGGTCGTTAGGGTTTCCATGCTCCACCAGAGCGCCCGGGGAATGCTGCCGAAGGCGGCCGGCTGGGTCTTGCCTTCCGCCAAATAGAGCAGAACGGCGGCCACCAGCATCATGGTAAAGGCGCCGAGGAAACTCACCAATAGTTCGTAGCGACGGATCCGCAATGCCTGATACAAGGCCTCCATGGCTTGGTGCCAGCGTCCGAGCCGGGCGGCACGCACCACCTTGAAGCCCTGGAATAGCCGCAGGAACGCCAGATCATTGGCGCCCAGCCCATCGACCCAGGGGTAGATCAGAAAGGGTACCAAGGCCAGCAAGTCCAGCCAGGCTTCCCAGCTCAGCAGATATCGAAGCCGGCCCCGCACACCGCGATAGCGGGGGACCACTCCGGCGGCCAGGAAGCGCATTATAAAATCGATCCCAAACAAAATGCCGACCAGCAGATCGGCGGCATGGAACCATTGGCCATGGGGTTGGCGCAGGGTCGGCTCGGTTTCCAGCACCTGCACCAGCACCGCCAGGACCAGGCTGGCGATAAAGAAGTGATTGAACAGGGACAGGCCCTGAATGTTCCAGTGGTGGGGGTGGACCTGGCGCTGAATGGCGGCCAGCCAAGGGTGAACCGGGTTTGGCGGGGGACTGGGTTCCGGGACCATCAAAGCCAGTGCCAGCGCCGCAGCAGCCAGCCGACCAGTCCTCCCAGCACCACCAGCAGCCCACAGAGGATCCAGAAGGCGTCCGGCTGATTGGCGCCGGGAATACCGCCCACATTCACGCCCAGCAGGCCGGTGATGAACACTAGGGGAAAGCAGACGCCATTGACCACGGTCAGCAGGTACAGGCGCTCGTTGACCCGGTGATCGAGCAAGCCGTTCAACTCGTCCTGGAGTCCATGCAGATGCTCCCGGAGCGAACGCATATTGCCCAGCAACTGGTGGAGTTGATCCCTAGGCACCCGCAGCCCTGGACTGGCCTGATGGGACAACCAGGGCAAGGACAGGCCCTGGAGGTCTTCCATCAGCCGATGCTGGTCGTCCAGCAGTTGATTCAAGCGGCTGGCATGGCGGCGCACCAAGGACAGGCGGGTTTGGAAGTCCTTGGACAGGTCTTCGTAGATGCGGTCCTGCAAGCGCTCCGCCAAATCCGTCAAGCCCTGCAAACGGACCCGATAGGTTTCATACAGCAGTTGCATCAGGCAAGCGGGCAAATCAGCGGCGGTTGCGGGTCCCTGGCCCGTCTCCAGCCGGTGACGCATTTCCAGCAGCGCCAGGGGTTCGTCGGCGCCTAGGCTGATGGCGTGGTCCGCCTCCAGCCAAAGGCTCAACGGTTGGGTTCCGCCATGGGACGTGGGGTTGGCGGTGAGCCCCCGGAAAATCAACAGGACGCCGGTATCCAAGCGAATGCACCGGGAGTGACTCGCGTCGTCGGCGAAGGCGTCCCAGCGTGCCGGGTCCAGCTTGAAGCGCTCGGTCAGCAGATCCCGGGCCGCCCCGTTGCCGGAGCGCAGGTGCAGCCACAGGAACCCCTGGCCCGGCTGCCAGTTCTGCCAGGCGCCATTGTCGAGCAGATGGGCGCCGCCCTGGCCATCCAGGACCAGGGCGAACTCCACCGGGGCCGCTTCCGATTGGGTTTGGTTCATATCCGCCAGATAGTTAGGCTTTCTTGACCAAGCAGCCGTGCTGATCGTAGGTCACTTCCCGCAGCTTTTGACAACCGATCAGATCGACCACGATGTCGAACGCCTGTTCGAGGGCCGCCGCTTCGTGTTGCAGATAGAGGCTGGAGTAGGGCATGGACGCGCAGGTTTTGGTGAAGTCGTGGCATTTGAGGTCCAGACGCACGTTGTCCCGCAGGAAATTGGCCCAGCGGAACTCGATGAAAAACGCCTTGGCATGTCCTGCGGGGAAAAATTTTTCCTGGTCGCCCATGGACTTGGTCTTGTCCTTGAGTTCGTCCTTGGTATAGCAACCGCAGTCCCGTAGCCAGCGGGACAGGGTGCGATAGGGGTCATTGAGAATGGTGCCGATGTTGCAGGGCAGGATCAGGGGATTGAGGGGGCCGGTGCCTTTTTCGTCATACAGCCAGGTGAGGTTGCCCTCGATCATTTGGCGCCAGAATTCGTTGGGCTCCTGGTCGGACCAGTCGTGCAACACGTAGGCCACCAGGTTCTTTTCCTTGTCTGGGATGTCCGCCCGCCACAGGGATGAACAGAGGTGGTGGTGATCGGTGAGATAAAAAACCCCTTGGGGTCCGATGACCACGGGAGCCAGATGCCCTTCCTGGCAGAGGAACTGGTCCAGTTTGCCGCTTTCGTGGAGTTGTTCCACCTGTCTGCGCTTACAGTCCACGGAAACCATGCCGACCGCGAATTGGGTGGGATGGGCCAGTTGGGCGGGCAACTTGAAAATGTCGCCCTTTTCCAACTTGTCTTTATGGTCTTTCATGGGAGTCTCCGAGGTATTAAGAAGGCAAATTGTCTTTGGGTGAGGAAGGCGCAGATCCGGCCTGCTGTTCAATCTGGTACGTGCTGTCCTCATGACGCCAATCCGGTACGTGGCGGACCAGGAAGACCAGCACCGCATTTAAGAGGCCGAGGGCGTACATGCCGTAGCCCAGCGCCATGCCAATGGACGCGGTGGCCCAGAGGGACGCTGCGGTTGCCAGGCCCCGCACCCGGCCCGAGTCCTTGAGGATGACGCCGGCCCCCAAAAAACCGATTCCCGACACAATCTGGGCGGATATGACCGTGGGGCTCAGTCCCGGCAGGGGCACGAAGCCGGATACCATGCTGAAGGTGCAGGCCCCCAGGGACACGGCGGCGAAGGTGCGGATCTCGGAATCAATCTTGTTTCGGTAATAGCGTTCCCAGCCTACCAGGCCGCCCAGCAGGGTGGCGAGGATGGCGCGGATGGCCATGGTGAGTTCCATGTCGAGATTCATTGGGGTTCCCTGGAGCGACTCGCTCAGAAAAAGTATTAGGATTCTTTGATGCGGCGGATTCGGGAGCGAGATACGAGATCGAGCATAGGCGGCCCTGGCCGGTGTGGTCAAACATCAGACGCGAAAAAAAGATAAAAAAGCCCTAAAAGTCCATCAAAACGATCAACAGGACGAGAACCGCCAGACCCTTCCCCCAACCATGGGTTATTTGCTTCGCCAAGTTTATTTTTTGCGACGGCGGCCGATAGCAGGTGTTAGCGCAATCCTTGCCATGAGATTTTAAAGCCCGTGAACCTAATCGTCGGCTCCCTGTTAGTCATCGGCGCGGTGATGGGAGGTTTCATCCTCTCCGGTGGTCAACCCCTGGCCCTTTGGCAGCCCTACGAACTGCTGGTGATCTGCGGCTCCGCCTTTGGGGCCTTCTTCATCGCCAACCCAATGAATGTGGTCATGGAGGTACTTAAGAGCATTCCCGTGCTGCTGGGGGGCTCCAAGTACGGCAAGGAACGCTACCTGGAGTTGTTGGCCATGCTGTCGGCCATTCTGTCCAAGGCGCGCAAGGAAGGACTGATCGCCATCGAGGCGGATATCGAGGAACCGGACAAGAGCCCGGTGTTCAGCAAATTCGACAAGGTGGTCAAGGACCATCATGCCATGGAGTTCGTCACCGACTATCTGCGCATGATGGTGACCGGGTCCATGGATCCCTTTCAACTGGACAACCTGATGCAGGTGGAACTGGACGCCCACCACGCCGAAATGGCGGAAGTTCCCCACGCATTGACCCGGGTATCGGACGGCTTGCCGGGCTTTGGCATCGTGGCGGCGGTGCTGGGTGTGGTGATTACCATGGGGTCCCTGGGCGGGCCCATCGAGGAAATCGGCCATCACGTGGCCGCCGCCTTGGTGGGAACCTTCCTAGGCATCCTGTTTGCCTATGGTTTCGTGGGACCCATGGCCACCTCCCTGGAAGGCCGCAATCACGAAGCCGCCAAGTTTCTGGAAGTCATCAAGGCCACCTTGCTGGCCAGCGCCCAGGGCTATGCGCCGGTGGTGGCGGTGGAATTCGGCCGCAAGACCATGCCGCCTGGGATCAGGCCCAGCTTCAAGGAGTTGGAGGAGTACCTGAAGAAGGGCTAAACGGTCATGGACAAGAACGAAAAAGCCCCTATCGTCGTCAAGCGCATCATCAAGGGTGGCGGTCACCACGGTGGCGCCTGGAAGGTGGCCTACGCGGATTTCGTTACCGCCATGATGGCGTTTTTCCTGCTCATGTGGCTCATGGGGTCCACCACCAAGGAGCAGAAGGCGGCCATTTCGGAGTTTTTCAACAATCCCAGCGCCGAGATCGGTATGTCCACCATTCCCAAGGAGGGGGGTAGCGAGGGCCCCGGCGGTGCCAGTACCAGCCCCATCGACCTGGGCGGCGGCTTTGAGATGCCGACCCAGTCGAAGCCGGACCAGGAGATGGACGAGGCTACGGCGGAGGCCCTGGCCAAGGAGGCGGAAGCCAAGCGCATGAAGGAATTGCAGGAGAAACTCAAGGAGGTGATCGAGAACACGCCGGCCTTGGCGCCGTTCAAGGACCAATTGCTCATCGACATGACCGATGAGGGCTTGCGGATTCAGATCGTGGACAAGGAGAACCGGCCCATGTTCGACCTGGGCAGCGCCCGGCTGCTGCCCCACGCAGAGGCGATCCTGCGGGAGCTGGCCAAGACCATCAATCAGGTGGACAACCGGGTCAGCATTACCGGCCATACGGACGCCCGACCCTACGTCAATCCCCGCTATACCAACTGGGAGCTGTCGGCGGACCGGGCCAACGCCGCCCGCCGGGAACTCACCAACGCGGGCCTGGCGGCGGACAAGATTGGCAAGGTGGTGGGCTTGGCCTCCTCGGCCCTGTTTGCTCCCGAGGATCCGACCGCGCCCATTAACCGGCGCATCGCCATCATTGTCATGACCAAGCAGGCGGCCGAAAATCTGGACGCCAAGCCCCTGCCGGCCACCAACGGCACGCCGTCGCCCAAGGGTGCGCCGGTTGTCCCCAGCGCCGCCGCCAAGCTGGGCGCGGTGCCGCCGGCTCCGGCCGCCGGGGCCAAACCGGGGGAGGTGCCGGCCAGCAAACCCGGTAACTCGATCCAGCCGCCAGCGGCGACGGTCAAGCCGGGGACACCGGCGCTGCCGGTTGCCCCAGCTAAGCCAGAGACACCCGGCAAACCAAGTGCGCCGGCCCGGCCGGGTTGATCTCGGGTAGGGATGTGGCAACCCGTTGCTCCGGCGTTGCCCAAACAGTCGGGAGGCGCCCCGCGGGCTAGATCAATGGCTGGTCCCAACCCGGAACGGCGGCTAGTGCTAAGGTTCCTCGGGTGCGGCGCCGGGGTTGAGCGATTGGATACCCCGGAGTACCAGGGACAACTCGTCCTCCAGGGCGGATAGCAAATCCTCCACCTGGGCCGCGGGTGGCGGGTTGGTCAGCGCCCGTTCCAGGTCGCCGGCCAGGCTGGCCACCTGTTCGGCGCCCACCAGCAGCGCGCTGCCCCGCAGCCGGTGCATGCGTTCGCACGCCTTGCTCCATTCCTGGCGCTCAAGCTGTTGGCGGGTCATCGCCACGTCGTCGGCATGGATCTGCTGGAATAGCTCCAATAGGCTGCTGCGCAGGGCGGGATCCCCGCCCAGGTGGTTGAGGCCGTGGCCGGGATTGATGCCGGGGATGGGGGCCGGACCGGCGGATGGCGGTGCTGCCGGCAACCAGCGCCGCAGGATGGCGAATAAGTGCTCCGCTTGTACCGGCTTGCGGAGCTGGCCGTTCATCCCCGCCTCGACCCATGGCGCCAAGTCGTCGTGGACCGGGCTGGTGCTCAGGGCGATGATGGGCGGATTGGCGTCACCTAACAGACGCCGGATGGCGCGGGTGGCCTCGATGCCATCCAGAACCGGCAGCAGCAGATCCATCAACACCAGGTCATAGGGCTTGGCTTGCACCGCTTCCAGCGCCAGCAGTCCGTTGGCGGCCAGGTCCGGCTGCAAGCCGGCGCCGTTCAAGAGACCCAGCAACCACTCCTGATCCAGCTCGTTATCCTCAACCAGCAAAATCGCCGCCTGGGCCTGGTGACCGGATAACGGTGGGTCCACGACCAGGGCGTCTGGCGGATCGACCGGCGGTGGTTCCTTCTTCGCCCGCTTCAACCACACCGAGAAGAAAAACTCGCTGCCGGTGCCCAGGGTGCTGGTGACACCCATTTCGCCGCCCATCAGCGTCACCAGGTGTTTGCAGATGGCCAGTCCTAGACCGGCGCCGCCGGGCCGGCGGGTGCTGGCATGGACCCCCGGTGCCAAGGGATCGAACAGTTGCGCTTGTTGAGATGGGGTGATGCCGATGCCGCTGTCCTGGACCTGGCAGCGGATGAGGTACTTGTCATTCTGCTCCACCCGCACCTTGAGTTGCACCTGGATCTGGCCCCGCTCGGTGCATTGGAGGGCGTTGTCCACCAGATGGGCCAGGATTTGACTCAAGCGCAGCGGGTCCCCCTGCAACCGCTCGGGTACGGCCGGCGCCAACTCCCAGGTCAAGGCGAGCTGCTTGGCGCGGGCGCGGCCGGCGAACTCCCGTTCCAGATGCGCCAGCAGCTGGCGGGGCCGAAAATCTGCCGCTTCTAAGGCGAGCTGGCCGGTTTCCAAGGCAGAAAAATCCTGAATCGCGCGGGTGATGCCGAGTAACCGCTGGGTGACGGCGGATAGCTCGTCCAACTGGGCGAGGGACGCCGGCTTGGCCGTCTCCTTTCGCAACCGGTAACCCGCCTCCAGGATGCCCTGGATGGCAGTGCGGATTTCCTGGCCCAGGTGGGCCAGGAACTGGCTGTTGGCCTGGGTCCGGGCGGTGAAGTCGGTCCGTTGGCGGCGGGCAAGGTGGAGATGGTTCAGCAGGTTACGCAGCACCAGTCCTAGGGCAAGGCTGATGCCGACGATCAGCAGAAAAAAATTATTCAGGGTGCTGTTGCCTTGCTCCAGCAGGTCGCGGTTCATGCGGATGTCAATCAGCAGCGCCGGGTCGCCCCACATATCCCGCAACAGGCCGAAGCCGGTTATCCCGCCGTCGTCGCCGGGCATCACCAGGGTGTCGGAACCCTTGCCCAACAGCTCCAGCGCTTGGGTCTGGTCCGGGGCCAGGCTGGCCGAGGCGACCTCCCGCAAGGATAGGTTGACGTGGGTGATGGTTCCGTAGTGGCGGGCGGCCTGTTGGTCCAGGAACCGGCCCATCATCAGGGTGCCGGCCGGGGGACCCTGGCCCGTGGTCTTGACGATGGGGCGTACCGCCAACAACAGGGTGCCCTGGGGCAGCTGGAGGATGCCCTGGGCGTGGCCCTCGGAGCTAGTCCATAGGGAGGCTTGGGCTTGGAGGGCGCTGATCAATTCCGGGGGAAGGTCCTGAGCCTCTTGCCGGGACGGGTCCAGCATACGCCCGTACAGGGGATGCCCGGTTGGGTCGAGAAACAGGATGATGCCAATGCGCAGCCGTTTGAGGCTCTCTTCCGGGCGGTTGACGGCGATGAACTGGGGATTGGCGCCTAGGGCGTACTGGTAGCTGTCGTCCCAGGTGGACCAGTCCTCGGTTTCGCCGCTCAGGCCACGCAGATCGTCCTGCACCGCGTCCAGGGTCCGGTCTAGGTTCTGCTCGACCTGGATCCGTTCCATGTCGAGAAAGCCCTGCAGCAGGGTGCTCCGGGCCACCAGATACACCACCGCCAGCGCGACCAGGCCCAGACCCCAGATGACAAAACTGGCTTGGGTTGGAAATTTTCTCATTGCTGTCAGGATGTTCCGGGAAGATGGCGAATCGCTCGGGGTTCCGGCCAGCCGGGACCAATCTCGGGGGCTTGGCGTGGCGAAGACTAGAGTAGGGTTTTTCCCCCCTTGGCGCTATCGGTGCCGGGAACAAAAAGCACCCAGGACAGGGGCGGATAAAGCGCCGGATGGGTGTAAAATCCTGAGTCGATTTGGCCGGCGTTACTTTGCTGCCGGTCTGAACGCTGGATTGCGAAACGAGGTGGCCATGCTCGACCCAAAACTATTACGCGGCGATTTGGAAGGCGTCGCGGCGGCCCTGGCGCGGCGCGGACTGCGCCTGGACCAGGCGCGGATTCAAGACTTGGAGGCGCGCCGCAAGGCCCTGCAAGTCCAGGTGCAGGAATTGCAGAATGATCGCAACGCCCGCTCCCGGGCCATCGGCCAAGCCAAGGCGGCGGGTGCCGATCTGGCGCCCCTTTTAGCGGAAGTGGCGAGTCTCGGTGACCGGCTCAAGGCCTCCGACGAGGCGCTGGCGGCGGTCCAGGCGGAATTGGAGGACATCGCCCTGGCGACGCCCAATCTGCCCCACGAGAGCGTTCCCGACGGCCGGGACGAATCCGCCAACCGGGAGGAACGCCGGTGGGGGGAGCCCCGCCAGTTCAGCTTTGCGCCCAGGGATCATGTGGATCTGGGCGCCCTGGGCGGGCGTATCGACTTTGACGCGGCGTCCCGCATCGCCGGTGCCCGCTTCGCGGTCCTGTCCGGGCCCCTGGCGCGGCTCCAGCGTGCCCTGACCCAGTTCATGCTGGATACCCATACCCAGGAACATGGTTATACCGAGGTCTATGTGCCCTATCTGGTCAACGCCGACAGCCTGCGGGGCACCGGCCAGTTGCCCAAGTTCGAGGCGGATCTGTTCCGGGTGCGGGGCGAGCAGGACTATTTCCTGATTCCCACCGCTGAGGTGCCGGTCACCAACCTGGTGCGGGACCAAATCCTGGACGCGGACCGCCTGCCGCGCCGCTGGGTGGCCCATACCCCCTGCTTCCGCTCCGAGGCCGGTTCCTACGGCAAGGACACCCGGGGCATGATTCGCCAGCACCAGTTCGAGAAGGTGGAATTGGTCATGGTGACCCGGCCGGAAGATTCCTTCGCCGCCCTGGAAACCCTGACCGGCCATGCGGAATCCATCCTGCAACGGCTGGAATTACCCTACCGGGTAGTGACCCTGTGCACCGGGGATCTGGGCTTTTCCGCCATGAAAACCTATGACCTGGAGGTTTGGCTGCCGGGCCAGGGCCGCTACCGGGAAATTTCCTCGTGCAGTAATTTCGGCGATTTCCAGGCCCGGCGCCTCCAGGCCCGTTGGCGCAATCCGGCCACCGGCAAGCCGGAACTGGTGCATACCCTCAACGGTTCCGGGCTGGCGGTGGGTCGCACCCTGGTGGCGGTGATGGAAAATTACCAGGAAGCGGACGGCCGCATCCGGGTGCCGGCGGTGTTGGCGCCCTACCTGGGCGGCTGCCAGTTTGTCTAACACCTGAGTACAAGAAAGTCGGTTTCAAACCAACCCAAGAGAGGACCATCCGAGTGAAGATCGAAACCCTGGCCATTCACGCCGGCTTCGCGCCGGATCCCGCCACCAAGTCGGTGGCCACCCCCATTTACCAAACCACCTCCTACGCCTTTGACGATACCCAGCACGGCGCCGATCTGTTCGACCTCAAGGTGCCGGGCAACATCTACACCCGCATCATGAATCCCACCAGCGCAGTGCTGGAGCAGCGGGTCACCGCCATGGAAGGGGGCATCGGCGGCCTGGCGCTGGCCTCGGGTATGGCGGCGGTGACCTACGCGATCTTCACCATCGCCGAGACCGGCGACAATATCGTCACCACCTCCACCCTGTACGGTGGCACCTACAACCTGTTCGCCCACACCCTGCCCCAGTTGGGCATTCAGGTGCGGTTTGCGGCGCCCAACGACATCGAGGGCATGGCGGCCCTGATCGATGCGCGTACCAAGGCGGTGTTCTGCGAATCCATCGGTAACCCTGCGGGTAACGTGGCGGACCTGACCGCCATGGCCGACATGGCTCATGCCCATGGGGTGCCCCTGATCGTGGATAACACGGTGCCCACGCCCTACCTGTGCCGGCCCTTCGAGCATGGCGCCGACATCGTGCTGCACGCCCTGACCAAATATATGGGCGGCCACGGCACTAGCATCGCCGGCGTGCTGGTGGATTCCGGCAACTTTCCCTGGGCGGAGCACAAGGCCCGCTTCCGGCGCCTGAACGAGCCAGACGTGTCCTACCATGGCGTGGTCTACACCGAAGCCCTGGGGCCGGCGGCCTACATCGGCCGGGCCCGGGTGGTGCCGCTGCGCAACATGGGCGCGGCCCTGTCGCCCTTCAACAGTTTTCTGATCTTGCAGGGTATCGAAACCTTGCCGGTGCGCATGGACCGCCATTGCGACAATGCCCTGGCGGTGGCCAAGTATCTGCAAGCCCATCCGCAAGTCGCCTGGACCCGTTACGCCGGGCTGGACGACCATCCGGACAAGCCCCTGGTGGACAAGTACATGGGCGGCCGGGCGTCCGGCATCCTGTCCTTCGGCATCAAGGGCGGTCTGCCGGCGGGGGCCAAGTTCATCGACGCCCTCAAGCTGGCGGTGCGTCTGGTCAACATCGGCGACGCCAAGACCCTGGCCTGCCATCCGGCGACCACCACCCATCGCCAGTTGAATCCGGAGGAAGCGGCCCGGGCCGGCGTGTCCGAGGACATGGTGCGCCTATCCATCGGCATCGAGCACGTGGACGACATCATCGCCGACATCGACCAGGCGTTGGCGGCTGCCCGCTAGGGGTACGCTGAAAAATACTGTCCGGGTATTGTCCGCGGCAGGAAAAGAACCCGCGTGGTTTGCTTTTCCTGCACAAGCAATGGCGGGTCGGCATTGATTGGGCCGGCACCTGCTGGTACCGGGGGAACCGCTGAACGACTCAGCGGTTCCCTAGCGGGTGGGTTGGCCGGACCCGGCACGCTGGTCTGGCCAATCGCCGCCGGTTGCCCCGTCGTCCCCCATCCATAGGTGGGGCAATCCCAGTTCCGCGAGCCAGGCCGGTCCCGCCGCGCCCTTGAGCAGGGCGATGCTGGCGGCGCTGCCCGCCACCAGGCAGCTGGGCGCCAACAGGCTCACCGACGCCAGTCCGGCCACCGGCCAGCCAGTGCGGGGGTCCAGCAGATGACCATAGCGGCGGCCGTCGATCAGCAGACAGCGTTGGTAGTCACCGCTGGTGGCGATGGCACCCCGGTGCAGCTGGACTTCCGCCAGCCAGGCGTCCGCCGTTCTAGGATGGCGGATGCCGATGCGCCAGGGACGGCCGTCCGGGTGGGGACCCAGGACGCGAATGTCTCCCCCCAAATTCACCAAGCCGCCCTCGATGCCCGCAGCCAGCAGCAGGCCGGCGGCCCGGTCCGCCGCGTATTCCTTGACGAGGCCGCCCAGGTCCAATTCCATGCCGGGCACCGGGAATTCCAGCCGGGGACGCCGCCAGATCAGCTTATCCCAGCCCACCCGGGGTAGTATGGCGTGAATTTCGGCCGGATCCGGCAGACGTGCGGCGGCGAAATTCCAGGCGCGGCGCAATAGGCCGGAGCTGATGTCGAACAGGCCGTCACTGCGCTGGTAACAGGTGTCTGCGTAGTCCAGCAGGGCGGCGGTTTCTTCATCCAGGTCCAGGGCGCCGCCCTGGGCGGCGACCCGGTTGATGTGGCTCAGCAGGCTGGTGTCCCGATAGCGGGAATAGCGGGCTTCCAGAAGTTCGATGTCGGCCAGGGCCCGCTGGGCCGCCACCTCGGCCTGCCCGGCGGTGGCGGCGTACAGTTGCAGCTCGCAGGGGCTGCCCATGGCCCGGAAGCTGATGGGGTAGTGCCCCATGGGCCGGTCAGAACAGCAGCTTCCAGCCAAGGCTGACGGTGAGATAGTCGTAATCCGCGCAGCCGCACCCGCGACTATTTTCCAGGGCCAAACCATCCCGGCGGTCGTAGTATTCGACGCCAGCGTCCAGGCGGATGTTGTCCCCTAGGGACTTACTCAGCTTGAGCCGGTAACTCAGGGCGCCAAAACCCGCCAGGCGGTAGTCGCTGCTGTAGATCCCATCGTCGGGCAGGTAGGAGAAGTAATCCTGGTAGAAGTCCGCCGCTGTTTGGCTGTAATAGCGCACGCCGGGGGTGATGCTCCAGCCGTCGCCCAAGGGTTGGGACCAACTGGCGTCCAGGGTGTGGGCGCTGATGCCCCAGTCATCCCAGGAATAGCGGTAATCGAAATGGAGGGCACCGCCCAGATCGGGAATCCAGCGGGTATAGCGTCCCAGCAGATTCCACTGGCCCCGGTGGTCCGGACGCTGTTCCGGCTGGGTGCTGTTGGTGGAGAGGACGTAAATTTCCTTGTAGGGGTCGGTCAGGTAACCGGACCCGTCAGCATAGGTCAAGTTGACCTGGGCTAGGGAATATTTGTCCAGCACCTGGGTGACGCCGAGCAGCCCATTCCAGACCTGTTTGTCCCCAGTGAAGCCGGGTTGGTTGACCGGCGAAAATTGATCATCCGCCAGTCCCACGCCCAGGGCCAGGGTGGTGTGCTTGTCGTTCAACTCCCGGCGCAGATCCAGGTTCAGGTAGTGGGAGCTGTAGTCGATTTCCTCGGAAAAGCCCAGCCCCAGGCCCAGGGTCATGTCTCCCAGGTAGCGGTTGAGCTTGAGGTCCACCGCCTCGCGCACGTCGGCGAAGCGGGTGGTGCTGAGGATTTGCTGCACCGCCGTGGGCTGGCAAGCGGTTTCCGTGTAGGGCCGCCCGCCCAGGGGCTGCGGCAAGGGCGAGGAGGGGCCGCCGGACGCGCCGCTCGCGCTGTCCAAACTGGGTTCCCGGGGACGGATGGTGACGCCACCGGGACAGGACAGTTCGGGCACGTTGTACACCGGGGACGCACCAGAAATGGAATCCCGCACCAGGTTGAGGCTCAGGTCCAAGTCATCGCCCAGGGGCGTGATTAGCCCCTGTTGGATGGCCCGCACCGTGACCCGTCCAGAGCCCTCGTCGTAGTAGTAAATACCCCCCTCCAGTTCCAGCTGGCTGGCCGGAGTCGCCCCCTGGGCGGTTGGGGTCATGCCGGGTAGAGCCAGGGCGGCGCCGGTCAAGGCCGCCAGGGCGCGGCTGCCGTTGGGGTCAGTTGCAGCCACAGCCGCCCCCTCCTACCGCATAACCGCCGGATACCGCTTCGCGGGAGAAGTAGGCGTGCTGGCGGAACGCGGTGTCGTTGGGATAGGGCTCTAGGGCCATTGCCGGGCGCGCCAAATAGCCCCGTTCCCAGGGTTGGACCTGAGTCAGGCAACCGGAAAGCAGGAGGCTGGCCAGGATCATGGGGACATAGGTACGGATCATGGTTTGCTGCCCCCAGGTTCGGCTAGCAGGGCCTCCAGTTGGCGGCGCAACGGCGCCTTGTCGCCGGATTTAAAGCCGAGGTGGACTTGGCGCAGCCGGCCCTGCCGGTCGATCAGGTAGGAGGAGGGCATGGCCTTGACGCCGTAACTTTTGGGACAGTCCCCCTTGCCGTCCCGGCCCAGGCTAAAGCTCACCGTCTGTTTGCGGGCGAAGGCGCGGGCGTCGCCCAGCTCCTCGTCCAGACTAATGGCGATCACCTTGAAACCCTGGTCCCCCAACTCCTGTTGCATTTGCTCCAGGAAGGGGAAGGACTCCAGACAGGGGGGACACCAGGAGGCCCAGAAGTCCACCAACACCACCTGGCCGGGACGGGCGCCCACCGGCAGCGGCGCGCCGCCGTCCAACGCCTGGGCGGTGCAGCTTGGTGCTGGTGCTCCCACTTCGGCGGCCTGGCTGGGTAACGGGAGGGACAGGGCTAGGTAAAGGCCGATCAGGATGCTTCGGTTCATGGCGGGATCCCTTGGTGGCAAGCGGATGGCCGCTGGCTGGCCATGGGCCATAGCGACCTAGTGCCTAGGGTAGCCTGGAGTTCCAGGCCAAATCAAAACCAGTTTGCCTGGGGTTTAGTCCCGGTGCCCGGTTAGCTGGCCAAGGCTGCTGCCAGATCATCCGGCGTTGTCAAGGGCGCTAGGCAATGGTGGCCCCGGCATAGATAGGCGACGCCGCCGGGTCGCGGCTCCCGGTGCGCCAGCAAGCCGGGTAGGCCGGTCGCGTCGGCGGGGATGCCCACCACTAGGCGCCGGGGCGCGTATTCGGGTCCCACCCGCTCCCGCCAGTGGGCCAGTTGCTCCGGGGAGCCCCGCAATACCAGGATGTCCGGGGGTTCCAGCCATTCGGCCAGGGCTTCCAGCAGGGACGCGTGGGAGGAAGGAAATTGGCCGATGGTGGGCCAGGCGACTCGCAGCGCCTGATCGGCGGCGTCCAGGTAGGCCGGTTCCCCGAGCAGGTGCCCGAGCCGGGCCAGGGACCGGGCGGCGATGCCGTTGCCGGACGGCATGGAGTCGTCGGACAGGGGCTTGGGCCGTTGAATCAGCCGCTCATGGTCATTGGACGTGAAAAAGAATCCGCCGGCCGGGTCCTGAAATTGGGCCAGCAAACGGTCAGCCAGCCGGATCGCCAAGTCCAGGTCGGCCCGGCGCCACCGGCATTGCAGCAATTCCAGGACGGCGTCCAGCAGAAAGGCGTGGTCGTCCAAATAGGCGGGCAACTGGGCCTGGCCGCCTTTGTAACTGGCGAGTAGGGTCTCCCCGGACCAGAGCCGTTCCACTACGAAGTCCAGGGCCCGTTCGGCGGAGGCCAGGTACTCCGGCCGTCCCAATACCCGGCCCGCGTGGGCCATGCCCTTGATCATGAGGGCGTTCCAGGACGTGAGGCACTTGTCGTCCCGGCCCGGAGGCACTCGCTGGGAGCGGACTGCCAGCAACCGGGCGCGGGCCTGCTCCAGGCGCGCCCCGGCCTGGCCGGCGTCCAAGCCGTGGGCCGGAGCCAGTTCCTCGGGGGTGCGGACCAGGCGCAAATGCCAGCGGCCCTCGAAGTTGGGGGGGCCGGACAGGCCGTAGGCGGCGGCGAACAGGGCATAGTCCTCGCCCAGCACCGCTCGCACCTGGTCCCGGTCCCAGACGTAGAACTTGCCCTCCTCGCCCTCGCTGTCCGCGTCCAGGGACGAGTAATAGCCCCCCTCCGGAGATTGCATATCTCGCATCACCCAGTCCGCGCAGGCCAGCGCGCCGTCCCGGAAGCTGGGCTGGCCGGTGGCGGACCAGAGGTCGCAGCAGATGGCCAGCAGGGGACCGTTGTCATACAGCATTTTCTCGAAGTGGGGAATCATCCACTGGGCGTCTACCGAATAACGGCTGAATCCACCGCCGAGGTGATCGTGAATGCCGCCCCGCAGCATGCGTTCCAGGGTGTGGCTGGCCATGTCCAGGGCGCCCCGGTCGGCGCCATGCCGGGCCCGGGCGCTGGCCCAGCGGCCGAGCAGGAATTCCAGCAACCCGGCATGGGGGAATTTGGGCGCGCCACCGAAGCCGCCGTCCCGGGCGTCGAAGGCGCGGATCAATTCTTCAAGGGCATCGTCCAGAGGGCCGGTGTGCAGCGACTGGCCGCTGGCCGCAGCGCCGGGCGCCAGGGAGGCGAGGGCTTCCAGCAGGGCTTGGTTTTGCTCCCGGATGGCGGGGCCCTGGGTCCGGTAGGCGCCTTCGAGTTGGACGATCAGGTCCGCGAACGCCGGCAGTCCGTGGCGGGGCGTGGGCGGGAAATAGGTGCCGGCGAAAAAGGGTACCTGGTCATCCGGAGTCAGGAGCAGGGTGAGGGGCCAGCCGCCGGCGCGCCGGGCCAGAAGTTGATGGGCGGTCTGGTAAATGCGGTCCAGGTCCGGGCGTTCTTCCCGGTCCACCTTGATGTTCACGAACAGCCGGTTCATGAGTGCCGCGACTGCGGGATCGTCGAAGGACTCGTGGGCCATGACGTGGCACCAGTGGCAGGCGGAATAGCCGATGGAGAGCAGAATCGGCTTGTTGTCCCGGCGCGCCAGTTCCAGGGCCTCCGGGCACCAGCTCCACCAGTCCACCGGCTGGTGGGCGTGTTGGCGCAGGTAGGGGCTGGTGGCATGTTGCAGGCGGTTGGAGCCGGTGGTGGTCGCTGGGTGCATGGGACGGGGCCTTGTGGAAAACGCGGATTTCCCGGATATGGGGGAGGCGGGGCCTAATTCCAGGGCATCCAGCTTAGATATCTTAATGAGGGATTCGGTGGTTATAGCGCTCCATCAGATAGCAGAGGCAGTCCTGGCGGATGATGCGTTCGTCCAAGGTCAGCATGGCGGGCATCAGGGGTTGCCGAAGCCGCAGATGGCCGGCGGCTACTTCAAATAACTGCGCCGTTACCTCCTGGTCCTGGGCGTCCTTGGCTTCCACCGGCAGTCCCCGGCCGCTCCGGGCGGCGCCGAACGAGGTGCCGGGAGGCAGTTCCCGGAAGTTGAGGTGGTCGAGGTCCCGGGGCAGAACCAGATCCGCATCCCCCGCTCCGGTGGCTAGGGACCGGTCCGGCCGCACCTTGACTTGGGCGAGCGTGTGGTACAGATCCAGGTCCTGGGGAGCCACCGGATGACTGGGTATGTCCGCCAAATGCAGGCAGGCACTCAGATAGTCCACCGCGTGGCGCATACCCTGGTGTTGCCCGACCTTGCCGCATTCCAGGGTCACTGACGGGCACAGGTCCGCCATGGCCATAGCCTGGGTGCCCCGGGGTTGGCGGATATAGACCACGGTGCGGCTGAACAGGGTGGCTAGGCGTAGAAAGCGCTGATCCAGTTCGGTGACGCACGAATAGTGGGGATTGATGCCGGTGTTGTTGTGCACGTCGATGCTGGCGAACAGGCCGCGCTCGGCCATGATGGCCCAGATTTGGCGCATGAGCCGCCGCTCCGGGGAATCCGGCACCTCGCCGCTGGGCCACACCCGGTTGTAATCCGGCTGGTCCGGGAGGCGGCGCAGGTTAAGGGCGGCGGCGGATAGGTTGCCCAGGAACAGGCTCAAGGAGCGGGGCAGGTCCCAGCCGCCCCCGTCCTGGCGATGGCGGGCCAGTAATTGGCGCACCGCGTCCCAGCCCACGGTTTCATTGCCATGCATCAGCACGGAAACGAACAGGGCCGGCTGGCGGCGGCCCGGTAGATGAATGAGGGTGGGGGCGCCGAGCAGGGCTTCCAGTTGGTGGGCCTCGGCCTCCAACAGGCCGTCCGGAACCTCATTGAGTTCCCGCAACATGGGCTGATTCCGATGGTCTGGCTACAACTTCCAGAGATGCACGGGATCCCCCGTTTCCTGGCGTTCTAAATAGGCTTCCATGAGAGCTTGCCGGTTCGGTCCGTGGCGGTGCACAAAGGCCCGTTGCCAGCGGGCGCCGGTTTGGCGCCCCCTTAGGCGGCCTTCGATGATGCCGAGCCAGCGGCTGATTTCTGCCGGCGCGATACCCAGACTGGCCAATCCCTGGCGGGCCAGGGGCAGGATTGCCCGCTCCAGCAGTTCCACCGCGTTGCCGCGCCGCCCGTCGCTCCAGACCAGTTCCGCGTCCAAGCCGAAGCGGGCTGCGGAGTAGAAATTTTCCCGGGCGGTGGCAAAGGGGATGTGGGCCTCGGGGGCTTGGGGCGCCTCTACCAGCGCCTGGACGGCGCCCAGGAACAGGGCTGCGTTGGCCAGGGCGTCGGCGCGGCTGGGTCCGGCCGGAATCACCCGCTGCTCGATACGCAGGCCCGGCCGCCCCGCTGCGTCGAAGCCGATCAGGGGCCGCACCCAGCGCCAGATGGTGCCGTTGTGCAGGCGCAGATGGGCCAGTTGTTCCGGCGGTTCGTCCATCAACTGGGGTAGCACCACCGGGTAGTGGTCAAGATTGGACTGGAAATTCTCCAGCACCGAGGATTCCAGGTGGCGAACGCCAAAGGTCACGCGCTTGCTGTATTCGGTGGCGCCCACGTCCACCGCCTGTTCGAACAGGGGGATGCGGGTTTCGTCCCAGAGATCCCGGCCGAACAGGTAGGGGGAGTTGGCCGCCACCGCCACCAAGGGCGCGGCCAACAGTTTGGACGCGTTGTAAAGACGGGCGGAATGCTCCGCCGCCACTTGGATATGCAATTGGAACGAGGTGGTGGCCGCTTCCAGCATCACGTCCCGGTGCTCCAGGCGCAGCCGGTCCCGGCCCTGGATGTCCAGTTTTAGGGGCTCGCCGGCCCGCAGGGCGAGCAATTGTTCGTTCAGGGCGTGGAAGCGCCGCCGGGGCGACATCTGTTCCAGGTTGAACTGGTCCGGGTCGGCGGTGGGCAGCGTGCCGATCATGACCATGCGAGCATCGAATTCTGCCGCCGTGGCGCGACAGGCGTTCCAGGTGGCGTTCAGTTCCCGGTCCATCAGGTCCAGGGCGTTGCCGGTCAAAATTTGAGGCGTGCTGTTGAGTTCCACGTTGAATACCGCCAGTTCCGGCACCACTAAAGGGCTGGCGAGGCGGTGCAAAAAAGCTTCGTTGATGCCGGCGGGACGGGCGGAGGAATCCACCAGCCAGGCTTCCAGCTCGAACCCGGCGGTGGTGGGCACCGGGCCGAATACCCCGTCCCGGAACCAGGATGCCAGCAAGGACGTTTCCTGGCGCAGCCGATGCTGGAATTCCGTGAAATCCTCAGGCCCGAACCGGGCTGCCTTGATTTCCTGGCCCATGGTGTTAGCGGCGTCTCTGGTAAAGGGTTGCGGAGCCGGTGGTTGCAGGTGTTGCCCTAGGCTGCGGATTATAGCCAGGAGGAGAGGATTGGCGCCGAGGGCGCGGCGGGGGCGAATTGGCGAGGCCCGCCAAATCCCTTTAACATAGACCGGAAAGCGCCGTGCGGCTTGCCCCGGCTGAAAGAAGCGCTATATAAGTCGAGCTGATTTTCCCCATGTGTCACCATTGCCATCGCCCTGGTCCGGGGAACTCCAGGCGACGGTCATGGACCAAAGTCATGTTGATTAGGCACCTCAATTAAACGGGAGTCCGCGATAAAAATGGCTATTTCATTGAGCAAGGGTCAGCGCCTGTCCCTGGAGAAGGAAACCGGCCGCACCCTGGACCGGGTGGTCATGGGGCTTGGTTGGGATACCCATAAGCGCAAGGGTCTGTTCGGCTTCCTGGGCGGCGGCGACGTGGATCTGGATGCGTCCGCCGGGTTGTTCGACGCCCAGGGGAATTTGCTGGACCAGGTGTGGTTTCAACAGCTACAGAGCAAGGACGGCTCGGTGCGGCATTCCGGTGACAATGTGACCGGCGCCGGCGAGGGCGACGACGAACAAATCCAGGTCCAGTTGAGTAAGGTGCCAGCCCAGGTTCAGACCATGGTGTTCGTGGTCACCTCTTACTCCGGCGATAGTTTCGACAAGGTGGAAAATGCCTTCTGTCGCTTGGTGGATTCCGCCACCAATCAGGAGGTGGCTCGCTTTACCCTGAGTGGCAAGGGTTCCCACACGGCGCTCATCATGGTCAGCGTGTACCGGAAGGATGGCGGCTGGTCCATTCGGGCGGTTGGCGAACCGGCCATGGGCCGGTCCATACGGGACATCCTGCCGCAAATGCGTCAGGCGCTTTAAGCAATCACATTTCATCCAACAGCATAGTGAGGCAAGCATGAGCGTTTCTCTGTCAAAGGGCGGCAATGTGTCCTTGTCCAAGGAAGCCCCTGGGATCAAGGCGGCCATCATCGGCTTGGGCTGGGACGCCCGCTCTACCGATGGCCAGGACTTCGACCTGGACGGCGTGGCCTTTATTCTGAGCGCCACCGGCAAGGTGCGTACCGACGCGGATTTTATTTTTTATAACAACAAGACTGGCGCCAGCGGAGCGGTCCAGCATCAGGGCGATAACCGCACCGGCGCGGGCGCCGGTGACGACGAGCAGGTGCTCATCAATCTGGCGGGTATGCCGGCGGATGTGAACAGCCTGGTGTTGGCGGTGACCATCCATGAGGGCGAAACCCGCCGCCAGAACTTCGGCCAGGTGCGTAACGCCTATGTGCGGGTGTTGAACGCCGAAGGTGGCACCGAGATCGCCCGCTACGATCTCAGCGAAGATGCCTCCGTCGAGACCGCCATGATCTTCGGTGAGATTTACCGCCATGGCGCCGACTGGAAGTTCCGGGCCGTAGGTCAGGGCTTCGCCGGTGGTCTAGGCCCGCTGGCCCGCAATTACGGCGTGGACGTGGGTTAGGCTTGGGCTGATTTCGAGCAATCACCGGCCGGGAACCGGATGGACCGGTTTCCGGCCCGCCACTGTTCAGGAGCAATAGAGAATGGCGATCCCCACCTCCACTTGGGAAGAACGGGGCCAGCGGGCGGTTGGCGCCGCCGCAGATTTGGCCACCGGCCTGTTCAAGGGACTGCGCGGTATCGGCGGCCGGGTGCAGGCGGCAAGATTTCGTCCAACAGTGGAAGCCCTGTGCGCTTCCGCCGGGCTGATCGCGGCCCAGCAGGGGCGCTTGAAACGGGCGGAAATCGACGGGTTTCGGCGCTTTTTGCAGAATAACCGCCAGCATCCGGTCATCGGTCAGTTTCAGCCGGATGAGTTGCTGGCCCTGTTCCGGGACTACGCAGTCAAGGCGTTCCTGGAGGAGGACGATGCCTTCACCCAGGTGTTGGACCGGGTCGGTACCGCCACCGATGAGGCCAATCTGATCGTGCTGGGCTGCCTGAGCGTGGTGTTCGCGGATGGTCAGTGCAGCCCCCAGGAGCGGGAACAAATCGATAGTTTGGCGGGACGTTTGGGTGTCAACGTGGATCGGCTGGCCCAGTCGGTGGGTGTGACCCTGCCGGCGCCACTGGCTACCTACCAGCCGCCTGCGGCGATTCCGGCGCCCATGTCCACACCGGCCGCGCCTCCGGCGATGTCGCCGCCGCCAGCGGCCCCGGCGCCGGTCATGGCGCCGCCACCGGTTGCGGCCCCAGCACCAGCGGCGGGCCGGGTGCCCTGTGGTCTATGTCAGGGCAAGGGTTGTGTGTTCTGCAATCAAACCGGCTTTACCGGTTGATCGGGGATTCGGCCCGCCTTTGCGGCGGGCCGATCCGGGTCAGGCCGTTGGTTTGGGTGGCTCGGAACCGAATAGGGTGTCGAGGATCAACAGCGCCACACCGCCGCTAATGCCCATGTCCGCCACGTTGAAGGCCGGCCAGTGCCATTGGCCGTAATAAAAATCGAGAAAGTCCACCACTAGGCCGGTGGCGACCCGGTCCACCAGATTGCCTACCGCGCCTCCCAGCACCAAGGCGAGCCCCGCCGCCAGCAGCCGTTGCCCAGGTTCCAGACGCCAAATCCAGCGCAGCAGCACCACGATCACCACCACCGTCAGGATGATGAAGAAGTAGCGTTGCCAGCCCCCCGCGTCCCGTAAAAAGCTGAACGCGGCGCCGCTGTTATAGGCTAGGGACAGGTTGAAGTGGGGCAGAAGCGCCACGGGCTTCATAGGGTCCAGATACAGTTCCGCCAGGGCCTTGCTGGCCTGGTCTAGAACCACCACCAGAACCGACAGCCATAACCAGCCCCGGGCCGAGTAGGGCGACGCGTCGGCCAGGCCCCTGGTGGGGGCGGGACCCTGGATGCTGTTAGGCATGGCGCCGCGTCTCCCCGGCACCTAGGACATTTTCCAGGCAGCGCCCGCACAGTTGGGGATGTTCCGGATTGGCGCCTACCTCCGGCCGGTGGTGCCAGCAACGCACGCATTTGGCGTGGTCGGACGGGGATAGGAGCAATTTCAGGCCGGACACGTCGGTGGCCACCGCATCTCCGTCGCTTTGGGCCAGGGGATGGACCCGGGCCTGAGAGGTGATGAGGATGAAGCGCAACTCGTCGTCCAGCCGACCCAATACGCCCAGCAGGCCAGGTTCCGCGTACAGATCCAACTCGGCGTCCAGGGCGGCGCCGATGGCGCCCGCCTTGCGCGCCTGTTCCAAGTGCTTGCCGACCGCGCCCCGCACCTCGATGATCCGGTCCCAGAAGGCGGCGTCGAAGGGGCCACCATCGTCTAACGAAAACAGACCCTGGTACCAGGTTTCCAGGAACACGGACGAATCCCGCTGGCCCGGCAGGTAGCCCCAGATTTCGTCGGCGGTGTAACTCAGTACCGGCGCCAGCCAGCGCACCAGGGCCTCGGCCACATGGAATAGGGCGGTTTGGGCGGAACGCCGCGCCAGACTGTCCCGGCGGCAGGTGTACTGGCGGTCCTTGATGATGTCTAGGTAAAAGCCGCCCAGGTCGGTGACGCAGAAGTTGTGGACCTTCTGATGAATCAAATGAAACTGATATTCCTGGTAGGCCTTGATGATCTCCTGTTGCAGGCGCCAGGCGCGATCCACCACCCAACGGTCTAGATCGAGGAGTTGCTCCGGCGCCAGCAGGTGGTTGGCCGGGTCGAATCCGCTCAGATTGGCCAGCAGGAAGCGGGCGGTATTGCGGATGCGCCGGTAGGCGTCGGCGGTGCGGCGCAGGATTTCATCGGATACGCCCATTTCGCCCCGGTAATCGGTGGCCGCCACCCACAGGCGCAGGATGTCGGCGCCCAGGCTCTTCAACACCTGCTGGGGCGCGACTACGTTGCCCATGGACTTGGACATCTTGCGGCCCTCGGCGTCCACCGTGAAGCCGTGGGTCAAGACTTCCCGGTAGGGGGCCTGCTCGGACAGGGCCACGGAGGTCAGGAGGGACGACTGGAACCAGCCCCGGTGCTGGTCGGAACCTTCCAGGTATAGGTCGGCCGGGAAGTGCAAGCCGGCCCGCTTCTCCAGCACGCAGCGGTGGGTGACGCCGGAATCAAACCAGACATCCAGGGTGTCGGTGGTCTTTTCGTAATGGGCGGCGTCTGCCCCCAACAGGTCCGCCGGGTCGAGGTCAAACCAGGCCTGGATGCCGGCTTGCTCGACCCTCTGGGCCACCTGTTCCAGCAGTTGGGGGGTATCTGGATGGAGTTCGCCGGTTTTGCGGTGCACGAATAGGGGAATGGGAACGCCCCAGGTGCGTTGCCGGGAAATACACCAGTCGGGCCGGCTGTCCACCATGCCCTGGATGCGTGCCTGGCCCCAGTCCGGCAGCCAGCGCACCCGGTCGATGGCGCGCAGCGCGGCGGAGCGTAGGCCCTTCTGTTCCATGCCGATAAACCACTGGGGCGTGGCCCGGAAAATGACCGGCGTCTTGTGCCGCCAGCAATGGGGATAGCTGTGCTGCATGCGGGCTTCCCGCACCAGGGCACCCTTGGACTTGAGCACCTCGATGACCTGCTCGTTGGCGGCGAGCACATGCACTCCCTCGAACAGGGGCGTCCCCTTCAAGAACCGGCCGTCCGGTCCCACTGGGTTGTCTACCGGCAGGTTGTAGCGGATGCCGACGATGTAGTCTTCCAGGCCGTGGCCGGGGGCGGTGTGCACGGCGCCGGTGCCCGCTTCCAGGGTCACGTGGGCGCCCAGGATCACCGGCACGCCCCGGCGGTAGAAGGGATGCCAGAGCTTGACGCCCTCGAAGGCGTCCCCTTGAGCGTAGGCCAGCACCTGGTAGCGCTCGATGCCCCAGCGGTGCATACAATCCTTGAGTAGCGCCTCTGCCACCACTAGGCGTTCCGGGCCATTGGGACCGTCGCACTGCACCAGGGCATATTCAAAGGTGGGGTTCAGCGCCACCGCCTGGTTGGCAGGCAGGGTCCAGGGGGTGGTGGTCCAGATCACGAAATGGATGGGACCTTCGCCCCGGCCGCCGGGGGAGCGGTGGCAACGGCTCAGCAGGGATTCCTCGTCCGGTGCGTGGAAGCGCACGTCGATGGCCCAGCTTTCCTTGTCCTTGTATTCCACCTCGGCTTCCGCCAGCGCGGAGCCGCAATCGGTACACCAATGGACCGGCTTGAAGCCTTTCAAGACGTGGCCCTTGGCGACGATGCCGGCCAGGGCCCGGATGATCTCCGCCTCGAACGGGTAATCCATGGTCAGGTAGGGATGGTCCCAGTCACCGAGGACGCCGAGCCGGCGGAAGTCCGCCTTCTGGCGCGCCACCTGATCCTTAGCGTAGTCGCGGCAGGCTTCCCGGAACCTAGCCGGACTCACCTTGGCGCCGGGCTTGCCCACCTTTTTTTCGACCTGAATCTCGATGGGCAGACCGTGGCAGTCCCAGCCGGGCACATAGGGGGCGTCGTAGCCGTCTAGGGTGTGACTCTTGACGATGATGTCCTTGAGTACCTTGTTCACCGCGTGACCGATATGGATTTCGCCGTTGGCGTAGGGCGGGCCGTCGTGCAGGACGAACAGGGGCCGGCCCGCCCGGGCGGCACGGATCTGCTGGTAGAGCTGGGCTGCTTCCCAACGGGCCAGCATGGCGGGCTCCCGCTCCGGCAGGTTGGCCTTCATGGGAAATTCAGTATTCGGCAGATTGAGGGTATCTTTGTAATCGGTCACGAAAACCCACCTTGTGTCAATAAATCCTAGATTGGATCCGGCGTTGGTCCGGACAACAGCAACCGGGCCTGCTCTGCGTCCCGCACGATTTGGTGGCGCAGTTCCACCACCGACCCAAAGCGCATCTCGTTACGCAACCGGGCCACCAGTTCCACTTGCAGATGGGTTCCGTACAGGTTCCCGGCAAAGTCCAATAAATGCACTTCTAGCAAGTCGTGGCTGGCGCCGCTGATGGTGGGGCGGCTGCCGATGTTGGCGACCCCCGGCCGGGGTCCGCCCTTCAACCCCCGTACCCAGACTGCGAACACCCCATGCACCGGGCTGACCCGTCGATGCAGATCAATGTTGGCGGTGGGGAAGCCCAGGGTGCGTCCCCGTTGGGCGCCATGGCCGACCCGTCCGCAAATGCAGTAGGGCCGGCCCAGCAATGCGGCGGCACCGGTCAGGTCGCCCTGGGTCAGGGCCTCGCGAATCCGGGTGCTGCTGACCCGGTCCCGGTTGAGCCGGAAAGTATTCATGTCTTCCACCGCGAACCCCTGCTCGCGGCCCTGATCGCACAGCAGTCGATAGTCGCCCCGCCGGTCCCGGCCGAAGCGGAAATCGTCGCCGACCAGCAAAAACCGGATGCCGAGCCCGTCCACCAGCACTTCCCGCACGAAATCCGTGGCGTCCATGGCTGCCAGACGGGCGTTGAATTCCAGCAGCAACACCCGCTGCAATCCGGTTTCCTGGAGCGCCTGCAACTTTTCCCGCAGCCGCGTCAGTCGGGCCGGTGCCACCTGTGGCGCGAAGTATTCCTGGGGTTGGGGTTCAAAGGTGATGACCTGATCGGGCAACCCATATTCGGCGCCCTTGGCCAGCAGGTGCCGAAACACTGCCTGGTGCCCCTGGTGAACGCCGTCGAAGTTACCGATGGTCGCGACGCAGCCCCGGTGCCGGGGACGCAAATTGTGCATGCCGCGGATGAGGATCATCGCCAGACCGCCGCCGAACCTGTGAAAAACCGCCCATTATAGGGATGTTTCAAGGGTTGCTCCCAACATGGGCGCGCAAGAAATGGCGCGGCCGGATTCCGGTGATGAACAGGGTGGCAAAATAGACGCTGATCCCAGCCAGAATCCACAGGGACAACTGGCCGATGCGTTGCCAATGCCCTACCTGGAGCCAAGCTTCGATTCCCCAGGTGCCCTGGAACAGCAGCGCGCCCATGACCAGGTTGGCGAACAGGGCCCGGGCCAGCAGGCCCGGCCAATCCTTGCCGAGCGTCAGAATGCCGGTTTTACGCAATCCTTGATACAGGAGTCCCGCATTGATGGCGGCCGACAGGCTGTTGGCCAGCGCCAGGCCGGCATGGGCCAGAGGGAACACTAAGGTGACGGCGAACAGGATGTTGGCGACTACCGCGATGATGCCGATACGCACCGGCGTGCGAGTGTCCTGGCGTGCAAAATAACCGGGCGCCAGCACCTTGATGGCGAGGAAGGCCATCAACCCGACCGAAAAGGCCCAGAGGCTTTGGGTGGCCATGGTCACGTCGTGGGCATCGAAACTTTTGGAGTACAGGGTGGTGGCGAGCAGAGGTCCAGCCAGCAGGCCCAGCCCTACCGCCGCCGGCAATCCGAACAGCAACACCCAGCGCAACGCCCAATCCAGGGTTTGGCTGAAGGCAGCACCGTCCGCCTGGGCATGGCGTTTGGAGAGATTAGGCAGGATCACGGTCCCCAGGGCGACACCGAGCACGCCGACCGGAAATTCCATCAGCCGGTCCGAGTAATAGAGCCAGGAGATGCTGCCGGGGGTCAAAAAGGACGCCAGGGCGGTATCCACCAGACTATTGATCTGGGAAATCGAGACGCCGAATAGGGCCGGGACCATCAGGCCGAGGATACGCTGTACGCCGGGGTCCTGGGGCGCGTGGCGCGGCCTGGGCAATAGGCCCAGCCGGGTGAGGAAGGGTGCCTGGAAGGCCAGTTGGATAATTCCCGCCACCAGCACCCCCCAAGCCAGGGCGATGATGGGCGGGTCCATCAAGGGCGCCAGCCACAGGGCCGCCGCGATCATGGTCAGATTGAGAAATACCGGGGTGAACGCTGGCACCCCAAATTTTTGCCAGGTGTTCAAAATACCGCCGGCGAAGGCCGTCAGGGAAATCAGCATCAGATAGGGAAAGGTGATGCGCAGCATGTCCCCGGCCAACGCCTGGTTGCCGCCCTTGGCGGCGAATCCAGGCGCGAACAGCAGGACGATCCAGGGTGCGGCCAGGATGCCAACCAAAGTCACCAGTGCGAGTACGGCGCCTAGGGTGCCGGCCACGTCGTCGATGAAGCGCTTAACTTCCTGGGGGCGTTGCTCCTTGTACTCGGACAACACCGGTACGAAGGCCATGGAAAAGGCCCCTTCGGCAAACAACCGGCGCATGAAATTGGGGATGCGGAAGGCGACGAAAAAGGCGTCTGTGGCCGCGTCGGCACCAAACGCATGGCCGATCACCAGATCGCGGATGAAGCCCAGGATGCGGGAAAGGAACGTATTGCCACCAACGGTGGCGATGGATCGACCGAGGGATGCCAAGGCGACTGCCTCATGGAAAAACCAAAATTATAGGGCCGTCGCGTTGACAATCCTGAACAACCCGCCGGCGCGGACCGGCGGCGGGTTGAGGCGGTTACTTGACTACCATCACCGGGCAATGGGCCTGGCCGATCAACTTAAGGATGTTGTTCAAGTTAAACAGGCGCTCCATCAGGGAGCGGTCCCGGGGCTCGCAGACGATCAGATCCACGGAGCGTTGCCGGGCCACTTCCAGGATCAGTTCGTCGATGTCGCCGGATTGGACCATGCCTTCCGTCGCCAGGTCCCGCAACTTGGCCATGGCGACCAACCGGTTGACCGATTGGTAGGAATCCCGGCGATCCGCACCGCTTTCCTCCTTTTCCGTGACCAGCAGGATGGTCAAGGGCAAACCAGAGGTCTGAGCCAGGTCAAAGGCCGCATGAGCGGTAGCGTCATTTTCATCCTCGGTTTCATCCTCGAACGCCAGCAGGATTTCGTTTTCCCAGTAGGACACCAAGCGGGGTACCACTAGCACAGGAAATTCCGCCCGGTCGAGAATCTTGGCGGTGGCATCGCCGACCATGAGTTTGGCCAGGCCCCGCTTGCCCCGCCGTCCGATGACCAGCAGGGTGGCCCGTACTTCCTTGGCGGAATCGAGGATAGCCTGGGGGATGTCGCCATCGGCGCGCCGTAGCAGGGGCTTGCATTCAATTGCGAGTTCCGCGCATTGCCCGGCTACGCGCGCCAGGTGCGCCTTGGCCACTTGCTCTTCGTCCTCGGCGTTTTCAGTGCCGGGTTCGGCGGTCAGTAGGTGTAGAACGTACAGCAGGGATTGGTGGCGCCGCGCCAACTCTAACCCCACCCGCTCGGTTCCGGCGCTGAATTCAGAACCATCGGTGGCGAGGAGCAGGATACTGCAAGGATCGGCGCTCTCGACGGGGGGCTCGGTCATGTGGGGTCCTCAAGAATTCGTGTTTGGGCAGGAGGGTTGGATGTAAGGCAGGGGCTAGGTTTTCCTGTCCCTAGGTGGTGCGAGGTACCTGCCTGGTGTCCCGGATCAAGATTAAATCTAGTGCAAAAACATAGAGTTGCATCGAGAGTTTGGCCCAGGATCTATTGACCTGGGCACCGGCAATCGGTAAGATTTTATAAATATAGGTCAGGGCAACGCAACCGCTCATGGATATACACTGTATCAGCTCCCAGGCACCGTAAGCGGGCGAAGCCGGCCTAAAGAGATCCTACGCTACTCGTCTCCCCTCTCCGACTTCCTCGCTTCACCTCGCTAGAGCTGGAACCCCGCCGGGTGTGGGGGTGAGCCTGTCACGGGCCATGTCCGGTCCTTGAATCAATACAGCACCAGGTTGGGGCCGGGAAATCCTGATCGCTTGGGTGGCAATGCCCAACGGACGGGGCAGGGTTACAATCCGGCCACTGGATGTGGCCGGAAACAAAGGAGCCCTTCGACTGGTAACTTTTCCAGGTTCATAGTCCGGGCCGCAGTAGGCGGAGCGGAGCCGGAAGGGTTGGAGTCGTGCTGGGTGATAGGCCACGGTGGCGGGTAACCCCCGCGCTGGTTGGCGCGAACACGGCGGAAACAACATCGCTGAAAATTAAAATTAAGGAGCTTGCATGAGCGCGATTTCCCTTGATGAACCCCAACGAGTCGTGGAACCGGCCCACCCGCCTATGTATGTGGAAACGGTGCTGCGACTGTTCCATAAGGGTGCCACTGCTCAGTTGCAACGGATCATCGGCAAACTGCTACCAGCGGATATGGCCCAGGTCATTCATGCTAGCAATGACTTGGAAGACGCTGCCGAACTGTTCGATTTGGTGACTGAACCGTTGCAGGCTGCCAAGACGCTCAAGGAACTGAGCGAGGAATACCAAAGCCACATCATGTCCACCTGTACCCTGGAACGGGCGGTTGGCATTTTGGAGAAAATGCCACCAGATACCCGCAGCGACATCATTGGCATGTTGAGCCCGGAAGTCGGCGATCACCTGATGAACGCGCTGACCCGGGAGTCCCAAAAAGAGGTTCAAGACCTGCTGCAATACCTGCCGGACACGGCTGGTAGCTTGATGACCTCCAGTTTTTTTACCCTGCCGGCGGATACCACCGCCAGTGCTGCAGTGCAGGCGGTCCGGGAGCAACCCTCCCAGGAGTTCATGTACTACGTGTATCTGGTGGATGACAGCCAGCGTCTGGTGGGCGTGAGTTCAATTCGCCAGATGTTGCTCTGTCCCGCCAGTAAATTGCTGCGGGATGTCATGGAAACCCGGGTGCACCGGGTGAACGTGGATACCCCCCAAGAGGAAGCGGCCAAGTTGGTCACCCGCCATGGATTGATGGCGATTCCGGTGGTGAACGATCAGGGAGTGCTGCGGGGCATCATCACCGTGGACGACCTGATTGACGTCATCCAGGACGCGGACACGGATGCCATGCTCAAGTCCAAGGGCGTGGACGTGGACAGCAACCTGAATATCCTGACCCAACATATCCTCAGTGTGGCCAGAACCCGGATTCCCTGGCTGGCGGCGCCCTTCCTGGGCGGGTTGTTGGCTGCTTGGGTGTTGGGACTGTTTGAAGGCACCATGGCCAAGGTCATCCAGTTGAGCTTCTTCATGCCCATGATCTTCGGCATGGCCGGCAACGTGGGCAGTCAGGCGGCGATGGTGGCGGTGCGCGGACTGGCTACCGGCGTCATTGGCATCGGCGACTATGTCCGGTTGTTGATCAAGGAATCCAGCGTAGGCTTGTTGGTCGGCGCTTTTTACGGACTCTGCTTGTCCACGTACGCTTATTTGATGTTCAAGAGCGGCGATTTGGCGTTTGTCGTAGGCATCAGCATTCTTTCCAACATTACCTATGCGGGCGTCATCGCGGCGACCTTGCCGCTGATGTTGCAGCGTATGGGCCATGATCCGGCGGTGGGCGGCGGTCCCTACGTGTTGACCACCATCGACGTGCTTGGCGTGATCAATTACCTGATCATCGCCGCCCTGGTCTTTGGGTTTTAGCAGGCTGTTATCCGATTTTAAAGAGGCACGAACATGGCGATGATGGTTCAGGATACTGCTAAGACCAATGCCCAACCCCCGTTGGATACCAAGATTTCCGATGCCATTCTGCGGCTACACCGCCGGGGCTCGGCCACCCATCTCACCCAATTACTGAGTAAGTTAAAACCGGGCGATATTGCCCAGACGCTCAATCACTTTCCCGAGCATAAGGCCAACGAGGTATTTGCCTGTTTGGCGCCGATGTCCTATGCAGTTACCGTGTTCCAGGAGTTGGATGACGTTCTTAAGGACCACATCCTGACCCATTGCGACCTTGAGCAGGCGGTGGGGGTGCTCAAGTCTTTGCCGGAAGAGGTGCGGCAACGCCGGATTGCTGCTTTGAGTCCAGAGGCCGGGCAGCGGTTGATGGATGCCATGAAGCCACCGGAACAGCCGGAGGTACTTGAGGACGAGGGACTCTATCCAGAAGATAGTGCCGGTAGCCTGATGGATACCCAAATCTTCGCCATGCCGGAGTCCACCACGGCGGCGGAAGCGATCATCGCCCTGCAAAGCCTGCCGTCCCATGAATCCATTTTCTATCTGTACGTGGTGGATGATCTTCAGCGTTTGACCGGCGTCTGTTCGTTGCGGAAGTTGATCCAAGCCGAGCCGGACAAGATTCTTCGGGAGTTTACCCATCCGCGCCTAATCAAGACCCACGTAGGTACCCATCAAAGCCAGGTGGCCAAGCAGATTTCCCGCTATCGCCTGCTGGCGATTCCCGTGGTGGATGACCTGGGCGTGTTGGTTGGGCAAATCGCCATCGACGACCTGATACTGGTCATCCAGGAGGAGAATACCAGTTCCTTAATGAAGATGGCCGGCGTTGGCTCCACAGATGCCAATATCTTGGCCCAGTCCCCGTTCTATATTTTCCGGACCCGGGTTCCTTGGCTGATTACGGCGTTCGTTGCCTACCTGATGGTGTCGGCAATCCTGGACGGTTTCGAGGAAACTCTGTCAGCGGTGGTGCAACTGGCGTTTTTCTTTCCCATCGTCATCGGCATGTCCGGCAACGCGGGCAGTCAAACCGGTGCGGTGGCAGTACGGGGCTTGGCGTTGGGTACCGTGCAAAATTCCCATTTCCTCCGGTTATTGGGCAAGGAGGTGGGGGCCAACTTCGTGCAGGGCTCCTTCTACGGTATTTGCCTAGGCATTGCCTCCTACCTCATCTTCTGGAGCGTGCCCCTATCCTTGACCTTGGCGCCAGCCACAGCTCTGAGTATCACCTTGGCGTCGGCCATCGCCCTGTCGCTGCCCTTCTTTTTCAAGCGTCTCGGCGTGGATCCGGCGGTTGCGGCAGGGCCCTTGGCGTTGGCGCTGATCGACATGGCCGGATCCATCAACTATCTCACCATCGCCTACCTGGTGTTCCACCATTGATAGGTTGGGGGATAGGCTTCGACAGTCGGCTTAGTCCGGCTGCCAGGTAGGGGCGGGCGAGGAATTGTCGACCCGGTCTGGTTCTGAAAGATCCCGGCGGACGATGTTCTTCTTGACATTGTTCCGCTGGACAAAGAAAATTGCCAGCTTTTCACACGACCAGGTTTTCACAGGAGATCGACCTTGGCCAACTCACCGCAAGCCGAAAAACGCGCCCGTCAGGCGGAGAAGCGGCGCCAGCACAATGCGGCTCGGCGTAGCATGATGCGTACCTACATCAAGAAGGTCATCAAGGCGATCCGTTCCGGCGACAAAGCTGCCGCGTCCGAAGCTTTCCAAACCGCCCAGCCGGTCATCGACCGCATGGCGAACAAGGGGCTAATTCATAAGAACAAGGCCGCGCGGCATAAAAGCCGTCTGAACGCCCACATCAAGGCGATGGCCTAAGCCGACGCGGGTCGGCCATAAAAAAACCGGCGCAAGCCGGTTTTTTTATGGGGGTGCGAGAGTCGGGTCAAATCAACACCAGGTTGTCCCGGTGGATCAGTTCATCATCATTGATGTAGCCGAGAATCGCCTCGAATTGGGATGAGGGTTGACCCAGGATGCGCTGGGTTTCCAGGGAATCATAGTTTACCAAGCCCCGCGCCACTTCGCGTCCTTCCGGGTCCACGCAGACCACCAATTCTCCCCGTCGGAAGGATCCCTGTACCGATTTCACGCCAACCGCCAACAGGCTGCTGCCGGCTACGCGCAGTTTTTGGACCGCGCCCGCATCCAAGCTTAGGCGGCCGTGGGCCTGTAATTGCCCCGCCAGCCACCGCTTGCGGGCCGCTTGGCGGCCCTGGGCGGGTGTCAGCAGGGTGCCAACCGGCTCGCCCCGGGCAATGCGCTCCAATACGGCGGCGCCCCGTCCGGGCGCGATGATGGTGGGGGCACCGGAACGAGCGGCAAGCCGGGCGGCCCGGACCTTGGTGACCATGCCGCCCAAGCCGAGTCCAGATACGCTGCCGCCGGCCACCTCATCCAGGAGGGGATCATCCACCCGGGTCGCGCCGATGAGCCGCGCCTCGGGATTGGTGCGAGGATCCGCGTCAAATACGCCATCCTGGTCGGTGAGCAGGATCAGCAAGTCCGCTTCGATCAGATTGGCGACTAGGGCCGCCAGGGTGTCGTTGTCGCCAAAACGGAGTTCATCGGTGGCGACCGTGTCGTTCTCATTCACCACCGGCACCACCTGGAGACCGATTAGGGTACGTAGGGTGCTGCGGGCATTGAGATATCGAACCCGGTCTTCCAGGTCTTGGCGGGTCAGCAGAATCTGTGCGGTATGCAACCCCCGTTGCAGAAAACAGGCTTCATAGGCGCGGACCAGACCCATTTGGCCAATGGCGGCGGCCGCTTGGAGTTCATGGAGGGCGGTGGGCCGGCTGGTCCAGCGCATTCGGCTCATGCCTTCCGCCACGGCGCCGGAGGAAACCAGCACCAACTCGCCGCCCCGATGAACGAAGGCGGCCATTTGCTCGACCCAGGGGGACAAGGTGGCTCTTTGTAAGCCCTGGCCCGCGTTGGTCAGCAGCGTGCTGCCGATCTTGACCACCCAGCGGTGGCTGTCGCGGATACTGTCGCGGGAGCTCATGACTGGGTCGGGTCCCAATAAGAATCATCGGGCACGGGTTCGGGGGGGGCCTCTTGGCGGCGCAGTGTCTCGATGCGGTCCATGAGGGCCTGGGCGAGGCGGCTGGTGCCGGAGCCACTCAAGGCCGAGATGGGATAGAGGGGGCCTTGCCAGCCGAGTTCTTGGGCCAAGTCGCGACAACGCTGCTCAACCTCGTCCGGTGGCAACAAATCCACCTTGTTGCACACCAACCAGCGTTCCCGTCCAGCCAAGCCGGAATCATATTTCTCCAGTTCCGCAGCGATCTGGGCCACACTGGCGGCGAGAGTTGCTGGGCCTTCGTCGGGCGCCATGTCAACGAGATGCAGCAGCAGCCGGGTTCTGGATAGGTGGCGCAAAAAGCGCAGGCCCAGGCCCGCGCCTTCGGCGGCGCCAGAAATGATGCCGGGGATGTCCGCGATCACGAAGCTGCGCCCAATGCCCAGACTCACGACGCCGAGGCCGGGATAGAGGGTGGTGAAGGGATAGTCGGCCACCTTGGGGCGGGCGGCGGAAAGCTGACGGATCAGGCTGGACTTGCCCGCGTTGGGCAGTCCGAGCAAGCCCACGTCGGCGAGCAAAACCAATTCTAGAGCGAGTTCCCGCCGGTCACCGAGGGTTCCTGGCGTCGATTGGCGAGGGGTGCGGTTGGTGCTGCTCTTGAAATGCACGTTGCCGATGCCGTGGCGGCCGCCCCTGGCGACTAGCAGACGCTGGTCCTGGGTGGCGAGTTCGCCAAGCAATTCCTCACTGTCCCGGTCCCGCACCCGGGTGCCGAGGGGAACGCGGATCATTAGGTCCTCTCCCCCTTGACCAGTGCGGTTGCGGCCCATGCCGTTTTGGCCCCGTTGGGCGCGAAACGTGGGCTGCATGCGAAAGTCGACCAGGGTGTTGAGATTGGCGTCGCCGACCAAATAGACACTGCCACCATCGCCGCCGTCGCCCCCGTCGGGGCCGCCCTTGGGGATGAATTTCTCGCGGCGAAAGCTGACGCAGCCATCCCCACCGTCGCCGGCCTGAACGCGAATACTGGCTTCGTCTACGAATTTCATGGTGTGGGTAGGCGGTTACCCCCGGAAAACACAAAAGCCCCGCCGAAGGACGAGGCTTTTGGCTTGCCCGCTAGGGGGCGGGGAATCAAGCGACGGGAATGATGCTTACGAACTTGCGCCCCTGCGGGCCCTTCACCTCGAACTTGACATGACCGTCGGCGAGGGCAAACAGGGTGTAGTCGCGGCCACAGCCGACGTTGTCACCCTTGTGGAACTTGGTACCGCACTGGCGTACCAAGATACTGCCGGCGCTGACCAGCTGACCGCCAAACCGCTTGACGCCCAGTCGCTTAGACTCGGAGTCACGCCCGTTGCGAGAGCTGCCGCCCGCTTTCTTATGTGCCATCTGGATATCCTCCGTTAGCCGGCGCTAATCGCCGTGACTTCAAGTTCTGTGTACCACTGGCGGTGGCCTTGGCGCTTGAGATGATGCTTGCGCCGCTTGAACTTGAGGATCTTGACCTTGGCCCGGCGCCCCTGTGCCTTGACGATGGCGGTTACCTTGCCGCCTTCCAGGTAGGGCGTGCCGACCTTGATATCCTCTCCATCGGCGACCATCAGCACCTTGTCCAGCTCGACTGTCGCCCCTTCGTCCGCTTCCAGCTTCTCGACTCGGACCTTGTCGCCCGCGGAAACGCGATATTGTTTGCCACCGGTCTGAACAACCGCATACATAGCCGTCTTCCCCAAAATGTTCCCATGACAGCGGCCGAACACAAGCCGGACGCAAAGAGGAGCAATCATAAGGTAAGGATGGAGCCAGGTCAAATAGAGAAGGGCATTTAAGAACGGCAGGCCTGCCGGCCAGGGAAGGGGCCGGGCTAGGTCCGGTCTTGACAGCCCCCGGCCTGCTCCCTAGCATCGGCAAGTTTGATAATCACCAATACGGTAATCCATGGAAATTTCCGAGATCAGGGCGTTGATTGCCGACGATCTGCAAGCAGTGGACCGGCTTATTCTGCGCCGGCTTGAATCGGATGTGGTGCTGATTAACCAGATCGGGCATTACATCGTCAACAGTGGCGGTAAACGACTGCGGCCCATGTTGGTATTGTTGGCGGCGCGGGCTTGTGGATATACCGGCGACCGGCATCTAGACCTGGCGGCGATCGTCGAATTTATCCATACGGCGACCCTGTTGCATGACGACGTGGTGGATGGGTCGGATTTGCGGCGTAATCGCAGCACGGCCAATGCGCTATGGGGCAACGAGGCCAGTGTGCTGGTGGGGGATTTTCTCTATTCGCGGTCCTTTGAAATGATGGTCGACGTTGGGCGTATGGGGGTCATGGCGATCCTTGCCCGTGCGACTAATCGCATCGCCGAGGGCGAGGTTTTGCAGTTAATGAACTGTAATGATCCAGAGACAAACGAATCCCAGTACCTTGAAGTCATCCGGCGTAAGACGGCGACCCTGTTCGCAGCGGGTGCCCGGCTCGGCGCCGTGTTGGGGGAAGGCGGTCCGGAAATGGAACAAGCCCTGGATTTCTATGGCGATCATCTCGGGATTGCGTTCCAGTTGGTGGACGACGTCCTGGATTATGGCTGCCAGAACGCCGAATTAGGGAAAAACGTGGGCGACGACCTCGCGGAAGGCAAGCCAACCTTGCCACTGATCCAAGCCATGGCGGTGGGCGATGACGCCCAGCGGGCACTGATTCGGGACGCCATCTTGGAAGGGGGACGTGATCGTATCGAGGCGATTCTGCTCGCCATTGAATCCACCGGGGCGATCCAGTACACTGCGGAGCTTGCCCGGAAGGCGGCTCAGAAGGCCCAGCAGGCGCTGGATTTACTGGCTCCAAGTCCTTACCGGGAGGCCTTGCGGTCCCTGGCGGAGTTTGCCGTCAAGCGGACCTACTGACCGGGGTGTAGCTCAGCCTGGTAGAGCGCTGTCTTCGGGAGGCAGAAGTCGCTGGTTCGAATCCAGTCACCCCGACCACTACCAGCCTCGCGATCAAAAGAACTCCACGGAGAATGGTCCTGATGGAAACTGGCGTCTGGCCGGTACTAAGGATTTTTCTGCATGGGGCCTTTCTGTTTTCCATCGTCTTTTTCCTGCGGCGGATCCATCAACTGAGCCCCCAAGCCCAGGTGCGGCATCTGGGGCGGCCGCGCTATTCCAGCTTCTGGCCCATGGTGTTGCTGGGCTTGGTATTTAGCGCGCTGTTGATTTATCAGGCATCTTGGCAGCTCACCGGATTGTTGCGTCCGGAGTTTGTTGCCTTCATGCAGTTGCACGACCGCCGGGAATTTAATCCGGCCCACTGGATCCAGCGGGGGAAAATTCTAGATCATCGAGGCGAGGTTCTCGCCCTCAGTCAAGAACAGGACGGTCAGGCGCGGCGGGTTTATCCGTTCGGTGGGGCGTTCGCTCATGTAGTGGGGTACAGCCATCCCCGCTTTGGTTCTGCTGGGCTAGAGTCCCTGGAGAATGTCCGGCTCAACGGCGGTGCGCCGGATGATTGGCCCGCCTGGGGCGAGTTGGGGCTCCAGGTGGTGACCCAAAAACCGCCCCGGGGTGAGGATTTGCGCTTGTGCCTGGATGCCGACCTGCAACTGCTGGCGGTACGCTTGATGGAAGGCCGCTCCGGGGCAATCGTGGCGATTCGTCCCGACGATGGCGCCGTGCGGGTATTGGCAAGTTCCCCGAGTATAGACCCTAATCGCCTCAGTCCGGCCTTGTTTCAAGGCATGGACCCGGCAACGCCTCTTTTGAATCGGGCGACCCAGGGCCTGTATCCGCCAGGCTCGTCGTTCAAGGTGGTGTTGGCGGCTCAGGCTCTGAATAGTGGCTTTCAGGGGACCCTGAATTGCCCGGCGGAAGGCTTTACCACTTCACCCCGGTTTCCGAAGATTCGGGATCACGAGTATTACGAAGCCAAGCAACGGGGAGGTGGCTGGGAGGGCTACGGGGACCTGACCTTGGCCAAGGCGTTGGCGAAATCCTCGAATGTATTTTTCGCCAAGCTAGGGGTTTCCCTGGGTATGGCGGCTTTTTACCAAAACCTGGAGCAGTTTCACTTCAATCGGCCGATCAGTCTACGGGAAGGCGGCGGGCGACGCTGGAGTTGGGGCGCCAACCGGGTGCCGGCCCTGGACGAACAGGATCAATACGGCTTGGCCCAGATGTCGGTGGGTCAAGGACGCATGTTGGCGACTCCGGCCCACATGGCGCTGATCGCGGCGGCAATCGCCAATCAGGGTGTGGCCATGCGTCCCCGTTTGTTGGAAAAAGACCCGCCCCAAGTTCTGGCTCAGTTTACGCAGCCGGCTAGTGCCCGGCGAGTCGCGGACATGATGCGGGGAGTGGTGACCGAAGGTACCGGGCGGCCGATCAACCTGAAGGAACTCGCCATCGCCGGGAAAACCGGCACGGCGGAGAATCCGCACGGTAATGCCCACAGTTGGTTCATTGGTTTTGCCCCGGCCGGGAGACCTCGGTTGGCTGTTGCGGTGCTGATGGAGCAGGGGGGCTATGGGGCAAGGGTGGCGGCGCCCATCGCCCAGCAACTGTTGTCCCGGGCGCAACAACTGGGGATGTTGGAGTGACAGGCCCACGGCAAGGTGGTCACGGCCCGGATTTCTGGAGCGAACGTCGCCCAGAGCGGCAATTGCTGCTGTTGGCCGTGGGGGGTGTGGCCCTGGGCTTTGTGTTGGTGCTGGGGGCGGGAATCGCGGCGGGCCGGCCCTTGACCATCATGGATTGGGTCCCCTTTGTCAGCTACGCCCTCTGCTTGCTGGTCGTTCATCTTACCCTGGTCGCAGCCCAATTCCGGGGAGATCAGATTTTGCTCGCCACCCTAGCTTTTTTGGCGGGACTGGGTTTGTTGATTCAATTTCGTATGGGTACCTACGATCCGGCCCAAGGGTCGTCGCTGGGCCGTTACCTGTTTCCAGGCGGGATCGGTGTTTTGCTCGCCACCTGTTTGATGTTCATGCGGGGCCGGTATGAAAACCTGGCGGCTGGGATTTGGGTCTGGGGTGGCCTGTCGCTGCTACTGATTGGGGTGGTGGTGGTCACCGGGCAGCGCTACCGGGGTGCGGTATACGCCACCGGGCTGGTAACCCCGACTGAATTTCTCAAGGTCACTATCACTTTATTTTTGGCCGGATTTATCGATCGACATGGTAAGACGCTGGGCAATTGGGGCAATTCTTGGTTGCCTCTGCCTCCCTGGCAGGGTCTGCTACCCCTGATGCTCTACTGGGCGGTGCTAGCGGGACTATTGGCCTGGCAGCGGGATGTTGGCCTTTTCATTATTCTCAGCGTGACGCTATTGGTGATGTTGTACCTAGGAACCGGCCGCCTGGGCTATCTGGTGGTGGGTATTCTGGGAGCGGTGGGCCTGGGTTATGGCGTGTTGAGTCTCATGCCGCATGGCCAACGAAGAATTCAGGCCTGGCTGGACCCCTTTTCGGATCCCACGGGGGGCAGTTGGCAAATTTTGCAGGGTCTGTCCGGAATGTATGCCGGCGGACTGTGGGGCGAGGGTTTTGGACTTGGTAATCCACAATATACTCCCATCGCAGAATCGGATTTTATTTACTCAGTGATCGGCGAGGAGCTGGGTTTGGTTGGCTGCGCGCTGGTCCTTATCTTGTTCTTGGTGCTTTTTCAGCGGGGACTTGGAATTAGCTTTCAAGCTCGTTCCAAATTTGGCGTTTTGGTTAGTGGTGGTTTAACCACGCTGATTGCGGTACAAACCTTCCTGAATCTGGGCGGGGTGACCAAGTTTATTCCATTGACTGGACTCACCTTGCCTTTCCTCAGCCATGGCGGCAGCAGTCTGATCACGGGATTCGTCAGCTTGGGCCTCATTTTGGCGGTGTCGGACGGGATGCCCGCAGGCCGGACCACTGGCGGACGCCCCGGCCCCACCCGGACCAGCACGCAGGATAGCAAGCGTGCGAGCAGGAAACCGCAACTGGTGGGCGAATCACCCGAACCGTAGGGGGACGCTGCATACGTCGATCGCCGTATTGTGGGGGGCGGTCATTGGGCTGGGTCGGACCCTTCCGGAGGTGCTTGGGGTGGCTGCTCGGTTTGGGCGGGATGGAGGATGTTGGAAATTGACCATCCATCCTGGGTTTTGATGGGAGTAAAGGTGGGGTCATCCCAGGATCCGGTCACTTTATATTGATACCGACTTAATTTGTTGACTTGATCCCCGACCACTTGCTCCGCGATCAACATGACAGCGGCGCCCACTGGCCCGCCAGCGATGGCACCGGCCACTGGCAAGGTGGTGCTGATTTCCGGGATGACGGTGACCAACTGGTCGTATTGCCGAGTTAGGAGTGCGGCCCGGCCGGTGACATCCACCTGCGCGGCGGGTCCCTGGATTCTCAGTTCCCGGATGTCGGCGTTTCCTTGGGCAATGCCAAAGCGCCCGTCGATTTGGTCAAAAGTAAATCCGGTCGTAAAGAGGTCGGAGAAATCGAGGCCCAATCGGCGTCCTAGAGCACCAAGGTTGAACAAGCCCAGGATGCGTCCGCCACCGGGATTGGCATCCAAGACCCGTCCGGGGCCGATGGCGACCTCTAGATCCCCTGCGATATTGGCAAGGGTGGCGTGAAAGGGTGACGCGGCCCATTGGAGATCCGCCTTGATTTGGGTTTTGGCCTCCCCGATGGCGTCAGTCAGTTTCAACGCCTTAAGGGTTTGACCCAGATCGTCGGTACCCACGTCCAGGTGGATGCGACACATGGGCCGGGCAGCGGTACCGGTCCATTCGCCGCTGCCCTTAAAGGTCAATTCCGGCCCTTCCAGAATCAGGCGTTCCAACCGTAGGCCGTCGGCCAGGGGGCGGGTTGCCAGGACCAGTCCGCCTAGCGAATGCTCGTTGACAAATAGGGCACCCAACTGGAGGTCGATGGCAGGACCTTGGGCCGGGTCAAGGCGCCGTTCCTGCTTGGGGGCGGTGGACTGGGTGGCCTCGCCGGGCTGATAGTTTAGGCGGAGGGTTTCCAGGCGAGCCGTGATCGGCTCCTCGCGGGGACGGTCGGGCCAACGTATGCGGCCGGTGAGTT
>CAZIHO010000004.1:42032-72604 GCA_964538875.1 uncultured Chromatiaceae bacterium
GCCGTGATCGGCTCCTCGCGGGGACGGTCGGGCCAACGTATGCGGCCGGTGAGTTGCTCGGAGCGGGCTTCAAGATTCCAGGCACGGGGCATTCGAGTGGCGGAGATTTGCGCCTTGGTTAAGCGAACCAGCCCGAGATCAAGGTCGTCGGCGGCAAGTTTCACCCGTGTTTCGCCCTTATCCGGGGTTCTGGGGGTAGGTGATGGGGGTAGGGCATTCAGCCATTCTGCCCAACCGGGGAGGTCAAGACGGCTGAATTGGCCCTGGAAGAAGACGCCGGTTTCCGGAGACGATGGCGGCGCAGCCCCATTGTGTTGGACGTTGACACCGGCTAGATAGGAGGTCCCGTTTGCATCTCGGTCCATCTTGAAACTTGCCTGGAGGTCCCCGTAGCGGGCACTGATGCGACCGTTCGGGGGCAGCGGGACGGTGCCGGAAACCAACAGGGGACGGGCTTCTTTTGGGGCTTTGGTCAGGGGAATAGGGAGATTGACCGTCAATCCCTGGAGATCAGATTTGAATCGGTAACTGAAGGGAATCTCGGTTTGGCCAGGCGAGGAATGCTCGATTTCCAGTTCAAAATCTCCCGACGTTTCGCCCGCCAGGGCATTCCAGGGCAGCCGGGGATAGGCTTTGGCCAGTTGTTTGGGGTTCAGAGGCAGGCGGGCATCCAGTTTGGTCATGGACGGGCGGTTGCGCGCCGACGGCGTCGTGGTGAGGTCGAGGGTTAGGGGTAAACCCCACAACTGGGCGCGCAAGTCGTCGGCGAATACGCCCTGGTGAGTGAATTTTAACGCCCCTTTAAGGTTGTCTAGGCTGAGGTCCCAATCCTCCATCTCTAATCGAGCGGTCTCCTTGGGCCAGGTTAGGCGTCCATCCAATTTGAATTCACCAACCCCCTCGACGGGAATGGCCATATTCAAGGCCAGGCGACTTGGGCCGTTGGCCACCATGCCCTGTACATAGCGCGCCTGTTCATCGGCCAGGGGCGTTTCCCGGAGGATCTTCAGGCCGTCGGAAAAGGGTCCCTCGACCTGCCCTTCGATTAGAACGGAGACCTTGGCCTTGATATCCGGGATCCAGATGCGGGTATCTAGGACCCGGCTATCCAATAGGCGGGCTTCCTGGGTCTGAATGTCCATACCCTCGTTCAAGAAGCGAACCTTGGCCCGTCCTTGCTTTAGGGGTGGCCAGCCTTCCTGGTAATCCAGCAGGATATTTTCGACATCAAACTGCACCTCGAAACGCCCTTGGCGGTTGTAAAAGGGAAAGTCGGCCAAGCGGCCCCGGAGTAAAAAAAAGCCTTGGGGAACGGTTCCGCTAACCACTGCGCGATCCAGCCAGTCGATCACCGACTGGGGCATGACGCCGAGGGGGAGATAACGGGGCGTCGCGGCCCCTACGCCATCAAAAAAGTCCGTGCGTAGGTCGATGAAGGGGCTGGAGTCGGCCGCCAAGCGCATAAAGAAATTGCTGCGGGTGCGAAGATCTGCATTTTCAAGGATGAGTTGGTCTCCAACCAGGTCGATGCCCTGGGGGTGATGATTCCAGCGCAGCAGGCCGGCGAGGCGATCCGCGTTTAGCGGCCAGCGGAACAGTGTCGGGAAGTTTAATTCCAGTGCCTGGCTGTCCAACACCACCTGGCCTTGGTTTTGGTCTGCGGCGAAGAGGAAATTCAAGTTGCCGAGGCCGGGGATTCCGTTCCAGGGTTGGGACCGCATGCCCCGGACCCTGGCGGTAACCTGCCAGTCCGGTGGTGCGTCGTCATGAATGCGTACTAGCATCTGACCATCGGCAATTTCCCCCTGGGGGGCAAGCTCCCTGAGCACGTTGCCGACTTGGGGATCAGGGAGAATGGCCGGCAATAAGGCGGCCAGATGCTGGAGCCATAATTGGCCGGAACTGGCCTGAATCTGCCGGGACTGGCCGTTTTCCTTAGTGATCCGTAGCAGTAAGTCACCTGGCGTGGCGTCGCCCCCAGGGGGTGTGATTTGGAATTGATCCAGCGCGAGTTGCCAGCCGTCATCGCGCCGCGTCCATTGAAACCAGGTAGAGAGCTGGTCAATTCGGAGCGTTTCAGCACCGGCGACGGAATAGTGGGGCGCCGCAACCTGTAGCTGCCCGGTCAGGGAATCCAGTCCAGCAGGGAGCAGGTGGCCCCAAGACTCCAGGTAGGCATCGGCGTCGAATTGCTGGTCGGCCGGCAGCCATTGACTGACCAAGGTTCCCAGCTTGGGGGATTTGACCTGGAGATAGAGGTCTCCTTGCCAATCTTGGGGTTGGTGCCCGGGTCCCGTCAGGTTGGCGCGAAAATCCAGGGTTCCTGCCGCCGGCAACTCGGCTTGGACCCGGAGGTGGTGACGGTCGTCGCTGCTTACTAAGTCCGCGTTGACGCCCGTGATGCGGAAGGGCGGTAAGCCGAGGCGGCGGTTTTCAATCAAGACTTCGCTATCGCGCAGACGAAAATGACCGGTGCCTAGAAAAGGCACGGGGGTTGGCGGGGCGGCGTCGGTAGCGCTGTCGGAATCGATTCCGGTCAGGATTAGAGTCCCATCCCGGTCGCGAACTAGGTAGAGCTGCGCGCCTAATAACGTGGCCAGCTGTAGCCGCGGGGATCCTTGGAGGAGTGATTGCCAGGGATCGATGCTTAGGCGCAGTTCCCGGAAATGCATGATGGGCCGAGAGCGGAGCTTGTCCAGCACCGTTACCCCGCGCAAAGCCAACTCCGGCGTGACACCGGACAGTTGCATTTCAACGCCTTGAATTAAGACCGAGGTCTCAAGGGATGCTCCGATCTGCTCCGCGAGCTTGTCCCGCAGCAGCTCGGAATAAGGAAGCAGCAAGCGAGCGGCGGCAACCAGCATGCCCGACACAATTAAGAGCCCTACCAATGGGCGGAGGACGTAGGACCGCAGAAAGAGAAGAAGGGATTTCAAGGTGATGCTCAAGGTGCGATTCGAGGCGGACAGGGGAGTGGTCGGATGTGGAAATTTAGATCATAGGATGGGGTGGGGCCATGGCCAATGGGTTGGAGGCACGGTGACATCCTAGTTGGGTTTTGATGGGTCTTGGCTGGGATCAGCTTGATGTGACCTGGTTTAATTCGTGCGGCTGGTCACTGCGATTGTAGCGCCTATCGTTCGACCAGATAGGCGCTCGGGGCAAGGGATCCCAGGCAAGAGGAATCTGCCCGGGGCGGAGAAGCTACTTGACGCGCATGCCAGGCTCTGCGCCGCTATCTGGGCTGAACAGATAGATGTCCTTGCCGCCGGGTCCTGCCGCTAGAACCATGCCTTCAGAGACACCGAAGCGCATCTTACGGGGGGCAAGATTAGCGACCATCAGCGTTAGGCGCCCGGCCAGCTGCTCGGCGGGGTAGGCCGCGCGAATGCCAGCAAATACGTTGCGGGTCTCGCCGCCGAGGTCCAGAGTCAGGCGAAGCAGTTTATCGGCGCCTTCCACCGGTTCGGCGACAAGGATTCTGGCAACACGGAGATCCAACTTGGCGAAATCTGCGTACTCGATGATGGCGGCCACGGGATCAGCCGCGAGGTGGCTGCTGGCGGGGGCGCTGGCAGTCGTTTCCGGGGTTTGAGTGGCTTTGAGATCGTCTTTGGATTGGTCCAGCATCACAGTGACTTGGGACGGATCAATACGCACCATCAGCGGGCGGTAGGGCGAGATGTTGTGATTCAGGAGGGGCGTTGATAAATCCTCCCAAAGGAAGGGTGCGACGTTCAAGAACTGAGCGGCCTGGGCGGCGATCCCTGGCAGCACCGGGCTCAAGTAACCGGCTAATACCCGGAACAGGTTGATCCCAAGGGTACAAATACCTTGGAGTTGGGCTGAGCTGTCCGGCTGTTTGGCGATGACCCAAGGCTGGGCGGAGTCGATGTATTGGTTGGCGCGATCCGCCAGCGCCATGATTTCCCGCATGGCCCGGCTGAAATCCCGTTGCTCGTAATACCCCGCAATGGTTGGTCCAGCGTCCAGCAGTTCCTGGAGGGGCGCGGGATCGGCTAGCACGGGACCTAATCGGCCGGCAAAGCGCCGTTCGATGAAAGAGGCGGTGCGGCTAGCGATATTGACCAGCTTGCCAACTAGGTCCGCGTTGACCTTGGCGATGAAGTCGTCTAGGTTCAGATCTAGGTCGTCGACGCCGTTGGTGAGTTTTGAGGCGAAATAGTAGCGCAGTGCCTCGGGATTCAAATGATTGCGAAAAGTGGTCGCCTGGATAAAGGTGCCCCGGGATTTGGACATCTTTTGGCCGTTCACGGTTAAGAAGCCGTGGCAAAACACGGCCGATGGTGTGCGGAAACCGGCGCCGTGTAGCATGGCCGGCCAGAACAGGGTATGAAAATACATGATGTCCTTGCCGATGAAGTGATAAAGCTCGGCATTGGAATCGGGAGACCAGTAATCGTCGAAGTCGAGACCGGGATGCCGATCACACAGGGCCCGGAAACTTGCCATGTAGCCGATCGGCGCATCCATCCATACATAAAAATATTTGCCGGGTTGGTCCGGAATTTCGAAGCCGAAATAGGGCGCGTCGCGGGAGATGTCCCACTCCTGCAAGCCAGCTTGGAACCATTCTTCCAGTTTGTTGGTAACTTCCGGTTGCAAACTTCCGCTGCGGGTCCATTGGCGGAGCATGGGCTCAAAGTCGCCGAGCTTGAAGAAAAAATGTTCGGATTCCCGTTGTTCTGGAATGGCGCCGGATATGGCGGAACGGGGATTTTTCAGTTCGCTGGGGGAATAACTAGCGCCGCAGGATTCGCAATTGTCGCCATACTGATCGGGCGCAGCGCAGCGGGGACACTCGCCCTTGATGAAACGATCGGGCAGGAAAATGTTCTCCAGGGGGTCATAGGCCTGGGTGATATGGCGCCGGGCGATATGTCCAGCGTCCCGGTTTCTTTGATAAATGGTGGTCGCGTAATGGCGATTTTCCGGGGAATGGGTGGAATGATAATTGTCGAAGTTCACCAGGAACGCGGCGAAGTCCGCCTGGTGGGCATCGGACATGCGTGCAATTAAATCTTCGGGCCGGATGCCTTCCTGGCGCGCTCGTAACATGATGGGCGTGCCGTGGGCGTCGTCGGCGCACACATAGAGACAGTCGTGCCCGCGCATTTTTTGAAAGCGAACCCAAATGTCGGTTTGAATGTATTCCACCAAGTGGCCAATATGGATCGGGCCGTTGGCGTAGGGTAGAGCGCTGGTGACTAAAATTTTTCGTGGGCCGTTCATCGACCATTTTCCTAAAGGGCTGGGGAAGTTGGAGTCGGATATTATTCCATATTATTGGAGGCTGTTTGGTGAGTTTGTTCTGTTTGGGTTTTGCCGGTAGGCACCCCAAATAGGGGGGGCGAGCACGGCCCCGGCCGAAAAAAATGGGTTTTGGCGTGCCTAAGGTGGGCACACTGGGAGACTGACTAAATGACTGAAGTGACGCGCGAACAAATAGAAAAGGCCATTCAAGACTATGTTGAACCCCATTTGGGGCGGGACCTGGTTAGCGCCAAGGCGGTGAAGGACATCAAGATCGACGGGGGCGCCGTGGAGGTAGCTTTCGAGGTCGGCTTTCCTGCCAAGGGGATTAGGGAGGCGGTGGCCGCCGAGGTGGGAGCCAGGGTTGGCAAAGTAGCCGGAGTTGAGTCGGTAAAGGTTACGCTGGATTGGCGGATTGAGGCTCATGCGGTGCAGAAGGCACTAAAGCCTATAGATAATGTGAAAAACATTATCGCGGTTGCCTCCGGGAAGGGGGGCGTGGGCAAGTCCACGGTCGCGGTTAACCTAGCGCTTGCACTGTCGGCGGAAGGCGCGAAGGTTGGGATTCTAGACGCGGATATTTATGGGCCATCGCAGCCAAGAATGTTGGGTATCACGGGTAAGCCGGAGTCTCTGGACGGCCGTACTTTAGAACCCCTGTCTAGCTATCACCTGCAAGCGATGTCGATTGGCTTTTTGATCGATGAAGAAACGCCCATGATTTGGCGCGGCCCCATGGTGACCCAGGCGTTGGAGCAGCTGCTGAACGATACCAACTGGAGTAACCTGGATTATCTGGTGATCGATTTACCGCCGGGGACCGGTGACACCCAGTTGACCCTCGCCCAGAAGGTTCCGGTGGCAGGCGCGGTCATCGTAACGACGCCCCAAGATATCGCTCTGTTGGACGCCCGCAAGGGGTTCAAGATGTTTGAAAAAGTCGAGGTGCCGGTGCTGGGCATCGTGGAGAACATGAGTACCCATGTCTGTTCCCACTGTGGGCACGAAGAGCCGATTTTCGGAACGGGGGGTGGCGGTCGTATGGCGGAACAATATGGGGTCGACTTGCTCGGTGAATTGCCCCTGGATATCCGCATCCGGGAAGAAACCGATAGTGGCAAACCCACCGTGGTAGCGGACCCGGAGTGCCGCATCTCCCTGACTTATCGCGCCATAGCCCGTAAGGCGGCGGCCAAGTTGGCGCGGCAAGCCAAGGATTACAGCGCGAAATTTCCGCGCATCGTCATCCAAAACAATTAAGAAATGCTATCGGGGGCGCGGGGCTTTTAACCCGCGCTTCCGGGATCAAACTAGTTTCGCCAATATTTTTTCAGCATCCCGCGCTTGGGCGGCAACGTTCAGGTATAGCTCCCACATAGAGATCCCCCGCGCTAGGTTGTGTTCGCCCCGGGTGCTGTAACGGGTTTCATCCCATCCGAAATAGTTCTCGTACAAAGCGTCGGCGAGGAAACGCGCCGACAACTCCAGGCAAATCAGTTTTAATCCAGGTATTAACGTGGACCATTCGCGGGGCGTAGGGAATCCGGGCGCGGCGCTTTGGTAGCCTGTAACCGCAGCCTCAAATAGTTCCAAATCCAAATAAGGATTGGCCTGGTCTTCACGGTTGGGGTTGCACCAGGAGCGGAGCGCATCCCCCATTTCCAGCGCCCAAGGCATCGGCGTTAAGGTGTCTAGGTCGATTAGACATAGTCCTTGGCCCGATTCGTCGAACAATAGATTGGAAATCTTCAAGTCCCCGTGGCAAATACGGTTCTTTCCTGGGGCTAGGGGCGGTAGTTGGTGGGCAGCAAATAAAACCTGTTCGGTTTGCTGGCGGACCTTTGGATGCAATGGATGGTTGGGGTGGTCGGTGACGGCCTGGGATAGTCGCGCTAAATGGCGGGGAGTATCGTGGACGTGGGAGCGAAATACTTGCAGTTGGCCAGGGAATCCTGACATTGCTCGGTGAAAGGTTCCGACTAGGCGGCCTGCCTGAAACCCGGTGGCAGCGTTGGTAAGCTTAGAATAGGTTTGGCCATCCAGATAGGTTAGGGAGCGCCAGCAATAGCCGGCATGGATGAACCAGAGTTGATGGTCATTGGTTGGAACTAACCTGGGTGTGGCGAGGCCTAGGGACGAGAGGTGTCTGGTGACTGCGTCAATGTTGAGGTTGGTTTCAGGTGGAAATACTGGGTGGATGCGTTGCAAGATCGCGCGCCTACCGCGGGGTGGTGTTAAGGAGTAGGTTTGGTTGATTAGGCCACCGGTGATGGGGCTGATGGAGGCTGTGGAGTAATTGGGCCAGGCACTTAGAACGGGTGGCGGGATTTCGTTGGGTAGATCGGGTGCGGCCATGGTGTTGATCGGATCGCGGGCAAAGGGGTGGCTGGGCAATGTTCCACGTGGAACACTTTACTCGACGGGTGACCCCCGGTCCTGCCTGGCCGGAGGGGTACTGCCGCGTCGTTGTCGAAAAAACTGCTGCAAAAGCCGACGGGATTCTTCAGCAAGAACACCGCCGCCCCAAACCGGACGATGATTAAATCCGACTTCCCCTCGGCCCAAGTTGATCCAGCCCCCCAGCGCCCCACTCTTGGGGTCGACAGCACCAAACACTACCCGTGCGACGCGGGCGTGAATGATGGCCCCCCAGCACATGACACAGGGTTCCAGGGTGCAATAGAGGCTGGTACCCGCGAGCCGATAATTTTCGATGCGACGGGCGCCATCCCGCAGAGCTAAAATCTCGGCGTGAGCAGTCGGGTCATGCAGGGAGATGGGCTGATTGTGGCCTTCACCGATGATCTGGCCGTCCAGGATCAGGACGGCGCCCACCGGCACTTCCCCTATGGATTCCGCCTGCACGGCGAGGTCCAGAGCCCGAGCCATCCAGTAGCGGTCCTGGCTATCCTGGTCCGGTTCTTGGTTAGCCACTGGAGGTTATTCCCACTCGATGGTGGCGGGCGGTTTGCCAGAAATATCGTAGGTCACCCGGGAAATGCCCTTGACCTCCTGGATGATCCGGCGTGCCACGACGTCCAGGAAGTCCAGGGGCAGGCGTGCGAAGCGTGCCGTCATAAAATCCAGGGTTTCCACTGCTCGCAGGGCCACCACAAATTCATATTGCCGGGCATCGCCTACCACACCCACCGACTTGACCGGCAGAAAGACCGCGAAGGCTTGGCTTACCTGGTCATACAGTTGATGTGCGCGCAATTCGTCGATAAAGATATGGTCCGCGAGTCGCAGCAACTCCGCGTACTCTGGACGTACGGCTCCTAAAATGCGCACGCCAAGCCCAGGACCGGGGAACGGATGCCTATACACCAAGTCGTAGGGCAAACCTAACTCCACCCCAATTTTCCGGACCTCATCTTTGAATAATTCCCTCAGCGGCTCAATCAAGCGCAGGCGCATATCCGCTGGCAACCCGCCCACATTGTGGTGGGACTTGATGACGTGGGCCTTGCCGGATTTGGCACCCGCCGACTCGATCACGTCGGGATAGATGGTGCCTTGGGCCAGCCATTCCACATCATCCAGCGCCCGAGCCTGTTCTTCAAATACCCTAATAAATTCCCGCCCGATGATCTTCCGTTTCTGCTCCGGTTCGGTGACGCCGTCCAATGCTTGGTAAAACTGCTCCGCCACATCTACCCGGATTACTCGCACGCCCATGTGCCGTGCGAAGGTCGCCATGACTTGGTCGCCCTCCCCAAGGCGCAGCAGTCCGTTGTCAACGAATACACAGGTGAGTTGGTCGCCAATGGCCCGATGCAGCAACGCCGCCACCACCGCAGAGTCAACGCCACCGGATAGCCCGAGCAGTACCTGCCCTTTGCCGACTCTGTCCCTGACCCGTTGCAAGGAATCCTGAATAATATGGGCCGGATTCCACAGCGTATCGCACTCACACAGATCGACCAGAAACCGTTGCAGGATGCGTTGACCCTGGCGGGTATGGGTGACCTCCGGGTGAAATTGCAGTCCATAGAAGCGACGTGTCTCGTCCGCCATTCCCGCCACCGGCGCGTTGTCGGATTCGCAAATGCGAGTGAAGCCAGACGGAAGTTGAGTGACATGGTCGCCATGGCTCATCCATACGTCCAACAGCGCGACGCCGTCCTGCCCGGCATGGTCCTCGATATCCTCCAATAGACGGGACGGATTGGTCACCTTGACCCGGGCATAGCCATATTCATGCTTGGCAGAGCCTGTAACGGTTCCGCCGAGCTGCGCCGCCATGGTCTGCATCCCGTAGCAAATGCCCAGCACCGGAACGCCCATCTCGAATATGCTGCCCGGTGCACGGGGACTGTCATCTACGGTGACGGTCTCGGGACCGCCGGACAAAATGACCCCTTTTGGTGAGCGCCCTTCCAGTGCTTCGTCGCAATGGTCAAATGCCCAAATCTCACAATAGACTCCCGCCTCCCGGACCCGTCGGGCGATCAACTGGGTGTACTGGGAGCCGAAATCTAAAATCAAGATCCAGTCGGAATGAATATTTTTATCTATTTGCATGGCAAAGGATTCCCGGATGACCAAAAATAAGGCCGTGGTTCCGATGGAGCCACGGCCTGAGTGTCGCGTTCCGCAAGCCCAATCCTCGGCGGCGTTTTAACTATCGACGCGGTAGTTGGGCGCTTCTTTGGTGATGGTGACGTCATGCACGTGGGATTCTCGCATCCCAGCGTTGCTGATGCGCACAAACTCGGTCTTGGTCCGCATCTCCCCCAAGTCTCTACAGCCAACATAGCCCATGGCGGCGCGCAATCCCCCGGTGAGTTGATAAATGATGTTGACCACGCTCCCCTTGTAGGGAACCCGCCCCTCGATACCTTCCGGCACCAGCTTTTCGGCGTCCTCGATCCCTTCTTGAAAGTAGCGATCCTTGGAGCCTTGCTGAGACGACATGGCACCCAGCGAGCCCATCCCCCGGTAGGATTTGTAGGACCTGCCCTGGAAAATCTCGACTTCGCCGGGTGCCTCGTCGGTACCGGCGAACAGCCCTCCGATCATGACGGCGTGGGCGCCGGCGGCGACAATCTTGGCCAGATCTCCGGAGTACCTAAGGCCACCGTCCGCGATAATAGGAACGCCGGACTCCGCCAGCGCCTCAGCCACGTTAGCAACCGCCGTTACTTGGGGAACACCCACTCCAGCCACAATCCGGGTGGTGCAAATGGACCCTGGTCCAATGCCCACCTTAACCGCATCTGCCCCCGCCTTGACTAAGTCCAAGGCGGCGGACGCGGTGGCAATGTTGCCTCCGATGACTTGCAGGTTCGGATAGTGGCGCTTAATCCAGGCGATCCGATCCAGTACACCCTGGGAGTGTCCATGGGCCGTATCCACCACGACCACATCCACTTCTTCCCGTGCGAGCGCCTCAACCCGCTCATCCGTGCCATCCCCAACACCCACCGCCGCGCCGACCCGCAGCCGTTCCTTGTCATCCCGGCAGGCAAAGGGAAAGTCCTTAGCCTTTTGAATATCCTTGACGGTGATGAGTCCCCGCAGTTCAAAAGCGTTGTTAACGACCAGCACCTTTTCGATCCGGTGCTTGTGCAGCAACGCCACCACTTCTTGGCGGCTCGCCCCCTCGTTCACCGTGACCAGTCGCTCCTTGGGAGTCATAATCAAGGAGACTGGATCCCCAAACCGAGTCTCGAACCGTAGATCCCGGCCGGTGACGATTCCAACCAATTGGCGCCCCTCGGTGACCGGAACTCCGGAGATTCGATTGGCGCGCGTCAGGTTGATGACGTCGCCAATACTGGTGCGAGGGGATACCGTTATCGGCTCATGAATAACCCCGCTTTCGTATTTCTTGACTTTGCGAACTTCTTGGGCCTGGCGTTCCGCGCTCATATTCTTATGAATGATGCCGATCCCTCCCTCCAGGGCCATGGCGATCGCCAGGCGGGATTCGGTCACTGTGTCCATCGCCGCTGACAGCAGAGGGGTATTCAGTTTGATGGCGCGGGTCAAATGGGTGCGCAGGTCCGTATCCCGAGGTAAGACGTTGGAATGGGCTGGGACCAAGAGGACATCGTCGAAAGTGAGGGCTTCCTGAATTAAGCGCATGGGGTATCTCGACAGGTTAAAAGTCCCCGTCATTATAGGTTTCAGGACCCATACCGGTAAACGTGCCCTGGCGGAGGTCGGCCGGCTATGCTCTACTGGCCCTCCGTCTCGCAGGGGATTTTGTGCCGAATTGACTCGTGGCCCGGAGAACGGCAAAGTACGCACTCAGGACAGCGAGGTAACGGGTGGAATGCCACCTCTCGCGGTTTCTTCCGGAGCCTAGCAACATTGGACGCGAACCGGCGCCCCATCAAAATTCCAACAGGAGTCACAATGACACGCACTCAAGCCATGTTGGTTGCCGCCCTGTGCTCGGCGGTCAACATTCAGGCGGCGGACGAAATGGTGGTTACCATCGGTCATGTCGCCCCCCTGACCGGCAATATTTCCCACCTGGGTAAGGACAATGAGAACGGCGCCCGCCTAGCCCTTGAGGACTACAACGCCAAGGGCATGGTCATCGGCGGCAAGCAGGTCCGCTTTGAACTTCTGTGCGAGGATGATCAGGCGGATCCCAGAGTCGGCAACATCGTTGCCCAACGGCTGGTGGACGCGGGAGTCAAGGGTGTGGTCGGTCATTTGAATTCCGGCACCACCATCCCCGCCTCCCGGATTTATCATCAGGCCCACCTGCCCATGGTATCTCCGTCCGCAACCAACCCGACGCTGACCCGTCAGGGGTTCGAGACCGTGTTTAGGACCATGGCCAATGACATCCAGCAGGGCGCCGTGCTGGGCAAGTTCGCGGTAAGTCTCGGCAAGAAGGTGGCGATCATCGATGACCGGACTGCCTATGGCCAGGGTCTCGCGGACGAGGTTGCCAAGGGCGTGGTCGCTGCCGGTGGCAAGGTGGTTACCCGTGAATTCACCAGCAACCAGGCCACCGATTTTCTCGCCATCCTCACCAAACTTAAGGCCAGCGACCCGGATGTGCTGTTCTACGGTGGTATGGATGCCCAGGCCGGCCCCATGCTGAAGCAAATCAAGCAACTGGGAATCGGCGCTAAGTTCATGACCGGGGATGGTGGCTGCACCGCGACCTTGGCCACCTTGGCGGGTGACGCGGTGTCCGAAAATACCTATTGCTCCCAGACCGGCCTGCCGCCGGACCAGATGGCGGACAAGGGCTTCAACGAGCGGTTCCAAAAACGTTTTGACGCCAAGGTCCAGGTCTATGCCCACTACGCCTACGACGCCGCCGCCGCGATTCTGGAAGCCATGAAGGCTGCGGACTCGGTGGAGCCGGAAAAATATCTACCGGCCTTGAAGAAAGTAAGCTTCCAAGGTGTGACCGGCCCGGTCGCCTTCGACGAGCGGGGTGATACCCAGCATGGCGCCGTGACTCTGTACCAATTCCGGAACGGCAAGATGGTCCCTCTCTAGCCCCCGCGACCCGGTTGCCAAGACAAAGTCTTGGCGACCTTCGACTCGAATTCGACGAGATCAATATGGATATTCTGCTTCAGCAGATCATCAATGGTTTGGTGGTGGGCAGCCTTTATGCGCTCATCGCCCTGGGTTACACCATGGTTTACGGAATCCTCGGGCTCATCAACTTCGCCCATGGCGAAGTCTTGATGATCGGCGCCCTAGTCGCGCTCCAGGCCATCCTGTTTCTGCAACAGGCCTGGCCAGGGCTAGGACCCTTGGCGACCCTCGCCATCGGCTTGTTGGTAGCCATCCCGGTCTGCATGTTGCTCGGCTACTCTATCGAAAGAATCGCCTACCGCCGCTTGCGCAACGCGCCCCGGTTGGCTCCCCTGATTACAGCCATCGGCGTGTCCCTGCTGCTGCAAACCCTGGCCATGATGCTGTGGGGGCGCAACTACCATAGCTATCCGCAACTCATTTCAACCACGCCGATGGAACCCCTGGCCGGGGTCTTCATTACCCCGGTCCAACTCAGCATTCTTGGGGTATCTGCCCTGTTGATGACGGGCCTGGTGCTCCTGGTGAACCGTACCTCCCTGGGCCGCGCCATGCGCGCCACCGCCGAGAATCATCGGGTTGCAGGCCTGATGGGGGTGGATACCAACCGGATCATCTCCATCACCTTTATCATCGGCTCCGCCTTGGCCGCCGTGGCGGGCGTCATGTTCTCCTCCAATTACGGGATCGCCCACTACGCTATGGGTTTCATGCCCGGACTCAAGGCTTTCACCGCCGCTGTTCTCGGCGGCATCGGCAACCTGGGTGGGGCCATGCTCGGCGGGATACTGCTCGGGCTAGTGGAGTCTATCGGTGCCGGATATATCGAACGCTTTACCTTCGGGCTGCTGAATTCAAGTTATCAAGATATATTCGCCTTTGGCATCCTGGGGCTGGTGCTCATCTTCCGGCCCACTGGGCTGCTGGGCGAGCGGGTCGCCGACCGGGCCTGAAGTAACCAGCATGCGCGAACTTTCGGACTCCATCCCCTGGCTCGGCTCCCGTTACCCGCGGGCTGCCTTTTGGGTGCTGTTGCTCATCCTCTTAGTGGCGCCCTTGATTGCCGCCTGGTTTGGCCGCTCCTGGGTGCGGATCTTAGATTTTTCATTGCTATACATGATGTTGGCGCTGGGCCTCAATCTGGTGGTGGGGTTCGCCGGGTTGTTGGATTTGGGCTACATCGCTTTTTACGCAGTGGGTGCCTATACCTTTGCCTTCTTGTCCTCGCCCCACTTTGGCGTCCATTTACCATTTTGGATGGTCCTGCCGCTTGGGGCCGGCTTTGCCGCCTTGGCGGGGATCATTCTCGGCTTCCCGGTGTTGCGTTTGCGGGGGGATTACTTGGCCATTGTCACCCTAGGCTTTGGCGAGATTGTGCGAATTTTTCTAAACAACCTAAATTATCCAGTCAATATCACCAACGGACCCCAGGGAATCAACATGCTGGATCCCCTGGTTTTATTCGGCTGGGATTTATCAAAAAGCCTACGCATCGACGGCTTGGGAACTGTGGACTCGTTGTTCCTGTATTACTATGCCTTCCTTGGAGTTTTGGCGTTTTCCGTCCTCTTTACCCGTCGTCTCCAGGTGTCCCGGATTGGCCGCGCCTGGGCGGCAATCCGGGATGACGACCTGGCTGCTAAGGCCATCGGCATCAATGTGCGGAATATGAAATTGCTGGCTTTTGCCTTGGGGGCCACCTTCGGCGGCGTCGCTGGCGGATTGTTCGGTGCTTTCCAGGGATTCGTCAGTCCGGAAAGCTTCTCGTTAATGGAGTCCGTGACCGTATTGACCATGGTGGTGTTTGGGGGAATGGGCAACCTGGGTGGGGTCATGTTGGGCGCCTTTACCTTGGCGCTACTGCCAGAACTATTGCGCCATATTTCTTTGCCCTTGCAAAAGGCATTGTTTGGGCAGGTACTGTTAGATCCGGAAGTGCTGCGCATGTTGCTCCTGTCGCTCGCCATGATCCTGATGATGCTGTTGCGCCCAGCGGGGCTGTTGTCGGCCCAATCCCGGCATTCGCGGACGGAATGGATCAAAGGCGGCGGTTCTGTTCCATCATGATCCGGTTGTTGGAAGCAAAGGGCCTCAGCAAACGCTTTGGCGGTGTGCAAGCCTTGGCGGATGTTTCCCTTGAGATTCGCCGAGGGGAGATCTATGGCCTGATTGGCCCCAATGGCGCCGGTAAGACCACCTTTTTCAACCTGTTGACCGGCGCCTATCTGCCGGACGCGGGAGAACTCGTGTTTGCAGGCGCGGAACTGCCCCTTGGTCAACCCCATCTCATCGTCGCGCGCGGTATTGCCCGTACCTTTCAGAATATTCGCCTATTTCGGGACATGACCGCGCTGGAAAACGTCATGGCCGGTCATCACATTCGCACCCGTGCGGGGCTGTGGGGCATTTTGGTGCAGGATCAGCATACCCGGGAAGAGGAACGCTTGATCCATGAGCGGGCCTATGAGTTGCTGAGGTACGTTGGCATCGAACGTTACGCCGAAACCGTCGCCAAAAATTTGCCCTACGGGGACCAGCGGCGTCTAGAAATAGCCCGTGCCCTTGCCACCGAACCGGAATTGCTGGCTCTGGACGAACCCGCCGCTGGAATGAACGCCACCGAAACCGCCCAGTTGCGGGAACTGGCCCGGACCATTCGCCAGGACGGCGTTACCCTGGTGTTGATCGAGCATGACGTCAAGTTGGTGATGGACCTGTGCGACCGGGTGGCGGTGCTCGACTTCGGCCGCAAGATCGCGGAGGACGTTCCGGCGGCGGTGCAACGTAATCCGGCGGTGATCGAGGCCTATCTTGGCGGACCTGTCCATGGCGGTTGACCCGGACGTTCCCCTGTTGCAAATACGGGGCCTGGAACTTGCCTATGGCCAGATTCGGGCGGTCAAGGGCATCGACCTGGATCTTTATCCTGGCGAATTGGTGTGTTTGATTGGCGCCAATGGTGCTGGTAAGACCACTACTCTCAACGGAATCGCTGGCAGCCTACGCCCGGTGGCGGGAGAAATACGCTACCAAAATCAACGGATCAATGAGTTGCCGGACTTTCAACGGGTCCGCCGGGGGCTTGCCTTGGTCCCTGAAGGACGCGGCATTTTTACTCGCCTGACGGTGGAGGAAAATCTGCGCATGGGCGCCTACGCCCGTCGCGCCGGTCCGGAGGTGGAGGCGGATTGGGAGCGGGTTTTGACCCTATTGCCCATCCTGCGGGGCCGTCTCGGCCAGGTGGCTGGCACCCTGTCGGGAGGCGAGCAGCAAATGGTCGCCGTGGGCCGGGCTCTCATGTCCCGGCCCCGCTTGTTGCTTTTGGATGAACCTTCCATGGGGCTGGCGCCCTTGGTGGTTGAAACCATTTTTTCGTTGGTCCAGGCCGTGGCCCGGGAAGGGGTGAGCCTCTTGTTGGTGGAACAAAAGGCCAACTTGGCGTTGCGTTTCGCCCAAAGGGCCTATGTCATTGATGGTGGACGAATCGTATTATCCGGAACCGGAGCGGAATTGCTGGATAATCCCGAAGTCCGGCGCGCCTACCTGGGTGAATTGGAACTGGGCTGAGGCGATCCGCCTGGCCCGTTCGGGCCAGATCAATAGGTTCCATATCCTGGTAAATTCACTTGCTGTCGGCTTGAAAATCAGCGGGCAGCCCAGAATTGTTCGCCGTGCGACAGCGCGCTCGATCATGGCTTTAAACGCTCTTGGAGGTTGATTCAATGGCCCAGGATTTTCGCCGGTTTTGCCAAGGGGTAACCCTCGGGGTGGCTATCGCCGCATTCTCGCCAAGTGGGCAAGGGGCCGAGTCCCTAGCCCTAACCGCACCGGATGCCCACCAACAGGCCCAGCAGGGCGCGATTACCCTGATTGATATTCGGACGCCCCAGGAATGGCGCCAAACCGGCGTTGCGGTGGGCGCACGGCGCATCGACATGCGTCAACCGGGCGGAACGGAGGCGTTCGCCGCTGCCGTGTTGACGGCAGTGGCCGGCAACAAGGATGCCCCCATCGCCTTGATTTGTCGAACCGGTAACCGCACTGGGTATATGCGGCGGGAACTGGAGGCTCGGGGCTTTACCCAGGTTTACGATGTCAAGGAGGGCATGGCTGGTAGCGTCGCTGGACCCGGGTGGATCAAGCGCGGCCTGCCCCTGGAGGCTTGCAGTCAGTGTTAACCGGCCCGGCTCCGGTTGGCTGGCGAAGGACGTTCTGTTAAGCTGCTGGGGTGATGGCTGTTGAACTAGCCCTTTAGGTCAGTTCGGAGAAAACCTTCGGTCATGTTCCCCAACAAGTTGCGCCTCGCCTTGCTGGCCTGCGGGCCCCTGTTCCTGGTCCTGGGCATGACCGGTTGCGCGGACATGAAAACCTCAACCAAGGAAGCGGAGCCTTATTCAAATAAGGAGTTGATCCAGTCAACCCACAATCGCTACGCCAATTTGGCCATGCGCGATAATCTGGAAACCCTGCGGGCCATTCAACTGGAACTGTACCGGTTGAATCCAGGCGAATGGCGTAAGTCTCCCGTCGCCAGTCAAGACGAAGCGGTGGAGCGGATTTGGAAGGCGGTGCGGGAAGAAGGGTTTGTCTTGCCTGAGTTCAAGGACAAGCGCGACATTCCGGCCATCAACCTCGCCCTAGATCCGGTTTACCCAGGTGACCGCGTTGCGGCCTTTACCTACGGTCTGGTTACCATGCTGATTGAGGTCTATGGCAGCCGGCTGGAATTGCGCTTGATCGACGGATTGACGGCGGAAAAGTTGTATAAAGCGGCGCGCAATGTGGAAACGGCGGTGCGCCTATTAACCGAGCGACGACGCCCTGGCGGCGGCCCTTTGTTGGTTTGCGTGGGTGGAACGCCCAAAGAGCCCATCGGTATCGAACGCCAGGTCGGCGCGTTAGTGGGCCGTTTGGACCTGCTCGCCGCCAACATGGACGAGAAATATCGCCGCGCCGCCATCAATTATTTGCAGGGTTTGGTGATGGGTAACTTTTTGGAACTGATGCCCATCCAATGAGGACCCACTTCAGCACTAAGCCTGTGGGCTGGATTATTTAACAACACTATGCCGTACACATCGTGGGAATCTCCGACTTTGGTTGCCCACTGCCACCTGTTGGCGCAATCCTTCCAACATTGGACCGGGCGGCCCCTGTTGGACGCTTGGACTGCGGACCAGGATTTGGCCGAGCGCTTGTATCAGGCGCCGTTCGCCCTGCTGTCCCATGACCGGGGCGAAGATCCCTGCTTTACCTATGTGAACCATACTGCCCAAAGACTGTGGGAAATGGATTGGAATGCCATGATTGGTATGCCATCCCGCCAATCTGCGGAGGCCCAGGAACAGGCGCAACGTTCTCAGGCGCTGGGTTCGGCCGGCCAAGCGGGATGGGTGGATGGTTATACAGGGGTGCGGATTTCCGCCGGAGGGCACCGGTTTAGGATCATCAACGGCATCATCTGGTCCCTGGTGGATGCGCATGGCGCAGTGCTGGGGCAAGCCGCCACCTTTGCTAGCTGGGAATATCTTTGATCACCAGGGGGCGCTTCCTCACCCTGGAAGGCATCGAGGGCGCCGGCAAGAGCAGCCAACTGGCCCTAATTCGGCGGCGCTTGGAGCAAACTGGCCTGCGCGTGGTGGAGACTCGGGAGCCAGGTGGAACCGGACTGGGGGAAGATATCCGCAGCCTGTTACTCGGGCATCGCCAAGAGGGCATGGCCCCCGATACAGAGTTGCTCCTAATGTTCGCCGCCCGGGCCGAGCATCTTCAGCGGGTGATTCTTCCGGCCTTGGCGGCCGGCGCTTGGGTGCTCTGTGATCGTTTTACCGATGCATCCCATGCCTACCAGGGCGGTGGCCGGGCAATAGCGCGGGAGCGTATCCGGATTCTGGAAACCTGGACCCAAGGGGATACCAGGCCGGATCTAACCCTGTTATTGGACTTGCCGGTGGACATGGGCCTCGCCCGGGCCGGTAAGCGGGGACCCCAAGATCGTTTTGAAATGGAAACCCAGCGGTTCTTCGAGCGGGTACGGCAAACCTACCTAGACATTGCTCAAGAACAGCCGCACCGCGTCAAGATTATCGATGCCTCCTTATCCCTGCCCCAGGTCGAGGCGCAAATTAGCGCAGTAATGGATACTTATCTCCATGACCAAACCCGCGCCTGAAATATCCCCCGACCAGGGCTTTCTCCTGTACCCCTGGCAGCGGACCGCTTGGGAGCATCTGTGGCGGGCCCACCAGAAGAATCGGCTGCACCACGCGCTGCTGGTGACTGGGGCGCCTGGCATGGGCAAGCTCCAATTGGCCCGCAATCTGGCCCAGGCTCTGTTGTGCCGATTCCCCGGCGTGGATGGGGTGCCCTGTGGCAGCTGTCCTGCTTGCCATTGGTTCAAGATCGGCCACCACCCGGACTATCATTTGATCGGTCCGGACGCCGACGGCAAGTCCGACGAGATCAAGGTGGATGTTGTCCGGGAGATGATTGCGTCCCAGGGCCTTTCCGCCCACCAGGGGCATTACAAACTGCTGGTGCTAAACCCGGCGGATCGTATGAATCGCGGCGCAGCCAATAGTCTGCTCAAGACATTGGAGGAGCCAGTGGCCTCGACCCTGATCATTTTGCTCAGCCATCGGCCGGGTGCCCTGCTGCCAACTATTCGGAGTCGCTGCCAAAGCCTATATCTAGCGCCTCCTCCAGAGGAAGATGCCCTGGCCTGGTTGCGGACCCAGCCAGGGTGCGGCGACCAGCCCCATGTGTCGTTGCGTTTGGCTGGCGGCGCACCCCTGGCGGCATTGCGTCTGGCCCGGCCGGAGATGCTGGCCCAGCGTCAAGACGCCTGGAACCAGTTCCTGGCCTTGAGCAAGGGACAGGGCCAACTGATGCGCACCGCCGAGGTTTGGAGCCAATGGGATCTGTCGCTAATATTGAATTGGCTGGGCGGCTGGGTTGCCGATCTGGCGCGGTTGGCATGCGGACATCCAAACCCCTGGTTGGCGAATCCGGATGTTCGAGCGGAACTGGCACATCTCGCCCGGTGCCTGGACCCTGCGGCCCTGCATCGATTCTGGCGGGAGCTAGTGGCCGCCGGTGATCAGGTGCATGCCAATCTCATTCCACAGTTATTGTTGGAGTCCCTCTTGCTGCGATGGACCCAGATTGCTTCCGGCCGGTGACCAGACAGAATGCCTGATCCTGCCGGACCTAAGACTCGGAGTTAGTCGAGATGTTAGGCGCCAAACCCCAAGGAAATCGCCAAGGAATCCTGTCCCTGACCATCAAGGACAAGAACGCCCTTTACGCGGCCTATATGAACTTCGTAAAAAACGGCGGCCTGTTCATCCCGACCAACAAGCGCTATCAATTGGGTGATGAAGTGTTCATGCTGTTGACCCTGATGGAGGAATCCGAGCGGATTCCGGTGGCCGGCAAGGTGGTTTGGATTACCCCGGTGGGCGCGGAGGGCAATCGGGCCGCTGGCATCGGCGTCCAGTTCAGCGACCAGGATGGTGGCGTCGCCCGCAACCGCATCGAAGGCTATTTGGCCGGTGCCCTCCAGTCTGACCGTCCCACCCATACCCTGTAGATCATCCCCTAACAGAACCAGCCCCATGGCCATTGCTTGGGGCGGCCAGATTTTCTTATCGAGCATCCGACTATGTTGATCGACTCCCATTGCCATTTGGACCGGGTAGGCCTCAAGCCCTATGGCGGCGACTTTGGGCGCTTCATGGCGGAAACCGAGTCGGCCGGGATTGGGCGTATGCTCTGCGTGAGCATTGATTTGGAGTCCTACCCTCGGATGCGCCAATTAGTGGAGCCATTTCCCCAGGTGTCGGTTTCGGTGGGAGTGCATCCTAATGAAAAGGGCCGCCGTGAACCCTTGCCGGGAGAATTGGCTCTTCTGGCGCAAGATCCCCGGGTGGTCGCCATTGGCGAAACCGGGCTCGATTATTACCGGAGCAGCGGGGACCTAGACTGGCAGCACCGGCGTTTTCGCCATCACATGGCCGCCGCCAGGGAGTGCGGTAAGCCCTTGATTATTCATACCCGCTCGGCGGCGGCCGATACGCTGCGGATTTTGCGGGAAGAGGGCGCCGAGGCAGTGGGCGGCGTCATGCATTGTTTTAGTGAGAACTGGGAAGTGGCCCAGCAAGCCCTAGATTTAGGGTTTTATATTTCCCTCTCGGGCATTGTCACTTACCCGGGCACCGAGGACTTGCGGGAGGTGGCGGTGCGCGTGCCCCTGAACCGGTTGCTGGTGGAAACCGACTGTCCCTACTTGACGCCGGTTCCCCATCGCGGGCGCCCCAACGAACCCAAGTACGTCGCGGCGGTGGCCGCGCACATCGCCGAATTGCGGGGAATCGACCCACAGGCGCTGGAGAACGCCACCAGCGCCAATTTCATGTCCCTGTTTCGACCCCAGCCCGTATGATTCTTAAGCCAAGGTCTTCCACCGCCCGAGGCGCTAGTTCTTGCCCTTGGGTAGGCAGTGGGCGTAACCGGTACGCTGGTAATCCTTGTTCTTCAGCGCCGCCTCCAGGGTATCGCAAATAGTCCGCAAGACCTGCACCCGGGCGAAATACTTGTTATTCCCGGCGATCAAATGCCAGGGCGCATGCTCGGTACTGGTACGGATGACCATCTCGTTGACCGCGAGCCGATAAGCGTCCCACTTTTCCCGGTTGCGCCAGTCCTCATCAGTGATTTTATGTTGCTTGTAGGCTATCTGCTCCCGTTCCTTAAAGCGCCTGAGTTGTTCGTCCTTGCTCACATGGAGCCAGAACTTCATGAGAATGATGCCACTTTCGATCAGTTCCTCCTCAAAATGATTGATCTCCGCGTAGGCGCGGTGCCATTCCGGCGCGCTGGCGAAACCCTCCACCCGCTCCACCAGCACCCGCCCATACCAGGATCGGTCGTAAATGGTGATATAACCGGCCCGGGGCACGTGACGCCAAAAGCGCCACAGATAGTGGTGGGCCTTTTCCTCATCGGTGGGGGCCGCCACGGAAATAGACCGATACAGGCGGGCATCTACTGCGGAGGTAAAACGCCGGATGGCGCCACCCTTGCCAGCTGCGTCCCAGCCTTCCAGTACTAAAACGCAGGATCTTTGTTTGCCATAGGCCTTCCAGGCTAACTCACTCGCCCGCACCTCCAGTGTGGACATTTGCTCTTCGTAGGCTCGTTCGTCCAGGGCTTGGTCCAGGTCCACGTGATCCAATACCGTGACCTGGGCGGAAGCGCCATCCGGGAGACTGGGCGCGTGGGACGAGAGTTGCGTATCCGCGACGTTGGGCGCCGCCAACCGGGTGCGAATGGAGTTGGCCAGGGTGCGGCCCACGGTCATGTCCCGGTAGCGTTTATCGGTGGCTTCGATCAGATACCAAGGTGCGATGCCCTGATCCGTGTGGCGAATGACCCGTTCGGCGATTTGTTCAAACTCGGCGTAGTGCCTAGAAAATTTGCCTTTTTCTGGAATCATGCGCCAGCGGCTTTGGTCGTTGCCGGATTTGTCGCTCAAGCGCCGGTGCTGGGTTGGTTCGTCCAGATGAAACCAGAATTTCACTACCAAGGCGCCGTCCAGGGTGAGCATGCGCTCAAATTCCGCGATGCGGGCCAGTTCCGCGTCCAACTCCGCGTCATTACACAAGCCCTTGAAGCGGTGCTCGATGGGGAGCAGATACCAGCCGCCGAATAACACCGCGATTTCGCCCCGCGCCGGCAGACTACGCCAAAAGCGCCAATAGCGCGGCCGTTCCCGTTCTTCGTCGGTTTCATCCCAAAAGGCGAAAGTCTGCACGCCCCGGGTATCCAGCCATTTGTTGAGGCGGTTCACCACCTCGCCCCGGCCCGCGCCTTCAACCCCAGCCACGATGACCACCACCGGGACGTTGGTGCCCTTAAGATCCTGTTGAATTTGCAGAATATCCGCTCTGAGCTTGATTTCCTGCTCCAAGAACTCCGGGCGGCTCAGCTTGCGACCGACTTTGGTGGCTTCAAACATGGTTATGATGACCCCTGGGTAAAGGACGTTTGACCCATCATATGGAAAAGCCGCCGGAGAGCAAGGACCAGCCTTCGCCTTGGGGCGCAATCGGCCCTGCGCGGGGGTTTTGGAAAAGCATTTACCATGCCTCGAACTGGCAGGCAGCCGCCCCAACCCACCAATCAGCGACTCCGCTACCCCCTGCTTTCCCGGTATTGAGGTGCCGGCCTGAGCGCCGGGCGGCTGACAACGGTCTGATCGTTTAGGTACTGCCGGGGCGACGTTGACACAATTTTGGCCATCGGCCGCCCGGGAGCCTATGATTCAGTATGCTGGATTACCCAACCTTGAAGACCCTGCACCTAACCGCAGTCAGTGTGACCCTGACGCTTTTTTTGCTTCGATGGTGGTGGGCGTTGTCCTTTTCCGCGCGCCTCGACCAACGCTGGGTGCGTGTAGTCCCCCACGTCAATGACAGCCTGCTGTTTTTAACCGGCTTAGGCCTAGCGAACACCCTTGGGCAATATCCGTTGGTGACGCCCTGGTTGACTGCCAAATTCGGTGCCCTGGTCTGCTACATCCTGTTGGGAAGTGTCGCCTTAAAGCGGGGCCGCACGCGCCGCCAGCGGGCGGTGGCGGGAGTCCTGGCATTGCTGGTCCTGGCCTATTTGATTGGTGTCGCGTTGGCCCACGATCCCCGGCCCTTGTGGTGAGGTCAGACTGGAAACCCATCCACCGGGAGATCCGGTGGATGCAGGAAGGATCCTTGCCAAGTGGCTGCTCAGGCGGCGATGGCTTCTTCGCCAGTGGCCTTGCGCACCAGAGGATATAGATGCTCGGTTTCCCGTTGCAGGCGATCCAGAACCAGGTCCATGACTTCGCTGGTATCGTTGACGAATTTCTGGTGGTTGCGAATCATCAGCGCCTTACGGTTGGGATTGGCCCAGCGATTCAGGTAACTATTGAAAATCTTGCGAATTTCCTGGGACCCTGACATGAAGCGGTCCGCCTTGTTACGAACCGTCTGCTCGGGGCTGTTCAGCAGATGCTTATAGAGGTGCTTGTCTACCAATTCCATGTGGTCCCGCACCCGTTCCACATAATCAAAGAAGATGTTGCAGGTAATTTCCGTATCGCACATGGCCCGTTCCTTGATGAGGTACAGGAATACGTTGGATAGTTCGGTAATCTTATGATTTTGATGATGCAGGTCCGTAAAGGTAATCATGACAGGGTACCTCGTGGTCGGTCTTGTGGTGTCCAAAAGTATCGTTATATTGGTTCCGGGGTATTAGAATCCTGACTCCGGCAACAGGATCCAAGGTTACAAGTTTAGCAACATCCAAAAAGTTCGCTGGAAAGTCAGGTTTTCCGTTCGTAAAAGCGGTTAGCCCGGTCGCTGGCCACAGCCTCCAGCCGCCAATAGGGCTTCGACCCGGGCTAGGTCATCCCGGATGTCAACACTGGGACCTGGTTCCCGCACCGCCCGGGTCACATGGATTTTTTCCCCGTTCCACAGCACCCGGAGTTGTTCCAGGGATTCAGCCATCTCCAGTGGGGGGGGCGTCCAGTTTACATAGCGGCGCAGAAATCCGGCCCGGTAGGCGTAAATGCCTATATGGCGCCGAAACTCCACCCGTTTGGGCAGGGGTAGGGAGCCGGCCAGGAATTCATCTCGGTGCCAGGGGATCGGCGCCCGGGAAAAATAGAGAGCGTAGCCCTCTGAATCGACCACCACCTTGACCACGTGGGGATCAAACAGAATGTCCCGATCCGTGATGGGCGCAGCCAGCGTTGCCATTACTGCCGCTGGATGTTCGGCGAGGTCTTCCGCGACCTGATTGATGAGGGCGGCCGGCATGCAGGGCTCATCCCCCTGTAAATTCACCAGAATGCTGTCCTCCGGCCAGGCTAGCCGCTCCAATACCTCGGCAATACGATCCGAACCACTTTGGTGGTGGGAGCCGGTCAGGCACACCTGGGCGCCGAAACGCTTGGCCCGCTGCAGGATGCGGTCATCATCGGTGGCGATCACCACCTCCCCTGCCGCGCTCTCCATGGCCCGTTCGTACACATGTTGAATCAGAGGCTTGCCGGCGATCTCGACCAAGGGTTTGCCCGGCAACCGGGTGGACGCGTAGCGAGCTGGAATCACAACCTTGAAATCCGTCATGGGGGTTCCCCCTGGGAGGTTAGCTGGTGGGAACTTCTTCCTCGGCCCTCAGTTGCCTGGCTTCTTCTTCCAGCATCACCGGAATCCCGTCTCGGACCGGGTAGGCCAGGCGGTCCAGGCGGCAGATGAGTTCCTGGGCCTTTTTGTCAAAATAGAGGGTGCCCTTGCACAGGGGACACACCAATACGTCGAGTAATGCTTTATCCATGGGTAAGACCTGCTAACAGTGAATCCAACCGGGCCACCAAGGCCGCTTCTGGAGCGGCTTGCACCGGGACATACCAGGCGTCGGGGGGCGAGAGGGCAGCGCACTTGACCGCGTCCTTTTCCGTCATCATGAGCAGGCTACCCGGCTTGCTGGCCAGATCCTCTGCCTGGTAGGCGTGGTGATCCGGGAACGGACGCTCGACAAATTCCAGTCCGTGCCGGCGCAACAGGGCGAAAAAGCGTTCTGGATTGCCGATGCCCGCCAAAGCGATTATGGACCGCCCGCGAAATTGCTCAAGTGATTGGCGGCAATCCGGATTGACAAGATTGACAGCCGTGTCTCCCGTCAAGGCCACGGACAACTCGCCCGGTTGGCCTGGGCCGGTCACCCATTGAAGGTCCGTATGGACCAGGCGCGCCACCGGTTCCCGGAGCGGTCCCGCCGGCAGGCACCAGCCGTTACCGTAGCGTCGTTGTCCATCCAGGGCCACCAATTCCAGGTCCCGCCGCAAGGCATAATGTTGTAGGCCGTCGTCGCAGATCATGAGATCCACTGGTGCGCGGGCGAGTAGCAGGCGGCCGTCAGCGACTCGATTGGGCCCGGCGACCACCGGACAGCCGGAATGCCGGGCCAGTAGCACAGGCTCGTCACCCACTAGGCGGGGGTCGCTGTCGGGCGTCACCCATTGGGGCCAGGTCCGGGCTCGGCCCCGGTAGCCCCGAGTCAGAATGCCCGGGCGTCGGCCCTGGGCCAGCAAATGCCGGGCCAACCAAATCACGAATGGAGTCTTGCCGGTACCCCCGACGGTGAGATTGCCCACCAGGATCACCGGCACCGGCAGGGCTTGGCTGGGTAACCATTCCCGCTGGTACGCCCAGCGGCGTGTCCGCGCCCCCAGACAAAATAGACCCGCTAGGGGCAGCAGGCCCCAAGCCAAGGGATTGCGGGTCTGCCAGAGGCCCTCGACGCCACCCATGGGCTAAGGGAGTGCCGTAGGATCGGCTTGCAGGGTGACGAATCCGATTTGGGTCAGACCCGCTTGGGCGGCCGCTTCCATGGCGGTGACCAACGCCTGATAGGGTGATTGCCGATCAGCGCTGATCCGCACCGGCAGCGTTTGCTTGTCCCCAAGGCTGGCTCGTAGGGCGCGTCCCAGGTTTTCCAGGGAGGGATTTTCCACCAACTGGTCGTTAACGAAATAGCGGCCATCGCGGTCGATATTCAAACCGATCCCCTCGGGCGTCGGGTCCGACGCGGCTGCGGCGCCGGACTTGGGTAAATCAATCCGAACCTCGCCAAAGCGGTCAAAGGTGGTGGATAGCATGAAAAAAATCAGTAACAACAACACCACGTCGATGAAGGAGGTGACGTTGATTTCCGGCAAATGGCGCAGCCGCGAGCGCTGGTGCGGAAAGATCATGGCTCTTCCTCCCGCTCACCGAGCATGACCTCCACCAATTTCAGCGCCTGTTCTTCCATCTCGATAATGAGGCAGTCCACCTTGCCGGTGAAGTAGCGATGAAAAATGACTGCTGGGATGGCCACGGTGAGCCCTGCTGCCGTAGTGATTAGGGCTTCGGCAATACCGCCTGCCAATATGCTGGGATTACTGACTCCCGCGCTGGTGATGGCGGAAAAGGTTTTGATCATGCCAAACACGGTGCCCAGCAGCCCCAGCAGGGGGGCTATGGAGGCGATGGTGCCCAGGGTATTCAGGTAGCGCTCCAAACCGGCCACCACCTGACGGCCCACCTCGCCAATGGCCTCCTTCATGACTTCCCGGGAATGCATACGATTGACTAGGCCAGCCGCCAGGACCCGGCCAAGGGGCGACCCGCCCCGAAGTTCCTGGAGCCGCTCGGGCGTAAGCTGGCCCGTGCGATACCAATCCAAGACTTGGGGTACCAGTCTTCGCGGCACCACCCGGCGTGAGGCGAGGTGCCAAAAGCGATTCAGGATAATGCCCATGGCGACCACGGAACCCGCGATAATGGGAGCCATGACCCAGCCGCCGGCCTTGATCCACTCGAACACCCTTAGCCTCCCCGGCCAATCGTTCCGCAATCAATGATACTCGAAGCATCCGGGGCTTCGTGATGTCGCGAGGGGCGCAGGCGGTAACAGGCCAACTGGTGAAGCTCGCACGGTAGCCGCCCGCTGGGGTGGCATTGGCGCCTTGCCGAATCAAACAGCCGCAGCAATAGCGTCGAGACTGGCTTTGGCGTCCCCGAACAACATGCGAGTATTTTCTTTGTAAAACAAGGGATTTTGCACCCCGGCGTAGCCTGTCGCCATGCTTCGCTTCATCACCACCAGAGTTTTGGCCTTCCAAACCTCAAGCACCGGCATGCCGGCGATGGGGCTGGTGGGGTCGTCCTGGGCGCTGGGGTTCACAATGTCGTTGGCGCCGATCACCAGCACCACGTCGGTGGCCGGGAAATCTTGGTTGATTTCATCCAACTCCAGCACGATGTCGTAGGGCACCCTTGCCTCTGCAAGCAGAACATTCATGTGTCCCGGCATCCGCCCCGCCACCGGATGGATGGCGAAGCGTACCTGCACGCCCAGCTCCCGCAGCTTACGGGTGATCTCCGACACCCGGTGCTGGGCTTGAGCTACCGCCAGCCCGTAGCCGGGAACGATAACCACTTCCCTGGCGTCTTTGAGCAATTCCGCGGTTTCCTGGGCCGAAATAGGAACCACTTCCCCCTGAACCGCCACGCCCTCGGCGGCCGGAGCGGTCCCCGCGCCGCCGAATCCACCGGCGATGACGGCCAGAAATTTACGGTTCATGGCGCGGCACATGATGTAGGAGAGTATGGCGCCGCTGCTGCCCACCAAGGCGCCAGTGACGATCAGCAGATCGTTGGACAGCATGAAACCGGTGGCCGCCGCTGCCCAGCCGGAATAGCTGTTGAGCATGGAAATCACCACCGGCATGTCCGCCCCGCCGATGGCCATCACTAGGTGAACGCCAAACACCAAGGCGATCAGGGTCATCAGCAGCAGGGGCCAGATACCGCTGGTCTCTTCCGCGCCTGCGAACAGGATGCCGAGCCAGACGCAGGCCAGCGCCAGCCCGAGATTGAGCCAATGGCGGCCAGGCAAATACAACGGCTTGCTGGTGATTTTTTCATTCAGCTTGCCGAAGGCGACGACCGAGCCGGTAAAGGTGACCCCGCCGATCAGCACGCCGAGATAGGTCTCCACCCGATGAATGGTTTGGGCCACGCCTTGCAAGTGGATGGCTGGATCCAGGAAGTTGGCATAACCCACCAGGACTGCAGCCAGGCCCACGAAGCTGTGCAAAATGGCTACCAGTTCCGGCATCGCGGTCATTTGCACCCGCGCCGCGACGAACACCCCGACCATGCCCCCCACCAGCATGCAGGTGAGCAATACGCCATGACTGGTGACCTGGGGCCCAGCGATGGTCGCTATCAAGGCGATGGCCATGCCGATCATGCCAAACCAGTTTCCCCGGCGAGCGGTTTCGGGGTTGCTGAGGCCGCCCAAAGCGAGGACGAAAAGCACGCTGGCCAAGATGTAGGCCGCCGTTAAAAGACCCTGGTTCATGCTGAACTACCCCTACTTGCGAAACATTTTCAGCATGCGCTGGGTAACCAAAAAGCCCCCGGCAATATTGATAGTCGCGATGAGAACCGCGATGGCGGCTAGGATCAGGATCAAGGCCATCGAATTGGAAATCTGCAACAGAGCGCCGATGACGATGATGCCGCTGATGGCGTTGGTCACGCTCATCAGCGGTGTATGCAGGGCCGGAGTCACATTCCAGACCACCATGTACCCGACAAAGCAAGCCAACACGAAAACGGTTAAGTGGGCCAAGAACTCGGGCGGGGAAACCGCCCCTAGGCCGAGCAGCAGCAACGCGCCGGTCAGCATGAACAGGGCGGCGCCCAGGCCCGACCCCTTGGCCGGTGGTGCGGGCACTGCCGGCGCGGGTGCTGGCCCCGGCCTGGGAACTCCGGTTAGCTTGGGGGCTGGCGGCGGCCAGGTGACGGTCCCTTCCTTAATGACCGTGGCTCCCCGGATGACCTCGTCCTCCATGTTGACATCAATCTGGCCATCCTTGCTGGGGCAGAGATCGGCCAGAAAATGCCGCAGGTTGGTCCCGTATAGCTGACTTGATTGAGGGGCCATCCGGCTGGGTAAGTCGGTGTAGCCGATCAGGGTGACACCCTGCTTACGGGCGATCTGGCCTGGTTCGGTCAATTCGCAGTTGCCGCCCTGTTCGGCGGCTAGGTCCACGATCACACTGCCGGAGCGCATGGACGCTACCATCTCGGCGGTAATCAGCTTAGGTGCCGGTTTGCCAGGAATCAGGGCGGTGGTGATGATGATGTCCACCTCCTTGGCTTGACGGGCAAATAGATCCATCTCCGCCTTGATGAACTCGGGGCTCATTTGCTTGGCGTAGCCGCCGACGCCGGAGCCCTCCTCGCGGAAATCCAACTCCAAGTACTCGGCGCCCATGCTCTTGACCTGATCCTTGACCTCCGGTCGGGTGTCAAAGGCGCGAACCTGTGCCCCCAAACTCACGGCGGCGCCGATGGCCGCGAGACCTGCGACGCCGGCGCCTATCACCATCACCTTGGCGGGTGGTACCTTGCCAGCGGCGGTGATTTGGCCGGTAAAAAAGCGGCCGAAGTGGTTGGCGGCTTCGATGATGGCCCGGTATCCGGCGATGTTCGCCATGGAACTCAGGGCATCCAATTTCTGCGCCCGGGAGATACGGGGCACGGCATCCATGGCCAAGACGGTGACGCCCCGGGCCGCCAGTCTTTGCAGCAAATCCGGATTTTGAGCCGGCCATACGAAACTAATGAGGTAAGCGCCGGGATTCAGCAGTGCCACCTCATCGACGCCAAGTACCGAGCTAAATTCCGGCGCCCGGACCTTGAGCAGAATTTGGGACTTGGACCAAAGTTCCCGAGCGTCCTGAAGGATTTCTGCACCCTGGTCGCGATAGGCGTCATCGCTGAAATCCGCCGCCGCGCCGGCACCGGCTTCAACCATCAGGTCGAAGCCCAATTTGCGCAATTGGGCCACGGTTTCTGGAGTGGCGGCGACCCGCCGTTCCTGAGGATGAATTTCCTTGGGTATGCCGATAATCAAGCGGATCCTCCCACCAACGAGGTTTGCTGTATGGAAACGACGGATCTGGCAAATTCCGGCGCCCAATAGGATAACCAGATTTCCTTGGGAACGGCGGAAAGATTACAGGGAATAGAAGAGCTTAACGAAACCCAATACTGGGAAACAGGCGCCATTATCTTTGCTTTGGGTTGGCCTATCAAGCCTGGGTGACTCTGCCTATCCTGGGGTGTTTGCTATTTCGAGCACCCATTGCCCTGACCGCCCAAAATTTAGCCGCG
>CAZIHO010000005.1:0-11637 GCA_964538875.1 uncultured Chromatiaceae bacterium
CAGCAGAAGCAGGACCAGCAGAAGCAGGACCAGCAGAAGCAGGACCAGCAGAAGCAGCAGTCCGGCGGCCAGTCCCAGGATCAACAGGAGTCCCAGGACCAGCAGGGTCAGGGCGGCCAACAACAGGATCAGCAACAAGCCAAGGGCCAGCAACAGTCCGAGAATACCCAGGAGGGTGACGCGGACCAGCAACCCCAGGATCAGACTCAGCAGGGCCAGCGCCAAGACGACCGCCAACAAGAGAGCGGCGGCGAGGAGCGCAAGGAGCAACAGAAGGAGTCCAAGTCCAAGGACCCTGACCAGTCGTCAGACCAGGCCGGCGAGCAGGGCAAGGAGGACCAGCGTTCGGAGGGGGATAAGGGGCAACGGGAGCGCAAGCCGGAAGGCGAAGGCGGCGAGCAGCAGCGCGCCGGCGCCGGTGGCGATGAGAAGGACCAGGACAAGCTCAGCAAGCGCCAGGACCAGCCCCAGGAGCCCAAGCAGGAAGGCGGCAAGCAGGATCAACCCGGCAAGGGCGAGCGGGACCGGGACCAGGCCAAGGGCGCCGCCGACCAGCCGCCGCCGGAGCAACGCCGGGAGCGGGGCGAGCAGGGCAAGGATCCCAAAGACCAGCAGCCAGGCCAGCCCACCGGACGCCAGTCAACCGGGCCTGGCGCAGACAAGCCGCCGGAACTGCCTCCGGAAGGGGACATGGCCGGAGTGGATAAGTTCGAACAGACCGGCAGCGCACCGGACGCGGCGGCCAGCGGCGAGGACCGGGTGTCCGCCTTGGGCGGAGATCCCACCCAGGGCCAAGGCGTCGGCATCCTAGAACAGTGGATCAACCAGTTGGAAGGGGAGCCGTCCCTGCTGATGCGCAATCAATTCATGCTGGAGGAGAGTCAATACCAGCGCAGTCGCGGCGGACCCCTGCGGGAAACCCGGCCCTGGTAGCCGGGCTTCCTCCCATTGACCAGCAACGCCCCGGCTGGTTGGTCTGATAAACATAAAATCCAGCGTTAGTCCCGGCCTCATCCGGCATCAGGGACTAGCGCGGAGAGATACGAGGAGTGACCAGGACCCATGGGGATTCGTCCTTATTTGCGGCTTGGGCTGTTGGCCCTGCTGCCCTGGCTGGTGCCGGGCGGCGCCGGAGCCTGGACTTTTGGTCCAGGCCCCGGCGGTTATCCGGCCCAGCAGCCCCAGCAGGCGCCGCCCGGTGATTTCAACTTCCGGCCCATGCCGCCCAGCAATGCGCGGGGGATTCCCCCCGGTTATCCCGGCGCCCCGCCCCAAGCCCAAGCGAGCGCGCCCCCAACCCAGATTCAGCCGCCCCGGCTGGAAATGGAGTTGAGCGATAGCCGCCCCTACCTCCAGGAAAATGTTCTGCTGACGTTGCGGGTGGTGAGCGGCCGCAACATCCGCACCATGGATCCCCAGTTACCCCAAAACGAGGGCTTGGTGTTCAACCTCATCAAGGGTCCCACCGCCCTGTCCCGCGCCTCGGGCCAGGGCCAGACGGAAATCCTCAATGAGATGAAGTACCTGGTGACGCCCATGCGGGTCGGTGCCCTGGAGCTATCGCGGATCAACGTCCAGGTGGAGGCGGAGGGCAGCCTAGCCCAAACCCTAACTGCGCCCCAGTCCTTGCGCATGGAGGTACGCCCGGCTGATGCGCGGGTCAATCCCTGGCTGCCCCTGGAACAGTTGACGCTCACCAGCAACATCAATGCCTCGGTGGATACCCAGCCGGGCCAGCCGGTAGCCCTGATCCTCAAATTGAGCGCCGCCGGGGCCACCGGCGCCCAATTGCCGAGTATGGAAGCCATGCTCAAGTCCCCGGATTTTCGGGTTTACCGGGAAAAGACCGAAACCGAAGGCGGCTTGTCGCAAAATGGCCGGCATATCCTGGGGACGCGCACCGAGCACTACACCCTGGTGCCCCAGATGGGCGGCACCCTGCACCTGCCCGCTGCCCGTATCGCCTGGTTCAACGTCAACACTGGCACCCTGGAACACACCACCCTGCCTATCAAGACCCTGGAGACCAACGGCTCCGGGGGCGGTTTGGGGCAGGTGTTTTCTGGCGCCCTGCCGGGCGGTCCCTTCCCCGGCGGTCATGCCTGGGTATTTTGGGGACCCCTGCTGGGGGTGTTGCTGCTGCTGTCCGGCTACTGGGTTGGGGCCTGGTACCAGGGACGCCGCTCCGGCGCACGCCGTATCGTCGCCTTTCCCAAGCTGGGCGCCCTGCTGCGCCCGTTACGGGCCCGCTGGCGCCGGCGCGCCAGCCAGCGCTGGGGGCGCTGGCGTCCGGCGTCCTATTGGAGCCGGGCCATGGCGCGGCTGGCCCGCTGGCTGCCCACCTCGATCCGCTTCTGGTTCTGGGTGCGTTGCGTGGAATCCGAGTCGGACCCGGAAATCTGGGCCAAGACTTTGAAGTTCATGTCCCACCGGGAACTGGCCCTGTCCCCCTACGCGACCCTGCCCCAGATGGCGGAGCGGGTGGTCCGCTATCAGCCCCTGGCGGATCCGGAGCGGGTGCGGACCCTGTTCCGGCAACTGGACGGCGCCATGTACGGCCATCAACCCTTGGATTTCATGGCCTGGAAACGGGACTTCCGGCGCCAAGTGCGGCTCGGCGTGCGCCTGTGGGGACGGCGGCGCCTGGTCGAGCCGGTCTCCAGCGGCGGCTTGCCGGCCCTCAATCCCCGGGGTGGTGTCCAAGGAGCCTAGGCCATGCAACCCCTGTGTCTATATCGCAACCGGGTGCGGCCCGAGTGGCTGGACATCAATCAGCACCTCAACGTGGCCTATTACGCCCTGTTGTTCGACCAGGCGTCGGAGGCGTTCATGGCCCATGTGGGGGTGGACGACGCCTACATCCACGCCAGCGGGTTTTCCTGGGTGGTCCTGGAATCCCATACCTGCTTCCAGCGGGAACTTGGGCTGGACGAGCCCCTGGGGGTGGAGGTCCAGGTACTGGGCGCGGACGCCAAGCGCATCCATCTGTTTCAGACCCTGATGCAGGTGGAGCAGGGCTTCAAGGCCGCCACCAACGAACTCATGATTTTGCATTTGGACCTGAACAGGCGCTGCGCCGTGCCCTTCCCGGAGCCGGTCGGCCGGCGGATTGGCGAGCTGGCCGCCGCCCACCGGGAATTGCCGGAGCCCCCGGAGCGGGGTTCCCGGATCGGCCTGGCGCGGGCTGGGGCTCAAGGCGGCCGCCAGGGCGCGCCACCGGAGGCGGATCTCGTTTAGAATCGGCTTCCGTTCAATCAAGCCAAATTCCCATGGACAAAGCCGCCGAGCCGCCCCTGAGTTCCTTCCGGCCCCTGCTCGATGCCATCGTCGCCCGCATCGGTGAAATCCTGCTCGGCAAGGAGCCCCAGATTCGCCTGGCGCTGGCCTGTCTGCTGGCCCGGGGCCATCTGTTGATCGAGGACTATCCGGGGGTCGGCAAGACCACCCTGGCCCATGTGCTGGCGCGGGTGCTGGGGCTCCAGTTCAAGCGCATCCAGTTCACCAGCGACCTGATGCCGGCGGACATCCTGGGTATCAGCATTTATCAGCCGGACAGCAAGGATTTTGCCTTTCATCCGGGGCCGGTGTTTTCCCAACTGCTGTTGGCGGACGAAATCAACCGGGCCACGCCCAAGACCCAGAGCGCCCTGCTGGAAGCGATGGAAGAGCGCCAGGTGACCGTGGAAGGCGTCCCCCATGGGTTGCCTGAGCCTTTTTTCGTCATCGCCACCCAAAATCCCCATCATCTGGTGGGCACCTTTCCCCTGCCGGAATCCCAACTGGACCGCTTTTTGATGCGGGTCGAATTGGGCTACCCGGACCGGGCCGCAGAGCGGGGCCTGCTCAAGGGCAGGGACCGGCGGGAATTGCTGGCGTCCCTGGCGCCGGTCATCGAGGGGCAGGGTTTGCTGGATCTGCAACGCCAGGTGGCGCGGGTGCACGCGGCGCAGCCCCTGATCGAGTACTTGCTGGATCTGCTCGCCGCCACCCGGCACCAGGGCCGTTTCGCCGAGGGTTTGTCGCCAAGGGCCGGGTTGGCGCTGCTGGCCGGGGCCCGCGCCTGGGCGCTGCTGGCGGGCCGGGACCGGGTGTTGCCGGAGGACGTGCAGGCGGTCGCCACCCCCATCATCGGCCATCGCCTGCGGCCCCTCGACGACACCGGCGAGCGGCGCGAGTTGCTGATCCAGCGGCTGATCGAAGCGGTTCCCATCCCCTGAGGAAGGGCTGATCCAGGTGCGCCCTGCCGTGACGGACTCCCCGGCGCCGGCCCTCAAGCTCGGCTTTCGTCAGGTATACATCCTGCCGACCCGCTATGGGCTGTTGTTCGGGCTGTTGATTCTGGTGCTACTGCTGGCATCCATCAATTACGGCAACGGCCTGGCCTATGGTCTGACCTTTTTGCTGGCGTCCCTGGCCCTGGTGTCCAGCGTGCACACCCAACGCAACCTGCTGGGGCTGGCGCTCATGCCCGGCGGCGCGACGCCGGTGTTCGCAGGCCAAAACGCCGAGTTCGACTTCTGCCTGCATAATGCCAGCGGCCGGCCCCGCTGGGGACTGGTGGTAGAACAGGACCTGATTTCCACCCCAGGCCGGCGCGCCCAGGGCAAGTCCCAACCCCGGCCGGTGGCGCGGGTGGAGATCCCGGCCGGTGACAGCGGTTGCGCCCGGGTCAGCCTGGCGGCGCCCCGGCGTGGGCGGCTGCGGGCGCCCAGATGCCGGGTCGCCACCCGCTATCCCCTGGCGTTATTTTACGCCTGGTCGCCCTGGGTGGAGGCAGACCGTCACTGCATCGTCTATCCGCGACCGGCGGAACCGGACCAGGTGACGCGCCGCAGCGGCGCCCAGGACGGCGACGGCACCGGCGGCGGCGGGCGGGGCGGCGATGACTTCACTGGATTGAGGGAATATCGCCCCGGCGACTCCCTGCGCCATGTGCATTGGAAGGCGGTGGCCAGGGGCCAGGGTTGGCATACCAAGGAATTTGGCGGCGGCGGCGTGGGCCGGAGCTGGCTGGACTGGACAACTCTGGACGGCTTTGATCCGGAAACCCGGCTGTCCATCCTGACCCGCTGGGTCCTGGACGCGGAGCGGGACGGCGACCGCTATGGGTTGCGGCTGCCGGGCCGGGTCATTGAACCGGGCAGTGGCGAGGCCCATGAGCGGGCCTGCCTGACCGCCTTGGCCCTATTCCGGCCATGATACGCATCGGCGCCGAGCTGGAGTTCAAGACCCCGGACCGGGTCACGCTAGCCTGGGTGCTGGGGGCCGGGCTGGTGGCGGTGCTGCCCCTGAGTTGGGAGTTGGGCCCCTGGCCCCTGGTGGCCTTCGCCTTGGGCATCCTCTGGCGGCGTTTGATGGAGCGGTACGACTGGCTGCGCCCAGGGCGCCTGCTGCTCGCCCTGTTACTGCTGGGGGTCAGTCTGGCGGTCTGGTGGAAGTTCCGGACCTTCCTGGGGCGGGATCCGGGACTCACCCTGCTGGTGTCCCTGCTGGGCCTCAAGTTTCTGGAATTGCGCCAGGCCCGGGACTGCCGGATCAGCCTGATGGCGTTCTATATCCTCATCGCCGGCAGTTTCCTCTACGAGCAAACCCTGGTGCTAGGGCTCTATTCCGCCTTCACCGTGGCAGTCAACACCGCCGCCCTGATTCGCCTCGCCCAGCCCCAGGGGCTATCTTGGCGCGCCAATCTGGGCCTGTCCGCCACCCTGCTGGCCCAGGCGCTGCCCCTGACCCTGGTGATCTACTTCTTTTTCCCCCGTTTGCCGGGGGCCATTTGGGCCCTGCCCGGCAGTCAGGATATGGCGCAGACCGGACTTTCGGACAGCATGCGGCCCGGCGCCATGCAGCGGCTGATCGAATCCAGCCAGGTCGCTTTCCGGGCCACCTTCAGCGCCCCCAGCCCGCCCGCCCGGGACCTCTACTGGCGCGCCCTGGTGCTATGGGACACGGACGGGCGGGTCTGGAACCGGGGTCGTCTGCGGCCATTCCAGGACGAGGCCCTGATTCCATCCGGTCCGGCGCTGGAGTACGAAATCCTGCTGGAAGCCAGCCGTCACTCCTGGGCGCCGGTGCTGGACATGCCGGCGGATTTCCTGGAAGGAACCCAGCCCCGTACCGGCTATACCTTTGAATTCGTCCGGCCAGCATCGGACCGGCGCCGCTATCGGGCCGAGTCCTATCTGGACTACCGCACGCCCCCCTTGTCCGGCGATGAGCGGGCGGCGGCGCTACGTCTGCCCAAGCTCCCGAACCCCCGCACCAAGGCCCTGGGGGAGGAGTGGGCCCAGTCCCTGGCCAGTCCCAGGGAGATCGTCCAGCAAGCCCTGGTCCGGTTTCGCCAGGAAAATTTCATTTACAGCCTCAATCCGCCGTCCCTGGGCGAGCACCCCATGGACGACTTTCTGTTCGAGACCCGCAAGGGCTATTGCGAGCACTATGCGGCCGCATTCGTCACCCTGATGCGGGCGGCGGGCGTGCCGGCCCGGGTGGTCAACGGCTACCAGGGCGGGGAACTAAATCCGGCCGGCAACTACTACATCGTGCGCCAGTGGGACGCCCATGCCTGGGCCGAGGTGTGGCTGGAGCCCAAGGGTTGGACCCGGGTCGATCCCACCAGTGCGGTGGCGCCGGAACGGGTCGAAATGGGTATGGACGCCCTGCGGCGGTTGGCCGCCCGCGGCACCCTGTTTGGCTCCCTGACCACCGGCGAGCTCTGGCGCCGCATCGAGGCCGGCTTGGGCGAACAACTCTGGAATTGGACCCGCCTCTACTGGGATCTGGTCAATATCTCCTGGGACCGCTGGGTGGCGGACTACCAGCAGGAGCGCCAGGAATGGCTGCTGGAACAACTCAACCTCAAGGGTTTGTCCCGGCTGGGCCTGATCGCCCTAGCCCTGGCCGGCGTGGCCGGGCTGCTCACCCTCTACGCCCTGTGGCGGCGCCGGGAGCGGCCACGCCTGGACCCGGCCCAGGTCCAATATCTGCGCTATTGCCGCAAGCTGGCCCGCGTCGGCCTGACGCGGGCGGGACATGAAGGCCCCCAGGACTTCGCCCGCCGCTGCCTGGCCCGGCGCCCGGACCTGGCCGGGCCGGTGAGCCAAATCTCCAACCTCTACCAACAAGTCCGCTACGCCGGCCAGGGTGGTGCCGAGGCCCAGCGCCGGCTGGCCCAAGCGGTGTCCGGATTTAGGCCATCCAAGGGATAATCGGTTCCAGGGCCGGGCTATACCCGCCGTCTAACGACTCGATGGGCCGTATTGGCCGCCAATCACCCACTTAAGCGCCACCTGAGGCTGACCCCGCCGCACCCCTAGGAGATTCCGTCACTATGCCCAGTGCCTATCAGTTCAGTGTTTGTCCCCACGATACCGCCAAGAACCTGCTGGGCTGGTACACCCTGAATACCTATTTACAGCGCCGGTTGGGGTTTGGCATTCACTTTGAACCAGAAGACAATTTCTTGGTGGAACGAAAAAAAGTATTAGAGAGCAACGTGCACTTGGTGTACGCCAATCCAGCCAGCGCCCTCTGCTATGCGCGGGAAAAGGGTTTTGTGCCCGTGGCCCGGCCGGCGGGAGTGGTGGACGAGGTGATGGTGGCCTGCCGCGCCGGCGCCCAGGTACCGGAACAACCTCGGGTTGCCAGCGCCACCGACAAGCTGATCGTGCATGGCCTGGGCCGGCAAGTGCTGCGGGAACTGGGCCTGGACCCGGACGGCGTCAGCTATGTCTATACCGGCAACCATTTGAAGGCGGCCAAGGTGGTGCTGGATGGGGAGGCGGATTTGGGATTCATTTTCAACGAGACCTGGCACGGTCTGTCAGAACCCATCCGGGCCGATCTTCAATTGTTGGGCGAGAGCCGGGACGGCCACGCCTTCCACTGCTTTATGGTAGGGCCGGGCTGGGCGGAATGCCTGGACCAGGTGCGGGAACTCTTGTGTGGGATGCACCAGGACCCGAGGGGCCTGAGTGTACTGAAGGACTTGGGATTCTCGGCTTTGCAGGCGGCGGGTCCGGGGGACATCGACCGGCTGGAGCAGGCGCTGGGGGCCTGTGCCTGACACCGCCGCAGCGGTGTCAGGACACCCCTGGTCGCCGGGGGTTATTTCTTGATGATCGGGTCGTTCATGCCGGCGTCGAAGAAGTCCTTGTTGGCCTTTTCAAACGCGGCGCAGGAGGCTCCACCCTTGTCCGCATTCTGACGGGTGCATTTGCGGGTGCCCTTGGCCAGGTCGGCGCAGGCGCCGCCGGTGGCGAACAGGGGCGCGCAGGCTTCGTGCATCTGCTTCTTGAGGGCCGCTTCGTCGCCGGCGGCCATGGCCAGGGGGGCCAGTGCTAACAGGGCGGCGCACAGCAGGGACTTTTGCATAGGGTTCTCCTGAAAAACAAACCAGTGTGGAAGATTCGGCGAGGTACGGGGCGCAAACGCTGGGTCTTGGCCCACGGAGCGGCCATCATACGGGTGCAACCGTAACGGAAGCGTGACTAAATTGTTACGAGTGCATGACAGGAGGATCTGGCGCAGGCGCTGCCCAACTTGGGGGTGACACCCTTGGCGCCACCCCCGACGGCGTCACCCCATGCGCCGCTGCAACACAGCCCCCACCCGCTGGTCCAGGTTGCGCAGCAGGGTCGCGGTAGTGTCCCAGTCGATACAGGCGTCGGTGACGGATACGCCATAGCGCAACTGGCTCAGATCCTTGGGGATCGCCTGGTTGCCGGCCTGGAGATTGCTTTCCAGCATGATGCCGATGATGGAGCGGTTGCCGGCCAGGATTTGGTTAGCCACGTTGTCTGCCACCAGGGGTTGTAGTTCCGGCTGTTTGTTGGAGTTGCCGTGGCTACAGTCGATCATGATGTTGGGTGGCAGTCCGGCCTTGGCTAGGGCTTCCTCACACAGGGCGACGCTCACCGAATCGTAATTGACCGCCGGCCCGCCGCGCAGGATCAGATGTCCACAGGGATTGCCCCGGGTTTGCAACACCGTGACCTGGCCGCTTTGGTTGATGCCCAGGAAACTGTGGGGCTGGGACACGGATTTGAGGGCGTTGATGGCCACGTCCAGGCTGCCGTCGGTGCCGTTCTTGAATCCCACCGGCATGGATAGCCCACTGGCCATTTCCCGGTGGGTCTGGGATTCGGTGGTGCGGGCGCCGATGGCGGACCAGGAGAACAGATCCGACAGATACTGGGGTGTGATGGGGTCCAGCGCCTCAGTGGCGGCGGGCAGGCCCAGGTCCGCCAGCCAGACCAGCAGTTCCCGGGCCCGGTGCAGGCCTTCCTCGATGTGGAACGAGTCGTCCATGTGAGGATCGTTGATAAGGCCCTTCCAGCCCACCGTGGTGCGGGGCTTTTCAAAGTAGATGCGCATCACCAGGAACAGGCTATCTTGCACCTGGTCCCGGAGGTCCTTCAGGCGTTGGGCATAGTCCATGGCGGCCTGGGGGTCGTGGATGGAACAGGGGCCCACCACCACCAGCAGCCGGTGATCCCGGCGGGTGAGGATGTTGCGCACCGTTTCCCGCCCGGAGCGGACGGTTTCCTCCCCTTGGGGACTGTTGGGCAGGTGGCGCTTGATGTCCGCCGGGGATACCAGGACCCGCTCGGAAGCCAGATTGGTGTTGTTGAGGCGGTCTCTCTGCATGACAAATTCCGTGGCGGCGCTGGGCCGGTTACTGGGATGAATTCAGGGTCTCGCCGCCGAGCCCCCGTCGGTCGAGAACCCGCTGGGCTTTGCCCTCGGATCTGGCCAGGCTCTGGGGCGGCACCAGGCGTACCCGGGCGCGAATGCCGGTCAAGTTTTGCACCTCCCGGGTAGCCCGCTTTTCCAGGGTCGCCAATTCGTCCACCGGCAGGCCAACGCGGGGTTCCAGATGCAGGGTCACCTCGTCCAGGGTGCCGGGCCGATCCACCTCGATCAGATAGTGGGCGGAGGCGCCTGATACCCGCAGCAGGGCGGCCTCGAACTGGGATGGAAAGACGTTGACGCCCCGGATGATGAGCATGTCGTCGGTGCGGCCGCTCACCCAGCCCATGCGTGCGCCGACCCGGCCGCAGGGGCAGGGTTCCCGGTGCAGCCGGGCGATGTCGCGGGTGCGGTAGCGGATCAGGGGCATGGCCTGTTTGGTCAGGGTGGTGAACACCAGTTCGCCGGGCTCCCCGTCCGGCACCGGCTCCAGGGTATGGGGGTCCAGGCATTCCACTAGGAACTGATCTTCCTGGATGTGCAGGCCGTCCCGGACCGCGCATTCACCGCTGACGCCAGGACCTATGACCTCGGACAGGCCATAGTTGTTGAACGCCACCAGCCCCAACGCCTCCTCGATCTGGCGGCGCATGTCCTGGGTCCAGGGCTCACCGCCAAAATGACCTAGGCGCAGGGGCAGGGCGCGGGGATCCAGGCCCAGTTCCCGGGCGCCCTCGGCCAGGGTCAGGGCATAGCTGGGGGTGCAGATCAGTACCTCGGACTGGAGATCCTGGATCAGGCCGATCTGGCGTTGGGTGTTGCCGGACGCCGCTGGCACCACCGCCGCGCCGACCCGCTCGATGCCCCCGTGCAGCCCAAAGCCGCCGGTGAACAGGCCGTAGCCGAACGCTACATGGGCCGTGTATTGGGGGCGCAGGCCGCCGGCCACCAGGAAGCGAGCGCACAGGTCGGCCCAGGTCTGGAGGTCGCCTTTGGTGTAGGCGACGAAAGTAGGCTTGCCGGTGGTGCCGGACGAGCCGTGAAAGCGGGCCACCTGGTCCCTGGGTACCGCCAGCAGTCCGAGGGGATACTGGAGGCGCAGGTCGTCCTTGGTGGTGAAGGGCAACTCCCGCAACGCCTCCAGGCTGTCGATGGCCTCGGGTTGGATGCCCCGGGTGGCGAACGCCTGCTGGTAGAAGGGCACCTTGGCCACCCGCGCCAGGGTGGTCTTGAGGCGATACAACTGGAGGGACGCCAAGCGCGTGCGGGGGATGGTTTCGACCGGGTCCCAGATGCGGTTTTCAACCGCGAATCCGTTGGTGATGCTCATGGATTCGGTGTTCCTAGGCTGAGATGGGCTCACTGCGGGGGATTCTACCCAATGACCCGCCGCCCGTGGGCGCTCCCCCAGCTGTGCTAGGCTCCGGGGGCCACATTTTCGCGGAGGAAGAGAATGGAAAGCTTTACCGTGGTGCGTCCCGAGCACCTCAATCACTATGGCTACCTGTTCGGCGGCGACCTGCTGCGCTGGGTGGACGAATTGTCCTGGGCCGCTGCCAGCCGGGATTATCCGGGCTGTCATTTCGTCACCGTCGGCATGGATCAGGTGCAATTCCAGCGCAGCGTACGCCAGGGCAGCGTGTTGCGTTTCGACATCCAGCGCGCCAAGCTGGGCACCACCTCAGTGCAATACCAGGTGCTGGTGTATAGCGACGACCTGGCCAGCGGGCAGGAGGAAAGCCTGTTCGCCACCCGGGTGACCTTCGTCTGCATCGACGCCGAGGGCTGCAAGGTCAAGTTGCCGGAACAGCCCCTGTGAACCCCGCTCAACGACGCTGCACACAGCAATAAACCCAGTTGGGCGGGCCGGTTGCTGCACTGCGAGGGCCCATGGCCGGCCCAACTGGCTCCAAGCAGGCGCCGGCCGGCAGGGCACGGAGCAGGAGGCGC
>CAZIHO010000005.1:11737-65589 GCA_964538875.1 uncultured Chromatiaceae bacterium
CGGCCCAACTGGCTCCAAGCAGGCGCCGGCCGGCAGGGCACGGAGCAGGAGGCGCCGATAGGCAGATCCCCAGGCGGGCCCGGCTCCACCCCAGCAGGTACTCCACTAGGCGCAAGGTACCGCCGCCTACGTCGATGATCGGGTCGCCGGGTTGGAGGTCCAGGTTCCCAAACAAGGCCACGGCGGTTTCCAGACCATCCAGATACCAATCCAGTTACGGATCGGCCCGGATTCAAACACCCGTTGCCAATGCTCCGCCCGATTCATTTGGGTCCGTCGGGATGCTGGGGCTTACCTCAAGCCTAGCTGCCAGGGCGAGGGCGGTAGGGTGCGCCGGGGTTGGCGGCCCGCTAAAAAAATGTTATTGTTATATCTAATATGTAATAACTATGACAATATTAGTCGTGAGCTACCTGGCCCTGTTCGTCACTCTACCCAGCAAAGCCGCCAGCGGGCGTACGCGCCTGTGGCGGGCCCTCAAGTCCCTGGGTTGCGCCACCCTGCGGGACGGGGTCTATCTGCTCCCGGACCGCCCGGAACATGCGCAGGCCTTGGGGAACCTAGGTGCCCTGGCGGCCCAGGTCCAGGGCAGCGCCGAGGTGTATCGGTTGGCGGCCTGGGATGGCGGCCAGGAGGCCCGGTTGCAGCGCCTATTCCAGCGCGGTCCGGAATACCGGGAAATCCGGGATCAGGCCCAAGGGCTCCAGGCCGATCTGGAGACCCTGGACGAACGGAGCGCCGCCAAGCGCCTGCGCGCCTTGGAAAAACGCTGGGAGCAGGTGGGCCGTATCGACTTCTTTCCGGACCCGGCGCGGGTGGCGACCCGGGACCTGCTCTCCAAGCTGGGGGATCAGGTACGCCGCCACTATTCCCCGGACGAGCCGAGCGCCATTGATGCCAGCCCAGCGCGTCTGGAGCGGGCCGATTTCCAGGGGCGGGTGTGGGCCACCCGCGCCCGTCCCCGCATCGACCGGCTGGCGTCCGCCTGGCTGATTCAACGCCACATCGACCCCCAGGCCCGCTTCGTCTGGCTGGCCCGGCCCGGGGATTGCCAACCGGGCTGGCTGGGTTTCGACTTCGACGGCGCCGACTTCAGCCACTTGGGTCTCCGGGTCACTTTCCAGGTGCTGACCTTGAGCTTCGGGCTGGACCAGGACCCGGCCTTGGCCCGGCTTGGGGATCTGGTCAAGCGCCTCGATCTGGGGGAGCCGGCCACGCCGGAGGCCCAGGGCGTCGCGGCCATCTTGCAGGGACTCGGGGACGCTATCCCGGACGATGATTCGCTGCTGGAACGGGCCGGCGCCATTTTCGATGGTCTATATCAGTATTTTTCCGAGGAATCCGCCCATGTCTGACCTGCCGACCGCGCCGCCGCCCATGCCCAGCCTGGGGGAAGCCTTCGTTTATTGGCTGAAGCTGGGCTTCATCAGCTTCGGCGGACCCGCCGGGCAAATTGCCATGATGCACCAGGAACTGGTGGCCAACCGGCGCTGGCTATCGGAACACCGGTTTCTGCACGCCCTCAACTACTGCATGTTGTTGCCGGGCCCGGAAGCCATCCAGTTGGCCATTTACATCGCCTGGCTGATGCATGGCGTAGCTGGCGCCGTTTTGGCCGGGGTGCTGTTTTTCCTGCCCGCGTTCGGGCTGCTGGCAGCGCTGGCGGGGATTTATCTGACCTTCGGGGACCTGCCTCTGATCCAAGGGATTTTCGCCGGCATCAAACCGGCTGTGGTGGCGGTGGTGCTGTTCGCTGCTTGGCGCATCGGCTCCCGGACCATCCGCAATCCCCTGCTGGGTGCCATCGCCTTGCTGGCCTTTGTGGCGATGTTCTTCTTCCAGGTGGATTTTCCCTGGATCCTGCTGACCGCCGCCTTGCTGGGGGTTGCGGGCGGCCGGTTGGCGCCGGCCCTGTTCCGGGCCGGCGGCGGGCACGGCACCAGCCAGGAGCCGCTGGGTCCCGCTCTGTTGGATGACCATACGCCGCCGCCGCCCCACGCCCGCTTTTCCTGGCGGGCATTGGTCCTGACGCTGCTGGTATTTTTGCTGACTTGGGTGCTGGCCCTGGGCGCGGTGATCGGGTTCCCGGCCCTATACGACATGGGGGAATTCTTCACCAAGGCCGCCTTCTTGACCATCGGCGGCGCCTACGCGGTGCTGCCCTATGTCTATCAGGGCGCGGTGGAGCATTACGGTTGGCTCACCGGCCCTCAGATGATGGACGGTCTGGCCCTGGGCGAGACCACTCCCGGCCCCCTCATCATGGTGGTGACCTGGGTGGGCTACCTGGGGGGCGTCGCCAAGCAGGTGTTCCCGGAGCCGCTGCTGGCCGGGTTGGCGGGCGCCGCCGTCGCCACCTTTTTCACCTTTCTGCCCAGTTTCCTGTTTATTCTGGCCGGTGGCCCCCTAGTGGAAGGGACCCGCGGCGAGTTGAAATTCACCGCGCCCCTCACCGCCATCACCGCCGCCGTGGTGGGTGTGATTGTCAACTTAGCGGTGTTCTTCGCCTGGCACGGCTTCTGGCCCCAGGGTACCGAGGCGGCGCCCTTCGCGGGACCTTTTCACTGGCCGGCGGTGCTGGTGGCCGGGGCTGCGTTCCTAGCCCTGTGGCGGTTCAAGATCGACATCCTGCCGGTGATCGGCGTTTGTGCCCTGCTGGGCCTGGCGTCGTCCCTGGTATAGCCGCAGGGAGTCTCAGCGGAGGAACAGGGGCGGCGGACGCCGGCGCCGGGGTCGCAATAGCAGGCCCGCCGACCAGCCGACCACCAGGGCGCCAGCGCTGGTGATCCAGGTGATGGGATCCTGGGCCGCAGCCAGGAGTCGGCCGGTCAGGGTCGCCGGCGGGACCGCGGTTAGCGCTCCTTGCGCCGGCGCCGGTTCTGGAACCGCCGGCGCCGGGCAGGCCGGAGCCGGGATTGGCGCGGGAGCCGGAGTTGGAGCCTGGACTGGTGCGGGCGCCGGAGCGGTGTTCTTGGCGGCCAACAGGTTGTCGGCGGCCCGCAACCGGGTGCCCAATTCGGCGATACGGACGTCCCGTTGCTTGACAGTCGCCTCGAGGTCCTCGATTTGGCGGCGCAGTTGACCGTTCTGGGCCTGGCTTTCCAGTAGCAATGCCCGGGCTGGCTTTTCGGTGGTCAGGTATTGGCATTCCAGCCAACCCTGGGTGCCATCCACTAGTTGTACCCGGCACAGGCGTTCACCCCGTTCCAGGATCTCCAGGGGTGTGCCGCTGGTGAGGATCTGACGGGGCTCGGTGTCATTGGGTTGATCGTAAAGCCCCACTGCCAAGCGGTCGGTGATGTGGGTGGCGGATGCCGAACCGGCCCATAGGGCCAGGGAAGCGGCCAGGCTGCGGCCAAAACGGGAGCGCGCCATGTCAGGCCCTCCTATTGGATGCCGCTTTGGCGTAGCAGGGCTTCTACCTGGGGCGGCCGGCCGCGAAACGCCAGGTACAGGTCCATGGCGTCCTCGGATCCGCCCTTTTCCAAGATGTTTTCCAGGAAGCCCCGTCCGGCGCCTGGGTCGAAAATGCCCCGTTCCTCGAATAGGGAGAAGGCGTCCGCAGATAACACCTCGGCCCATTTGTAGCTGTAGTAACCGGCCGCGTAACCGCCAGCGAAGATGTGGGTGAAGCCGTGGGCAAAGCGATTCCAGGCCGGGGGCCGCACCACCGCCACCTGGTCCCGGATTTCGGTCAGGGTTTGCTGAACCCGGCCGCCCCGCTGGGGGGTGTAGTCCAGGTGCAGGCGGAAGTCGAACAGGGCGAATTCCAGCTGGCGCAGCATCTGCAAGCCAGACTGGAAGTTGCGAGCGGCCCCCAGACGCTGAAACAGATCATCGGGCAGGGGCGCGCCGGTTTGCCAATGGCCGGCGATCAGGTTCAGGCTTTCCCGCTGCCAACACCAGTTTTCCATGAATTGGCTCGGTAGCTCCACTGCGTCCCAGGCCACGCCGTTGATGCCCGCCACCGGCGGATGATCGACCCGGGTGAGCAGGTGGTGGAGACCGTGGCCGAACTCGTGGAACAGGGTTCGCACTTCTTCATGGGTGAGTAGCGCCGGCTGGTCCCCCAGGGGCGGATTCAGGTTGCAGGTTAGGTAGGCGACCGGGGTGCGAATTCCGTCCGGGGCCAACAAGCGGTCCCGGCAGCCGTCCATCCAGGCGCCACCCCGCTTGTGGGGCCGGGCGTGCAGATCCAGGTAAAAGTGGCCACGAATTTCCTGCTGCCAGTCCCGCACGGCGTAAAAGCGCACGTCCGGGTGCCAGACGTCCACGCCCTCGACTTCCTCGATCAGCACGCCGAACAGGCGTTCCGCCACGGCGAATAGCCCGGCCACCACCCGGGACGCCGGGAAATAGGGCCGTAACTCTTCCTGGGCGATGGAAAAACGCCGTTGCCGGAGCTTTTCACCAAAGTAGGCCAGGTCCCAGGCTTCTAGGTGGTCCAGTCCCTGTTCTTGCTTGGCGAAGGCGGCCAGTTCCGCCAATTCCCGCTCTGCCTGGGGCCGGGAGCGGCGCGCCAGGTCGGTGAGAAAGTCCACCACCGCCTGGGGCGAGGGCGCCATCTTGGTGGCCAGGGATAGTTCGGCGTAATTGGCGAACCCCAACAACTGGGCTTGCTCGTGGCGCAGCGCCAGGATTTCCTCCATGAGGGGGCCATTGTCCCAGCGCCCGGCCATGGGTCCCTGGTCCGAGGCCCGGGTGACGTAGGCGGTGTACACCTCCCGGCGCAAGTCCCGGTCGTCCGCATAGGTGAGCACCGGCAGGTAGGACGGCTGCTCCAGCGTCAGCAGCCAGCCGCTGTGACCCCGGAGTTCCCCGGTTTGGTGGGCCAGCGCCAGGGCCGAATCCGGCAGCCCCGCCAGGTCGGCGGGATCGGTGATGAGGCGGGTCCAGGCCTGAGTGGCGTCCAGCACCTGTTCCTCGAAGTGGCTGCCGAGTTGGGCGAGGCGCTGGCTGATGGCCTTGAAGCGGGCCTTGCGCGGTGCTGGCAGGTCCACGCCGGCTAGGTGAAAGTCCCGGAGGGCCAGGTCCAGCACCTTGACTTGCACAGGGTCCAGATTCCGGGCTTGCTCGCGAATGGTCCGGTAGGCTTGCCAAAGCCGTTCGTTTTGGCCCATCTCGGTGGCATAGTCGCTCAGCTTGGGCAGACAGGCGTTGTAGGCCGCCCGCAATTCCGGCGTGTTGCGCACCGAGTTCAGGTGCCGCACCGGCGACCAAGCCTGGGACAGCCGGTCCTCAAGGATCTCGATGGGGTACACCAGGTTAGCCCAGGTGGGCTCCCGGCTCGGCTCCAGCAGGTTGGCGATCCGCTCCCGGTTATGGGTCAACAACTGATCCAGGGCCGGTTCCACCTGATCCGGCTCGATGCGGGAAAAGGGCGGCAATTGATCGAAAACTAACAGGGGATTGTCCATCGTGGCACCAGGATTGGCCGGCGGGGCGGCCTAATGGGTCAAAAGGTGCGGTCGCTTTCGTTGCGCTGCAAGGGGGAGCGCATGCGTCGCAGAATCTCGTCTTTGCCGTTGGCTTTATAGGCGGGCGTGTCGCACAAATAAAAATCGTGGAGGTCCAGGTGATGGCGATACTGGCCGCTACGCCGGATTCGCTCCCAATTGGGCGCGTCCACGGCTTTCCACTGGCCCCGGCCGATGCCGAAGGCATAAATCTTCACGTCCCAGGTGTCGCAGCGGATGCCCTCGAACGAGGCATTGGCGGCGCCGCTGGCGGACTTGATGACCAGGGCGTAGCGCACCACGCCGTCGGCGCCTATGTCCAAGTGCTTGCCGTCAATGAAATACCGCAGGCCCTTGGTCGGGGCGTCTACCTGGAATTCCACCAGGTCCCCATCCTCTGGATAGGCGGGCAACCGGTGCGAGCCCTCTTGCCAGGGCGCACCCTCTTCCACGTTTTCGCGGGTTAGGGAGGGTTCGTCGATGAAGGGCCGCTCCCGGGCGTCGCCCACGGCCAGCCAGCCCAGCAACAGAGACAGCGTAATCAACGGAAGTCTTGGCATGATGGAGCTTCGGGTTCAACCAAGGAAAAACAATTGTAGCATGGCCCATCCGGGGGGCCGCCGGCCGGCCCGCGGCCAGGATGTCGGCTGGGCCATGAGCCGCTAGACTGGGGCCTGATTTCTCCGAGGCAAGCCCCCATGAGCCCAATTCGTTCCTTTGCCGGCCGGGTTCCCCGGGTCCACGCCAGCGCTTGGATCGACTCCAGCGCCCTGGTCATCGGCGATGTCGTCATCGGGCCGGACAGTTCCGTCTGGCCCATGACGGTCATTCGTGGCGATATCCATTCCATTCAGATTGGCACGGCGTCCAACATCCAGGATGGTTCCGTGTTGCACGTCACCCACAAGAGCCGCTTCAACCCGGCGGGCTATCCCCTGGTCATCGGCGACCGGGTGACGGTGGGCCATCAGGTGGTGCTGCATGGCTGCGAGATCGGCCACGACTGCCTGATTGGCATCGGTGCCCGGGTGCTGGACGGCGCGGTGCTGGAGCCCGGCACCCTGCTGGGTGCCGGGGCCTTGGTGCCCCCTGGCAAGCACCTGGAAGGGGGCTATTTGTGGGTGGGGGCGCCGGTGCGCAAGCTGCGGCCCCTCACGGAGCAAGACCGGGAATATCTGGCATACGTGGCCGCCAATTACGTCGGACTAGCCCGCAGCCACCGGGACGGGGATACCCTGGGGGAAGTGGTGGAGCGGAGGTAGGGCCGCACCGGGGTGCGCCGGTTTAGCGTTGGCGCTCCAGCCCGGCGGGCACCACCCAAACCGGATACAGGGCCAATCCCGCCAGCAGCAGGAACGCCAGCAGGGACCAGTCGGCGATGGAGAGGCTGAGCAAGGTCCAGGCGGGATCCGAGCAGAGCCCGCTGGACTGGAACAGCAGAGGCATCTGTTCACCGGCCCAACGGGCGAAGGCTTCCCACCAAGACTCCCGGCCGCAGCTAATGGCGGGAGCAAAGCGCTGGATCCAAACCTGATAACCGGCGACCCAGGCGCCGGACGCCGCCGTGGCGGCCATCAGCAGTGCCAGGGGGCGCCGGGCACCCGGATGTTTGAGCAGGGCCAAGCCCAGCAGTGCCAACAGTCCGAGCAGCAGGTAAAGCATGCGCTGCCAGATGCACAGGGGGCAAGCGGCCAGATTCAACCAATGGCCCAGCAACAGGCCCCCCAGCACCAGCAGCACACTGGCGCCACCGCTGACCAGGAAGGAAAGCCGATAGATCGACATGGTAAACCTCGCTGATACGCCGGCGATGGTCCAAACATGGTCAAGGACTGCCGGGGCGGCCTATTTTAGGTGGTCTCCCGCAGGTTCAGGTAACGGCGCAACCCGGTGGATGGGGCGTCAAGCGAGTCCCGAACTGCCTAGGAGCCACTCCAAAGCGCTGGCCGGGTGTCTAAAGTTAAGGTCCGCAACCGGATCCAGGGCACTGGCATGGGGGTTGACCTGGACGAGGCGGGCGCCCCCCTGTTTGGCCCGCATCGGCAACCCCGCCGCCGGCCACACGATTCCCGACGTACCCACCACCAGCAACAGATCGCAGTCCCGGACCGCCTGTTCCGCTTGGCGCCAAGCGGGTTCCGGCAGGGCTTCCCCGAACCAGACCACGCCGGGGCGCACCAGACCACCGCAGCGGTCGCAGCGGGGCGGCGCCAAGCGGCGCCCCCCCTCCGGCTCGCTGGGAATGCCCACCGCCAGGCTGTAGCCGGTCCCGCAACTGGCGCAGCGGGGCCGATGCAGGCTGCCGTGGAGATGCAGCACCTGGGTGGAGCCGGCCCGTTCATGGAGGTCGTCCACGTTTTGGGTGATGATGGGCAAATTGGGAAACCGCTTGCCCAGTCGCTCCAGGGCCAGATGACCGGGGTTCGGCTGAGCGCGTAAGACACCCATGCGGCGCCATTCGTACCAGCCCCACACCAGTTCCGGGTCGCGCCGGAACGCCTCGGGGCTGGCCAACTCCTCAGCGTTGAACCTTTGCCACAGGCCAGTGAGGGCGTCCCGGAAGGTGGCGATGCCGCTTTCGGCGGACATGCCGGCGCCGGTCAGCACCGCCGGCCGGCGGCTTTGGGCTAGCAATTTGCTGAGTTCAGCATGGGGCATGGCGATTCTCCGGGGCCGCAGGGCCATGATAGCCTGTTGCAGGGTCCCGCCCGTCTGGGGGCTAGGTCAAGTAGGGGAGATGCAGCATGCTGAACGGTCGGGCGCGGGGATTATTGGGGGCCGGCCGGCTTGGGGTCCGGCTTGGGGTCTGGCTGGTGCTGCTGGCGTCGGTGGCCAGCGCGGATGCCGAGTTGTCCCTAGAGGATGGACGGCTGGACCAGTCCAGCGGACGGGTGTATGACGCCCAGGGTCGTTACCTGGGCCGCATTGAGGCCGACGGCAAGCGCTACGATGCCCAAGGCCGTTACTTGGGCAAGCAGACCCCGGAGGGGCGACGCTACGACCAGCAGGGTAGGTTTCAAGGCCGTACCGACCCTTCCGGCCGCCAGTACGACGAACTGGGACGCTATCAGGGCAAGCAGGATGCCTCCGGCCGCCGTTACGACGAGCAGGGAAAATACCAGGGGCGCACCGATGCGTCCGGCCGCCAGTACGACGCCCAGGGCCGCTACCTGGGGCGGGTTGCGCCCTGAGGACTGGCGTCGTTCGGGGTCAGCCGACGGTACGGCCAATCCCCGCGCCGGGCATGGCGGGCTGGTGAAAACCGGCCGCAGGGGCCTTTTTCACCAGCCAGTCAAATTCCCGGGAAGCGCCCCTTGCCGGAAACCCGCGCCAGGGGCGAGCCCGTCATACAGATCTCCGCGACCGGCAGGCAGCGGGACTGGAGACGGGAGCCATTACAAATGGGGCATTGGTAGCGGGTCTGTTCCGCACGACCTTCCCGTAGGGTTTCGGTGGCGAACATCAGAGCTTGACAGCGGGTACAACGCATGTGATCTGTCCTCTTGCCTTGGGTAATTACCCGGGTTTGAGATACCGCCCGTGGGAAACCAGTGCCGCCAGACCCGGCATTACTTGGTTTCAGCCAGCAGGCCTACCACGATCTCCTTCTCGCAAGGGATGTCCAGATCCGCAGCCAGGCGGATAAATCCCAATATCTCCATGAATGGAGCCAGTGCCTCGTCCATGAGCCGCACTTCCAGGCACTCCTGATAAATGCGGGCCACTTGCCGGATCAGCCGTTGAATCCGGGGATTCAGGGGCGCTGGTTCCGGTTCCTGATGGCTGGCCCGGTCTCCGCAAGCCGCCGCCAGATGCTCCAATGCCCATTCCAATTGGACGAAAAACCGTTCTTCGTACCGGCGTCCCAGGGGGTCCGATTCACCAAGCAGCCGCCCTAGTCCGTCCCTAGCCGGCTCCGGCAGGCGCGCCAAGCGTGCCGCCAACTCCTTGGCACCCTCGCCCAGGGCTTGCAACTCCAGTTGGGCCGGCGTCTTGACCCGCTTGGGCCGCGCTTGGGGTTTGGGCGCCGGTTGCTCGTCGCCGCTGAACTCGAAGGCACCCAAGTCATATTCCAGCGCGGTCAGAAACAGTTGCCGGCCTTCCGCGTCCCCGACCTGCGCGGTTTCCAGAATCCGCGCCATGGCGTCCTGCTGTTCGGCACTGAAGTAGGACGGTGCCACGAACCGGCTCTTCCCGGAGCCCGGCTTCTTGGCGTCGGATCGCTTGTCCGCCGGGTCCGTTTGCTCCCGGACGCGCAGCAAGCGGGCTGGTCGAGTGAACTGTTCCATGCGCATGGCCGATCCCCTGGGTTAGTCGAAAACAGAGGTTTTTATACCTTCTGTACCTCCATATTCCTAACGTGACGACCTGCCTCGCGACCCTCCCTGGCGCGGGCCGGATACTAGCCCAAGTCCATTTCTTTTGCACTGCGTCAATTCAATCTGACTTCCTTACATTCCCGCCTAGACGGGGCCGGACTCAGTCCCAGGTCAGGGAGCCGCCGGTTTGGTATTCCGTCACCCGGGTCTCGAAGAAATTTTTCTCCTTGCGCAGATTGGCCTGCTCGTCCAGCCAGGGCAGGGCGTTCTTGGCGCCGGGGAAGGGCTCCGACAGGCCCAACTGGGTGGCGCGCCGGTTGGCGATGAAGCGGAATTGCTCCAGGTGCAAGTCCGCCGAATAGCCCAGGATCGGGTCCGGCAACAGGTAGCGGGCATAGTCGGTTTCGGCAGCGTCGCTTTCCGCCCACAGTTCTCCCATGGCCCGGGGGTCTAGGGTCAGGTTCTCTTCCTGGAGAATTTGCCGCACCACGCGAATGCCGAATGAACAATGCAAAACCTCATCCCGCATGATGTACTGGAACTGCTCGGCGGTTCCCTTCATGAGCCCCCGGCGCTGGAGCGCGAAGATGGGGCTGAATCCGTTATAGAACCAAGTCCCCTCGAAGATGGCCGCAAAGAAAATATAGGCCATGACGAAGTTGCGCAGTTCCCCTGGATCCCGCAAATTGATGTCCGGGCGCAAGATGGAGTCCAGACGCCGGTTGCTGATCTGGATTTTTTGGTTGATGGCCGGTACCACCCGGTAGCGGTTGTAGATTTCCCCCTGGTCCAGGCCGATGGTCTCGATGCAATGCTGGTAAGTCCAGGTATGCAGCGATTCCTCATAGACTTGGCGCGCCTGGTAAATCTGTAATTCCGGCGCAGTCATTTTTTCCATCACCGCCAGGCCGATGTTGCGCATCGCCAGGATGTCCGACGTGGTCAGGTAGGCCAGTACGTTTTCGTACAGGTGGCGCTCTTCCAGGGTCAGGCGATGATGGTAGTCATGGACATCCTGGGCCATGTTGATGTCCAGGGGCGTCCAGTGGTTGCGGTTGGCGTTCAAGAAGTATTCCCAAGCCCAGGGATACTTGAAGGGCGCCAACTGGTTGATGTCGGTCAGCCCGCTCACCACCCGCTTGTCGTCCGGGTTGACCGGCTGCATGGCGGCGGCCGGAATCGGGTGGGGTGCCGGGCGCGGCCGGGTGTCCTCCAGATCCAGTTCGATCTGGGCCGGGTCTAACTCCGGCGGTTCCGTATGACGGGGGATGGAGGCCAGGGGATCGTCCCAGTTCAACATCGGTGTCGGATTCCTTGATGGGTCGTTGGGTGCAGGTCGATTACTGGCAAGACTCGCATTCTGGGTCCAGGATCGAGCAGGCCTTGGGCGCAGTCTCTTGGCCCCCATTGGGCTTGAGGGCTAGCATCTCCATGCCTTGATAGCTGGGCGCGTCTTGGCTGGTCATGCCCTTGGCGCCCTTTTCCATGTGGGTCGCCCCCAGGGAACGCAGATAATAGGTGGTCTTGAGTCCCTTGACCCAGGCGAGCTTGTACAGATTGTCTAGCTTCTTGCCGGACGGCTCCGCCATGTACAGGTTCAGGCTCTGGGCCTGGTCCAGCCATTTTTGCCGGCGGGAGCCTGCTTCCACCAGCCAGCGGGGGTCGATTTCGAAGGCGGTGGCGTACAGCACCTTGAGATGCTCGGGCACCCGGTCGATGCACTTGAGGCTGCCGTCATAGTATTTGAGGTCGTTGACCATTACCTCGTCCCATAGGCCTAGCTGTTTCAGGTCCCGCACCAGGTAGGGATTGACCACCGTGAATTCGCCGGACAGGTTGGATTTGACGAATAGGTTCTGGTAGGTGGGCTCGATGGATTGGCTCACCCCGCAGATGTTGGAAATGGTGGCGGTGGGGGCGATGGCCATGCAGTTGCCATTGCGCATGCCGATCCGCTGCACCCGCTCCCGCAAGCTGTCCCAATCCAACTGGCGGGACTCGTCCATTTGTAGATACCCGCCCCGCTCCTTGGCCAACCGGGCGATGGAGTCGATGGGCAGGCAACCCTGGCTCCACAGGGAGCCCTTGAAAGTGGAATAGGCGCCCCGCTCGGCGGCCAGGTTCACGGACGCCTGGATGGCGTAGTAGCTGAGGGCCTCCATACCCCGGTCGGCGAATTCCACCGCTTCCATGGAGGCGTAGGGGATGCGCTGTTTATAGAGGGCGTCCTGGAAGCCCATGATGCCAAGTCCCACCGGCCGGTGGCGCAGGTTGGAGCGGCGTGCCTGGGGCACCGAGTAGTAGTTGTAGTCGATCACGTTGTCCAGCATACGCAGGGCGGTGGTGACGGTGCGCTCCAGCTTGGCCAGGTCCAGGCCCTGGTCGGTGACATGGGCGGCGAGGTTCACCGAGCCCAGATTGCAGACCGCGATTTCGCTGTCGTTGGTGTGCAGGGTGATTTCGGTACAGAGGTTGGAGCTATGTACGGCGCCCAGGTGCTGGTTGGTATAGCGCAGGTTGCAGGGGTCCTTGAAAGTGACCCAGGGGTGGCCGGTTTCAAACAGCAGGCCCAGCATCTTGCGCCACAGGTCCACCGCCCGCAGGGTGCGGAACACCTTCAGTCCGCCGTGAGCGGCCCGTTCCTCGTAGCGGCAATAGGCCTCCTCAAAGGCCTGCCCACAGCGGTCGTGCAGGTCTGGTACCTCATCCGGGCTGAACAGGGTCCAGGGGCCGTCCTCCGCCACCCGGCGCATGAACAGGTCCGGGATCCAGTTGGCGGTGTTCATGTCGTGGGTGCGACGCCGTTCGTCGCCGGTGTTCTTGCGCAGTTCCAGGAAGTCTTCGATGTCCAGGTGCCAGGTTTCCAGGTAGGCGCACACGGCACCCTTGCGCTTGCCGCCCTGGTTCACCGCCACCGCCGTGTCGTTGGCTACCTTGAGGAAGGGCACCACGCCCTGACTCTTGCCGTTGGTGCCCTTGATGTGGGCGCCCATGCCCCGCACCCGGGACCAGTCGTTGCCCAGGCCGCCGGCGAACTTGGACAGCAGGGCGTTATCCCGGATGGCGCTGTAAATACCTTCCAGGTCGTCCGGCACCGTGGTCAGGTAACAGGAGCTGAGCTGGGGCCGCAGGGTGCCGGAATTGAACAGGGTTGGCGTGGAACTCATGAAGTCGAAAGAGGACAGGAGTTCGTAAAACTCGATGGCCCGGGCTTCCCGGTCGATTTCATTGACCGCCAAACCCATCGCCACCCGCATGAAGAACGCCTGGGGTAGCTCAAACCGGGCACCATCCGGATCATGGATGAAATAGCGGTCGTACAGGGTTTGCAGGCCCAGATAGGTGAACTGGAGATCCCGCTCCGGCCGCAGCGCCGCACCCAAGCGGGCCAGGTCGTACTTGGTCAACTGGCGGTCCAGCAATTCCAGGTCGGCGGCCCGCTGGGCGTAGGCGCTGAAATATTCCCCGTAGCAGTCGCCCATGCGCGCCTGGGTTTCCACCTGGGTATCCAGGCCCAGGAAACCCAGCGCCTCCCGGCGCAGGATGTCGAGCAACAGACGGGCCGCCGCCAGCGAGTAATTGGGCTCCTTCTCGATCAGCCCCCGGGCGCTCATGACCAGGGATTGGGTGACTTCCGACTCCTTGATGCCGTCGAATAGGCCCCGGTAACCTTCCTCTAGGATGACCTCGGGGTCGGTGCCCTCCAGCCCCTGGCAGGCTTCCGCCACCAGCGCGCGCAGGCGACCCATGTCCAGGGGACGGAGGCTGTGGTCCGCCAGGGTCACGCGCAGGACCGGTGTGTCCGCCGCGACTTCCTGGGCTGCCTTGGCCGCCCGTTCCCGGGCCCGTTCTTCCCGGTAGATGACGTAGGCCCGCGCTACCTTGTGCTCGCCGGCCCGCATCAGTGCCAATTCCACCTGGTCCTGGATGTCCTCGATGTGCAAGTTGCCGCCGCCGGGCTGGCGCCGGCTGAAGGCAGCCACCACCTGGTCGGTCAACTCCTGCACCGTGTGATGAATGCGGGTCGAGGTCGCCGCACTACCCCCCTCCACCGCTAAGAACGCCTTGGTCAAGGCCACCGCGATTTTGCTGGCGTCGAACGAAGTGACTTTGCCGTTGCGCCGGATGACCTGGAAACCTTCGCCGCCTTCCTTGGACTCCACCCGGTTGGGGGTGGGCGGACTAGCGGTCAGAGTGCGGATTTCAGGGCTGGCGGTACGGGTGCTGGTGGGGTTGCTCATGGCTCGGCGGCTTCCTGATGGTCAGAGGGCGATGGATTCCAGGCTCGTCGGGCCGCACAATATATGAGGGCTACATTCGGTGTCAACCACCATATCTTGTGTAAATCTGGTGGAATAAGGGGTGGATGGCCTGTGGATAAGCCGTGCCTGGGCGCCCACGGTCAAGGGAATCAGGGGCTTGGCGACGCTGGGTCCGGGAGGAAGATGGGCGCGGGCCGGAGGAGAAAATTCAGGATCACCCGTGACTCGGGCGGGGCGCCACTGGGCCGGCGACGCCCGCCCAGTGGCGTTCTAGGTGACTACTACTGGCCCTGTTGCTGGATGCCCACGATGTACCAGTCCCCCTTGGGAGTGTCCCAAGCGTGACTCACATGCCAGGTCTCCGCCACCTGGGTGGGGGGCGCGTCCCGCTGTTCCCGCACCAGTCCAGTGAAGCCAATGCTGGCCACCAGTTGGTCGCCCTCGCGGCGTAGACCCACCAGTTCCGCCGCGATGTTCAGTACTTCGGTGTGCTGGGGACCCGGGCCTAAGCGCTCCCGTTCACGGGATAGTTCATTGAACAGGTCCGGATCCGTGTAGGTGCGGATTTCGTCCATGTTGTTTTGATCCCAAGCGACCTGCAACCGCCGAAAATGATCCTGGGCGCCAGCCGCGAAAGTGTTCGCGTCAAACCAGGCCGGACCCCTGTCCAACGCTGGCTGTCCCCAGCCGGTGGTCGCCGGTTGGGCGGTCCCGCCGCCGATGGGGCCTTGGAACAGGGAGCCGGTACCCAGCGGCCCAACCCCGGCCGCCTTGGGAGCCGCCTGGTTGCGCCAGGCCCGGAATAGGGCGAACCCGCCGAACGCCAAGGCCGCGAATAAGAGGATATCCAGGAATTGGACACCTTCGAAGCCGTCGCCGAACAACAGGGCCGCCAGCAACCCGCCGGCCGCCAGTCCCGCCAAGGGTCCCATCCAGCGGCTAATCCCGGACGCTGGTTGGGCCGCGCTGGCGGCTTGGGTCTTGCCGGCCGCTGGCGTATGGGTCTGGGTGGGGGCCGGGGATGAATATTGCCGGCCGGAACTTTTGCCGCCGCCGAAGCGGGCCGCGTCGGCGTCCGTCAGCAGGACCATGCCCACCAACAATGCCATGAACATTCCAAGGATCTTATGCACGATCCGCGCCTCCTGGTGTTGAATGACTTAGGGTGGGGGAGCGCCCCGGGTTGGCCGGCGGTTGAAGTGCCGGCCTTTGCTGGTGAGGGACTCCCGAACCACAAGGGTCCGGTGGCTGCCCCGGCGGCTATTTATCGCCGGTGATTTTTTCGTACTTGGCCCGCAGCGCCTCTGGAGATTCCTCATGGTTCGGGTCCGTCAAGATGCAGTCCACCGGACAGACCTCCACGCACTGGGAGGATTCATAGTGGCCCACGCATTCGGTGCAGAGATCCGGATCGATCTCGTAGATTTCGTCCCCCTGGCTAATGGCGCCGTTGGGACATTCGGGCTCGCACACGTCGCAGTTGATGCATTCGTCAGTGATATATAGGGCCATTTTGTTAGAACTCCAGTAGCTTGGAAGCACGCCTCGCCAAACGATCGGCGAACAGTTTAGCTAAAGCGTGCCGACAATGCAGCCTGCACCACCGGGTGCACGAAACTGCTTAAATTTCCGCCCAGGGCGGCGATTTCGCGGACGAAACTTGAGGAAATGCAGGCGTATTGCTCGCGGGGAGACAAGAATAAAATCTCTAAATCTGGGTTCAGGCGCCGATAGACGTTCGCCAGCTGATGCTCGTATTCAAAGTCGGAGCCGGTCCGCACGCCCCGCAGGATGACCGGGATGTCCCGTTGTCGGGCCAGATCCACCAGCAAGCCCGAAAAGGCCTGCACTTCCACCTGTGGATGATGACCCACCACTGCTCGAATAAGTTCCAGACGCTGCTCCAGGTCGAACAAGGGGGCTTTGCCGGGGCTCGCGGCCACCGCCACCAGCAGCCGGTCGAACAGGCCCACGGCCCGCCGGATGATATCGGCGTGCCCTAGGGTGATGGGGTCGAAGGTGCCAGGATAAATGGCGGCGCTCATAGGTCGGCGAGCATAGCTTGGTCGCCGGCCGATTGCCAGATGGGGTTGGCTCGCGGGGGCCGCGCCGGTCTGGTAAAGGGGTTAGAATGCGGCTGTCGCACCTCTTTCTGTCCCCAGCTCAGTCTAGACGCCGGGGGGTTGTTGCCGCGAGGAGTGGAATTCCATGCGCTTTGTCGTCAGTCCTGAGGAAATCAAACGGGCCAATATTCCCCATGAGATTTTTCTCACTAATGTGATTGGTAACCACATCCTAGTGTTCGTTTCCTTGCTGGGTATGTACGGCAGCTTTCCCTGGTCCGCCGGGATTACCCCAACCCTGTCCGCGTTGCTCATCGGGTACAGCCTGTGGCGCGCCCGACGCTCCTTGGAAGTCGATCCCTGGTACGTTAAATGCCATTGGCAGGTGGCGGCACGGCGCACCCTGGTGTTTGTGCTAATGCTCGCCGGGTTGGGTGTGATCCTGTTGGGGGGGTGGGCGGCCCATGTCTACCTGGGATTCCGCAAGGAAGCGACCATGGCGTTGATCGGGGGAGTGGGCATTTTGCCGGTGATGGTGGTGGTGTTGGTGCTGATTCTGATGGAATCCGAGGCCCTATATCACGCCAATCTGTGCCGGTTGCCGGACTGGGTGGTGGAGCGTTTTCCCAATCCCAACGCGCAGTTGGCGGAGGAGCCGGCCGCCCACCATTGATCCAGGCGGGGGGCGGAGCGGTGAGACTCCGGTCCCCCAACGCCCTGCTTACTTGGCCGTAGCTGGATCTGGCGCCGGGGCGGTGCCCGACTCCTGGGCGACCAGGGTATCCAATACCTTGAACAGGCGCTCGGTGCTGCCGGCGATGGACTGGCTGGCCCGGTATTTGCCGTTGACAACCAGTACCGGTACCCCGTCGATCCCGTATTTGGTCGGCATCTGTTGAACCTTGCGCACCTTCATGTCCACCGTGAAGGAGTTGTAGGCCTTCATAAATTCATCCCGGTCAACGCCTTGAGCCGCCATCCAGTCTGCGTAGTTGTTGGCGTCGGCCAGGCGCTTTTTCTCCTCGTGAATGGCGCGCAGCAGGGGTTTGTGCAGCCGCTCCAGCACGCCCAACTGTTCCATGGCGAAATAGGCCCGCGCCCCCGGCTCCCAACTGGGTCCCAGGATCGCCGGCACCCGGCGAAATTCGACGTTAGCCGGTTTGCTGGCGTTCCATTTCTCCAGGCCCGGTTCCAGTTGGTAACAGTGGGGGCAGCCATACCAGAAGAATTCCAGCACTTCCACCTTATTGCCGGTTTCCGTGGGTTGGGGCATGGCCAGAGTTTGGTAGTCGATGCCCTCGTCCAGGGCGCGGGCCGGTCCAGCCGCCATCAAGCAGAGCCCCAGCAAGCCCAGCAGGGCGGGGCGGGTCAGACGGTTCAGCATGCTCCTGTTCTCCAATAATGCCAGTGGTGGGTGAGGTAATGGATAGATTGATCCGGTGGTACTAGGCCCGGTGTGGTGGACCTTGAGTTGGTTGGAACCTTCGCTCCGCCCTAAGTTTCTAGTGCCGGATGAAAAGACCTCATTGCGAATTCCGGGTTAAGACCCTGGCGCCAGGGCGTAATCCAGCATGAGGCCCAGAAATACCAGCATTCCATAATAATGGTTGGATAGAAAGGCCCGGAAGCAGGCGCCACGCTCCCGGTTCCGGATCAGATATTGCTGGTAGCCCGCCAGCAGTGCCGCCCCCGCCACGCCGAGCAGGTAGAAGTTCCCCCGCCCGGCGGCCAAGCCGACGCCAGTCAATAGGGCCAGCATCAGGAGTTGCAGCAGCAGGATGATCCAACGATCCCAAGCGCCGAACAAAATCGCAGTGGACTTGACGCCGATGCGCAGGTCATCGTCCCGGTCCACCATGGCGTATTGGGTGTCATAGATCAGGGCCCACAGCAACGTGGTGCCGAACAGGACCCAAGCCAGGGGTGGAATCTGGCCCTGGATGGCGCTGAACGCCATGGGCACCGCCCAACCGAAAGCCGCCCCCAGCACCGCCTGGGGCACGTGGGTAAAGCGCTTCATGAAGGGGTAGGTGGCGGTCAACGCCAGCGCCACCACTGACAGGGCCACGGTGGGCCAGTGGAGGGTGAGCACCAGGCCAAAAGCGGCCAGGCTCAGCACCAGAAACACCCCCAGCGCCTCGCCGGGGCTGACCAGCCCGAGGGGCAGGGGCCGTTCCCGGGTGCGCTCCACCTGGCCGTCGAAGTCCCGATCCGCGTAATCATTGATGGCGCACCCCGCCGAGCGCATCAGCACCACGCCCAGCACGAACACCACCAGGACCGGCCAAGGGGGATGTCCGTCGCCAGCGATCCACAGTGCCCACAGCGCTGGCCACATCAATAGGAAGATCCCGATCGGCCGGTGGAGGCGGGTCAGATAGGCGTACCGGCGTAACCGTTCGCCCAGGGGTATGGGGGTGGTTGGCTTCTCGGTGCTGGGTGCGAGTGGGACGCTCATGGTTCGACGTTCAATAGGGTCGGTAGAAAAATTTCATGCACCAGTAGCGGGCGCCCATCCACTTTAAACAGGGTGCGCCGGCCCCACAACCGGGACGGGCGACTGGTCAGGGCCAGACTGGCGGCATGGAACAGCCGATGTTGGGGCGTCAAGATCGCCATTTCCATTCCCTGGCGGCGCACGCCGGGATCCGCGAACAACACCGCCGCCAAGGGTTTGTCCCGCAGATACATGAGGCGCCGCGCCGCGCCGCGTAGCGTGGTCACCGGAATCAGGGTGCGGGCGAACACCCAAGGGGTGGCTCCGCACAGCAATTCCACCTCCCGGATCCATGCGGTGGCGACCCGCCCCATGCCCAGGTGGCCCCGTTCCCGGGCGCTCGGCCGTCCCCAGCCTTGGTAGAGCACCCGCACCCGAAACCGCTGGTCACAAAAATGGATTACCCGGCGGGTCAGGGAGCCGTCGGCGCGCAGCCAGCCCTCCACTTCGCGGCTGATTTGGGCGCGACGAAACAATTCCCAGGGCTGCCAATGGGGTTCGGCGGCGAATGGGCAAGGGGAACAGGACAACAGGGCTGACACCGTGATCGGATGAGGCGAAAATTATGACATAAGCGGGGGGTGAGGAGGACCGCGCGCGCCGGGAACCAGGATAAGGAAATGGCCCTGGACTGCCGGGGCGCACGGTCCCCATCTGGGTCAGGCCTGGTGGCGGCGGCGCGGGGGTCGCCAACCACTATATTTATATGGGGGAAACCCTGGCTGTGATTGTTTAACCCAGCAACCCGAAGGGGAAAGGAGCAACCCATGGCAGCCTACAAGAAAATCCTAGCACCGGCGGACTTTTCCTGCGTCAGTAGTGTCGCGGTGCATCGGGCGGTGGAAATCGCCAAAGCCTATTCGGCGAGTTTGATCCTGTTGTACGTGGTGGAGCATTTCCCCGAAGATATACCCGTCGACCGCATTGGTCCCGAGGACGAGGATCCCAAGGACTATCTGACCAATCGGGCCATGCGCGAATTGCACAAATTGGCCGAGGAACTGGAAGGAATCGAGCCCCGCCTGGAAGTGGTGACTAGCACCCGGTCGGCGAAGGCGGAAATCGTCGCCTTTGCAGAACAGGAGAACGTGGATTTGATCGTCATCGGCACCCATTGCGGACCGGGCCTGTTCGGCATGCTGGGTTCCACCGCCAATGGCGTGATGCACGCGGCCCGTCATGACGTGCTGGTGGTCCGGTCCTCGGAATAGGTCGCCCGTTAATACAGAGTTCCCGCGACCTGCGGGAAGGAGTGCCTGTCTTGGTGTGGTTGAGTGAGGTGGTCGATTACTGTAACCAACTTCTGGATTGCACCCGCCACGCGGATTACTGCCCCAACGGCCTGCAGGTGGAGTCGGGCGATCAAGTCCACCGGTTGGTCACCGGCGTCACCGCCAGCCAGGCGACCATCGACGCGGCGGTGGCGGCTGGCGCGGACTTGCTGCTGGTCCATCATGGCTACTTCTGGAAAGGAGAAGCGCCCTGTCTCACCGGCATGAAGGGTCGCCGCATAAGCACCTTGATACGGCATGGCGTTAGCCTGCTGGCCTACCACCTACCCCTCGACGCCCATCCTACCCTGGGCAACAACCACCAATTGGGCCTGGTGTTGGGATTCCAGGACGGGCGAGCCACGCCGGAAAACCCGCTGTTATGGGTGGGGGAAGTTCCGGACGCCCCGTCCCTGGACCAATTGGCGGCCGAGGTGGGCGAGCGACTGGGGCGTCTACCCCTGGCGGTGTCCGGCTCCGGCCGTCCGGTCCGGCGTATCGCCTGGTGTACCGGGGCCGCCCAGGACCTGATCGGCCAGGCGGCAGAATTGGGGGTGGACGCCTTTTTGAGCGGGGAAATTTCGGAGCGAACCGTCCATGCAGCACGGGAGCTAGGGGTGCATTACCTGGCCGCCGGCCATCACGGGACCGAGCGTTACGGAGTACAAGCGTTGGGCGCCCATCTTGCAGACCGGTTCGGAGTGGAGCACCAGTACCTGGAGCAGGATAATCCGGTCTAGCCCAACGGTAGGCGACTGGGCGTCGGCAGAATTTCCGGCGGCGCCGGGCGCCTGCCTTGGGTGCCCGATGGCACGATCACAACCTGCTCTCCGGGGGACGCTAACCTACTCGATGCCGACCACCGCTGCCGCCTGAGCTGCAGGGGTGGATCAGGTGACCGCTGATCTCTGCTGACCGGTGCGGGTGGGGAGCGCAGGCCAACCAACTCGGGCCGGGATCGACGGAACCGCTGCTTGCTCCGGTGAGCGTCTACTGCGGCGACGGCAGGTCGCCATGCTTTCTAACGCAGTCCCGGATATGCCCGGTCCACCATAACGCCAGGAAGCGCTGAAGTTCCTCGTTCGAGAAGTGCTCGGTGGTGATGATTTCGGCGGCCAGGTACTCGAACTCGGCTTGGTCCTGTTGCGTTGCTTCGACCAACTGGCCACCAGCGGCGGCCAGTTCGGCCGCCTCGGTGGCGAAATGTTCTCGGGCACAAGTCATCAACTCGGCGAACAGTTGCCGGAACCTCGTCTGGCCCTCGGGGCTCGTATCAGCTAGACCATCGGCCAGGGCATTGCAGTGGGCTGCCAGGGTCCTGTGCTGCTGGTCAAGAAGTTCGTTGCCGACACCATGACTCGGCTCCCATTGCACCCTCAACCCGTGATTGGCCATTTAGCTATACTCTTATCCAAGAATTTAGGTAATTAGTGTCGAACCTGAACCAGGGCCCACCCTCGGTGGGGAATGTCTGGCAGCCTTGGGTATTGAGGCCGTGGGTGGTGCACAGCGCCCGGAGCAGACGGCCTGGCCGACCAGGTCCATCTCCCAGGTCTTTGGGCACCCTAGGAGCCGGGCTGAGCGATAGCGCTCAGCCCGCTAACTGATTGGCACTGACTCAAAAGCCCAACGACTCGACAACGGCCACCAGATCCGCAAAGCTGGCGCCATCGAGCTTCGCTGCCAGCGCCTCCTTGTCCAAACCTTCGTGTTGGAAATTCGACAGGCGTACCTCGAACGGCAGCTCACGGATCTCCAACGGCGCCATAAAGCCGATATTGCAGATGTTGGCGATGCACTTGCGTTCCGGCTCGGTGAGTTCCAGGCCGTGAAAGCGCAGAATTTCTAGATAACGTTCCGCCGTGCGGTTGAGTGTGCCGCTGACCTCTAAGGTATTCTTATCCCCATCCGTGAGGATCGCCAATGGGGGCCCGAAAAAGACGTTGGTCTTGCCCACATGGCGCGTCTTCTGCTCGGGGGTCAACGCGGGCGCGATCCCACCGGGACCGCGCCCTTCATGATTATCGTCCGATATCATGGGGGGTTATGGAGACAGCGCCATCAGTGGGCAATGGGATGCACTTTCTCGTGGGATGCATCGTGAAAGCCCCTGGGCAATTGAGGTGGCGATTCGGGCTGAATCTGGACGAAGCCACGGTTGCGAGCGCCGTCCTGTACGTTATGGGGGTTATGGCATTCCGTACAGGTAAACCAGCGCTTCTTACCGTTGCTGGTCCACTCACCGATCCGCTTGCCGTGGATGCCATCCCGCCAATCACGCAGCTTGTCGCCATGGCACTTGCCGCACAGGAGCTGCGGCTGGTCAAAACTGACCGGGTCGCCGAAGTGGTCGACCAGCTTGTTGCGTTCGGTCGTATGGTGACAATCCAGGCACCAGATGCGGCCGCGGCCGTGCTGTAGGTTCTTGAGGTCGGGCACCATCGCTTCCATGGTTGGGACCGGCGTCGGCCGCTTATCGACGGGCAGCGTTGGCGGGGTGAACCCGGGTCCGACGCCGTTATGGCAGGCGACGCCACACATCGGCATGAGCGCCAGCTTTTCCGTGCGCGGCCGGATGACGGCCTGGCCCTCCGGGATGGTCTCCAGCAGCGGCATCTTGCCCATTGGCACCGTGCCGTCGAAGGGATCACCATACCAGAGCGCTGCGCCGGTTCTCGGTGAGCATTTGACATTGGGCAGGCCGGGCGCAATTTCGCGCTTATTGATTTCCGTGGCGCCCTTGCGGCTTTCAAAGCAGACGGTCGGCTCTTTGGCCGGCTCCGCTGCCGGCTGTGCCGCCGTTTCTGCGGCAATGGTGGCGTAAAACGCACCGCCGCAGAGTGCTAGGACTGTCATGTAGATAGCCAGTTTTTTCATGATGATCATCTCACCTCGCCGCAACGGTCTGACCGCTGCCGTACTTGATCTCGCCCTGCAGGATACCGATGGCGCCCTTGAGCAGGATGGTCAGGATGAAGAAGCCGAAGGCCCAGATGCCAAGCACCAACAGCCACTCGACGAAGCTTGGGTGATACTCGGTAACTTCGCCGATCGGTGTTGGAACGTAACCGGGAACGATCAGCCCCATGCCTTTTTCGATCCAAATGCCGACGAAGGCCATCGCGCTGGGGATGGTCAGCAACTTGAAATTGTTGCGGAAGCGCGGGACCAGGAACAGGATGAAGGCACCGACCATCAGTACTAGCGAACTCCAGAACCATGGCACCAAGCCCGTGAGTCCATGCAGGCCGAACATCAGGTAGTAGAGGCCGTTGGCATGCTCGGTACGGGCATAGAGTTCGATCACCACTTCCGACATCGTCAAAAAGATCGCAATGCCCAGACAGAACTGAACGATGGTGGTGAGCAGCTTGATCGCGCTGTCATCAACCCAGAACTTGGTGTTGTTGCGGACGATCAGGAAGGTCAGGATGATCAGGGACGGGCCGGCCGCAAACGCCGTGGCGATAAAGCGAATCGGCATCATGCTGTGGAACCACATCGGACGCGCTGGGTTGTTGGCCAGCAGGAAAGCCGTGACGGTGTGGATCGACAGCGCCCAGACAATGGCCACATACACCAGGGGGATGAACCATTTCCTGTTAATGGGGTTGCCGGTGTACTTGCACCACAGATAGTAGAAACCGCAGATGAAGTTGAGGATCAGGTAGCCGCTCAACACCATCACGTCCCAGCCCAGCATCGAGGAGAAACTGTAGATGCCACGAGGCGGAAACATGTGCCAGAGGCGGTCGGGCCGGCCCATGTGGGCAAACACGAACACCATGACCATGATTACGGCAGTGATCGCTAGCATCTCGCCCAGCACGGCCACCTTATGCATGCCCTCGTGGTGATAGACGTAGGCCGGGAAGACGATGGTCACCGCCCCCGCGGCCACGCCCACCAGGAAAACCAGATTGGCTAGGTAGAGGCCGTCACTGATTTGGCTGGTCATGCCGGTGACGATCAGTCCTTCGGTGTTCTGCAGGTAGAACACGTACAGCATGCACAGGATCAGTACGCCGAGGGAGCCCATCCAGGCGTAGAACTTGGTGCCGCCCTTGAGGACGTAGCGCGTATAGTCAGTAAGGAAACGAGTTAACACGGTCCGGCCCCTCAATCGTAGAAGTAGAAGAATTTCGGGAAGGTGTTGTACTCGGCCTTGAGCCGGAACACATTCTTCCTGGCTAGCACCAGGCTTACTTCGCTTTCTGGGTCCAGCAGGTTGCCGAATTTGCGGGCGCCGACCGGGCAGACCTCGACACAGGCCGGGTAACGGTTGTGGCGGCTGCGTTGCAGGCACCAGTGGCACTTCTCGACCACGCCACGCATACGCGGGCGGTTACCCAGATAGTGGGTGACCGGGTTCATGTCTTCCTTCGGCAGTACCGGTGTGGTGAGGTTGAAGCGGCGCGCCCAGTAGGGGCAGGCATTCATGCACATCTTGCAGCCGATACACCAGTTGTAGTCGATCACCACCACGCCGTCGCCTTCGCGAAATGTGGTACGCACCGGGCAAACCTTGACGCAGGGCGGCTTTTCGCACTGCATACAGGCGAGGGGCATATAGGTGGCGTCTTTTTCCGGAACGGCGTCGGGCTCGTAGAAGTATTGGCCTTCGAGGACTTGGCCAGCGGGCGTGTAGGCGTTACCACCGACCTGGATGCCCAGTCCTTCGGGGTAGCCGTGGTTCATTTTGTCTTCTTCAAACTGGCCGCGCTCCATGCGCAGCACCTGGATCCACTCGATTTTTTCACCCGGTCGTTGCGTGCCGCGCGACTGGTTGTTCTCGGCGACACAGGCGTGAACACAGCGGCGGCAGCCGATGCACTTGCGGATGTTGAGGGCATACCCCATCAAAACGCCTGGCGCCGCTTCGGTGGTATCGACGTTGACTTTCTTTCCGTACTCCTCGGAATAGCGCTTTTCGAGCCGGAGGCGCGCCTCGTCCTTTTCCTCCGCTGTCATCAGCCGATAATTCTTCTGGAAGTGTTCGGCCCACTCGATAGCCGCTTGGGCGTCATCGGCAGGCACCATCAGCGCCGCAGTGCCCATCAACGATGACAATCCCAGCATACCGCCGGCTTTCAGGACATCACGGCGCGTAGCCATGGACTGGCTCTCGGCAGGGTTGGCCGACGCCGGCGGCGCCATGCACGGAGATGATTGCTCCTTGGCCGGATCGGCTGAGGGAGTTTCTTTTGAGGTCACAATGCGGCCCTCCGTAAAGTAAAAGTTGACAAAAGCCGTAAGAAATGCTCATAGCAAATCGGTGCGCATTATCGCGCAAGTGCAGCAAGTCCATAAGTACTTCGACGGATACTTTGATCGACAGCAGATCCCATCGCACCGGGAAAAATGCCCGTTGGCGTTTCCCCTTAGCTAAGTCACCGAGAATAGACTAGAAACAACTAAAAAGGATATAGTAGAAACAAGAATAGAAATAAACGCTTAATTTGTCAGCCAAGAAAAGTGTAAAAGTTCTCCTTACGGTAAATAGATCTTTTTTAGCACCTATAGGCTTTCCAAATTGGGCTGTGGGCGATAAGGTAATTATGCGTTGAATTATTCAGGAGGATCTGTGCTTGTTGAATAGGACCAAGCCGGTTCCCCAGGGGCCGCAAAATGAAAAAATCTCTTAAGGTTCCCTTGATCAGTCTGCCGCCCCGGTTCTTCCCCTGGTGCTAGCTCCTCGCCCTGCGGGAATTTTCAATTGACCGGCCAAGTCGCCTTGCCGCTGCGCACCAACCCCTGTGCTGGATATTACTTCCTGGTATGCGCTGTCGACGGTCCCATAGCCTGGGACCCCGGCTTGACCGAAGATCCAGGTCCGCCAAAGAGGTGCCGCCAGGGATGATCTCCACGACCTTGGTCGCAAGATTCCCGAACCTTGCGACGGACAACCGCAACTCAATCCAGAGGGCGTCCAGGTTCGGATATACTGTGCGCCCTTTTGGCGTGTCTGGGCGGCGTCTAATTGCCTGCTAAAACGCGAATTCTCAATGAAGATGGGAGACCCTAGATGGCCGTAGTCGCGAATAAGAGATCCGTAATGACCCTCTATTCCGATCCCCATTGCGCGTACAGTCATCGGGTACGCATGGTGTTGGCGGAAAAAAGCATCGCCGTGGAAATCGTCGACGTGGACCCCCTCAACCTTCCGGACGAGATCATGGATTTCAACCCATACGGCACCCTGCCGACTCTGGTTGACCGGGATCTCAAGCTCTATGAGTCGCGCATCATCATGGAGTACCTGGACGAGCGGTTTCCCCACCCGCCCTTGCTGCCGGTGGATCCGGTATCCCGGGCCAACGCCCGCTTGTTCATGTTTCGGGTGGATAAGGACTGGTATAGCTTGATGGACAAGATCCTGCACGCCCCGGATGCGGAAGCGGCCCAGGCGCGTCAACAACTTCAGGACAGCCTGGTTGCCACCGCGCCCGTGTTTGAAGCCAAGCCCTATTTCATGAGCGACGAATTAACCCTGGTGGATTGCGCGGTGACGCCGTTGCTGTGGCGCCTCAAGGTGATGGGGATCAACCTTCCGGCGTCGGCCCGGCCCATCAAGGCCTACCAAACCCGGATGTTTACCCGTGACTCGTTCCGTCAAAGTCTTTCCGAGATGGAAGAGGAAATGAGATCTTAGAAAGATTTGGGGAGCATTGGGCCATGACGGAAATGACATCCAATCGTCCCTACCTCATCCGGGCGATTTACGACTGGATTGCGGATAACGACTTGACCCCCCATTTGCTGGTGGATGCCAAGCAAGAGGGGGTGCAGGTACCGACCCAGTTTATCCAGGATGGCCGGATTGTCCTCAACATTGGTCCGGTGGCGGTGCGCGGGCTGGTGTTGGGCGATGAGGAAATCCTGTTCAGCGCCCGCTTTGGCGGCAGCTCCATGATGGTTCGGGTGCCGCCCCGTTCGGTGCTGGGGATTTACGCCAAGGAAAACGGCCGGGGCATGTTGTTTCCCGAGGAGCCGGACAACCAGGGGGATCCCCCCAGCACTACCACGGATGTTGCCAAGCTGGGCCCGAAAAAGCCAGTGCTCAAGATCGTCAAATAACGGGCGCCCGAGCCCGCCAAATCCCACTCCCTAACTGTCTTCCGGGTAATCCGGCAGGCCGAGGCTGAGAGATTCCAGGCGCCGGTCCACCAACACCAGGTGTCCGGTATGGCGCCCGACGCCTTCCTCGCTGAATTCAAATCCATAGGCGCGGCGCCAGCGCAGGCGGCCGTCCCCATCGCGCCGGAAGCCCAAGCGGCGCAGCGCCACCGTTTGATCCAACAACTGCACCCGATTGCGCTCGCAGGCGGCTCGGCAGATGCGAATGGCCTCCTCCCGAGCACCCAGGCTGTCGATCCAGAACCAGCCCAAGGCGATGGCGGCGAGGATAACGGCAAGATTTTCCATGGCTACTTGCGGAAAGTGGCGGGCCAGCTTATGTTGTCTCGCATAAGATCGAATAAACAAAGAGACTGGAGGACATTAACATGGGACTGTTGCGCATCGTTATCGACGACATTACCCGGCTGGAGGTCGATGTGGTGGTGAATGCCGCTAATTCCAGCCTGATGGGCGGCGGCGGCGTGGACGGGGCCATCCATCGCGCTGCGGGACCCGCGCTGCGCGCCTACAACGCCAACCTGGGCGGTTGTCCGGTCGGAGAAGCCCGTATCAGTCCGGGCTTCCAGTTGCCGGCGCGCTGGATCGTCAGCACGGTGGGGCCCGTTTGGCACGGTGGCGACCATCGGGAAGCGGACGTGCTGCGGAGTTGCTACCGGCAGGTCCTCACCCTGGCGAAGGAGCATCGGGCGAAAAGCATCGCTATTCCCGCCATCAGTACCGGTGTCTATGGCTATCCCAAGCGGGAAGCGGCGGAAATCGCCGTAAAAGTCATCCTAGATTACCTAGATGATTTCGACGAAATTATCGCCTGCTGTTTTAACGAGGAAGACCAGGGCATTTATTTGGACGTTTGCCAACCCCTGGTCCCGGTCGGGCTTGGGTCTGGCGCCTCTTCGGGGATGTCGTCCGCCCTATCCTAGCAACCGCTTGATTACGCCTGCTTGGTGCTGACCGGCGCGGCGCGCGCGCCGGTTCCCCTTGCGCTACTCCTCCCCACGGCGGCTGAAGGTTAGGTCCCAAATCCGGTGCCCCAGGCGCTGCCCGCGCCGTTCAAAATGGGTGACGGGCCGGGATTGGGGGCGCGGGGTAAAGTTTCCGGGGCCCGCCTGGTTGTGGAGATCCGGGGTTTGGTCCAGGAGGGCCAAGGTCTGCTCCGCGTAATCGGCCCAATCGGTGGCAAAGTGCAGCAGCCCCCCCGGCCGCAACACCCGGACTGCCTGGGCGACGAAATCTGCTTGCAACAGGCGCCGCTTGTGATGGCGGGTCTTGGGCCAGGGATCGGGAAAGAGTACATAGAGCCCCTCTAGGCAGGCGTCGCCGAGACACTGGTTCAGCACCTCCATGGCGTCGCCACGCAGCAGGCGCACGTTGGTCAAACCAGCCTGGTCCAGGCTTTGCAACAAGCGCCCGATGCCGGGCCGATGGACCTCGATGCCCAGATAGCCCACCCTGGGGTTGGCGGCGGCGATGGCGGCTAGGTGTTCGCCGTTGCCGAAGCCAATCTCGGCCCGCACCGGCACCTCATCGCCGAAGATTTGCGCCAGATCCAGGACGCACCCGGCGGGAGCCTCGATGCCGAAAGTCGGCCATAGCTTGTCGTAGGCGCGCCGCTGGCCATCCGTGAAGCGGCCTTCCCGCAGCACGTAGCTGCGAACCCGGTGTTGGCGCGAGCCAGGTTGCGGGGCCGGGTCCACAGTCCTTGGGCCGAACTCCCTCTCCGGGGCGGCGCTAGGGGGAAGTTCGGTCACGCTGGCTTAAAAGAACAGGCCCTCGATGGGCGAGGAGGCGGACGCGAAGCGTCGCGCCGGCATGCGCCCGGCCAGGAAGGCTTCCCGGCCCGCCTCGATGGCCATGCGCATGGCCGCCGCCATGCGTACCGGCTGCTGCGCGGCGGCGATAGCGGTGTTCATCAAGACGCCGTCGCAACCCAGTTCCATGGCAATGGCCGCGTCGGACGCGGTTCCCACGCCAGCGTCCACCAGGATGGGGACCTGGGCGTTTTCCACGATGGTGAGGATGTTCAAGCGATTGCGAATGCCAAGACCAGAGCCGATGGGCGCGGCCAGGGGCATGACCGCCACGCAACCCAATTCCTCCAGGCGCTTGGCCATTACCGGGTCGTCATTGGTATAGACCATGACTTGGAAGCCGTCCCGAATCAGTTCCTTGGCCGCTTCCAGAGTAGCCAGCACGTCGGGAAACAGGGTCTTGGGGTCGCCCAGCACCTCTAGCTTCACCAGGGCATGACCGTCCAGGAGTTCCCTGGCCAACTGGCAGGTGCGTACCGCGCTCTGGGCGTCGTAACAGCCAGCAGTGTTGGGCAGGATGGTGTACCGATCCGGCGGCAGCACGTCCAGGATATTGGGCTGGTCCTTATCTTGGCCCATATTGGTGCGCCGCACCGCTACGGTGACGATTTCCGCGCCACTGGCCCCAATGGCTTGGCCCGTCTCGTCCAGGTCCCGGTACTTGCCGGTGCCAACCAACAGCCGGGAATTAAATGTGCGGCCCGCAAGGGTCCAAGAATCCGGGGACTGATTGTCTATGCTCATAAGAACAATGGGTCTAGTCTATAGTGGGTGAGACGGGGGCGATCCGATTGCGGTGATGCGCCTGGGACGACGGATTTTAGCCGCCGCCTACCGCATGTATGATCTCAACTCGATCCTGTTCCGCCAGTTGATGCAGGGGAAAGCGGCTGCGGGGCACCAGGGTTTGGTTGATTTCCACGGCGATGCGCCGCTGGCCCAGGTCCAGCAACTCCAGCAGGCCGGCCAGGGTCAAATCGTCAGGAAGCGTGCGGGGCGCACCGTTTAAGATGATTTCCACGGCAGTTGTTGGGCTATAGTTTGATGTTTGACGGCCATTTTACACTAACCGTCCGCCCCGCCAGCTTGAGCTGGCGGTCTGGGTTCAGGTGGGCCGTTCCCTCGGACGGGGAAAATAGCGGGCCGCCAGCGCCCAGACAACTGCAGACCTGTCATTGATCGAGGGGGAGTCCTGATTCCTTGAGCATCTCCGCCGGTACTCTGGACCTCATTTACGCCGAACAGGCGCGTACCCTGGACGGTTTATTCGTCCAGCGGGCACGGCGCTCGCCGGATCGGGTCGCTTATCAGCGCTTCGGCGCCAAGAAGCAACTGGTCAGCCTGACCTGGCGGGACATGGAACGCCAGGTGGGTTGCTGGCAGCAAGCCTTGGTCAACGAGGGCCTGCGACCCGGCGACCGGGTGGCCATCTTGGTCCGCAATTGCCCGGAATGGGTGATGATGGACCAGGCGGCCCTGGGGTTGGGCCTGGTCACGGTGCCCCTGTTCGTGGATGACCGGGCCGAAAACGCCGCCTTCATCCTGGAAGACGCGGCGGTCAAGCTGTTGCTGATTCAGGACCTGGGCCGTTGGCGCCGCTTGGCTCCAGCGCTCAAGCTGCCCAATTGTCCCAGCCGGGTGGTGCTGTTGGATGCGGGTCCAGAAACGGGCCGACAATGGGACCCGGACCCCCGCCTGGTGGCCGCCGCCGACTGGCTGCCGACTCAGGCACCGCCGCCCCGGCAGCGGGCCGGGGATCCCCATGGCCTGGCGTCCATCGTCTACACCTCTGGTACCACGGGTCATCCCAAGGGCGTGATGCTGAGTCACCACAATATGTTGTCGGTGGCGGAAGGGGGGGTGCGGATGATTTCGGTGTACCAGGAGGACGTGTTCCTGTCCTTCCTGCCCCTGTCCCATACCTTGGAGCGTAGCGCTGGCTATTACCTGCCCATCATGGCCGGCGCCTGCGTGGCGTTTTCCCGGTCGGTGGCTCAGTTGGGGGAGGACCTGGGCCTGGTCCGCCCGACTCTGATGATCGCGGTGCCCCGGGTTTTCGAGCGTATTTATGGGCGCTTGATGGAACAGTTGGTGACCAAGAGTCCCCTGGAGCGGCGCCTGTTTCACGCCGCCGTGGCCACTGGCTGGCGCCGCTTCGAGTATGCCCAGGGCCGACGCGGCTGGAACCCGGCTTTGCTCGCCTGGCCGCTATTCAAGCGGCTGGTGGCGGATCAGTTGGGCGCCCGGCTTGGCGGTCGATTGCGCTTGGCCATCAGCGGTGGTGCGGCGCTGGCGCCGGAAGTGGCGCGGCTGTTCATCGGTCTCGGCGTCACCATCTTGCAGGGTTATGGACTCACCGAAACCAGCCCGGTGGTGAGCGTCAATACCCCGGAGGATAATGATCCCGCCAGCGTGGGGCTGGTGTTGGGTGGCACCGAAATTCGGGTCGGCGACCGGGATGAGTTGTTGGTGCGGGGACCGGGGGTGATGCTCGGCTATTGGAACAACCACGCCGCCACCGCCGCCATGATCGATGCGGACGGCTGGCTCCATACTGGCGATAAGGTGCGCGTCGAACGGGGCCATATCTATATCACGGGACGCATCAAGGACATCCTGGTGCTGTCCAACGGGGAGAAGGTGCCGCCGGGCGACATGGAACTCGCCATTAGCCTGGATCCTCTGTTCGAGCAGGTGTTGGTGGTAGGGGAGGGCCGGCCGTATCTGAGTGCCCTGCTGGTGCTCAACAATCAGCTTTGGCCGTCCCTGGCCCAGGAATATGGACTGGATCCGGACGCCCCCGCTAGCCTGGCGGACCCCAGGTTGGTGGCGGAAATGCAAACCCGGGTGCGGGCCGCGTTGCAGGGGTTTCCGGGCTACGCCAAGATTCGCCGTCTGGCCCTGTTGCGGGAACCCTGGACGGTCGATAACGACCTGCTGACTGCAACCCTCAAGATCAAGCGGGCGCGGGTGTTAGACAAACACCAGGCGCTGGTGGAGCAGCTGTACGCGGAGGGTCCGGCCTAACCCTTGCAGCCCTTGAAGGCCAAACTAGGGGCCACTAGAATTCCTGGCCATGCGGGCGTCGTATAATGGTCATTACCCCAGCTTCCCAAGCTGGAGACGTGGGTTCGATTCCCATCGCCCGCTCCAATTTCCCCGCCCATGAGCCGCCACCTTTACCAAGCTGCTGATCGCATTGAGGCCCAGCGTCTTATCGACCACCTGGAATTTCACGGCATTGCCACGGTTCTGGTGGGTGACTACCTGGCCGGCGCCGCCGGTGAATTGCCGGCCAACCTCTATCCCTGCGTCTGGCTGACGGACGAGCGGGACCAGGTTAGGGCCCAGGCCCTGTTGCAGGAATTCCTGGGTCCCGTGCCCCGGGAGCCAGGTCCCGGCTGGTGCTGTCCCCAGTGTGGCGAGGCGCTGGAAGCTGGGTTTGAATTCTGCTGGCAATGCGGCACCCAGAAACCCTGATGGGAGCTGCGTCGGACTCAAGCTTCGCCGAACTGCTACTGGCCTGGTTTCGGCGCCACGGCCGCCATGATCTGCCTTGGCAATTGGAGCCCAGCCCCTACCGGGTGTGGGTGTCCGAGATCATGCTGCAACAAACCCAGGTGGCGACCGTCATTCCCTACTATGAACGCTTCCTGGGCCGCTTTCCGGATCTGATCGCCCTGGCGGCGGCGTCCCTGGACGAGGTGCTGCGCCATTGGTCCGGACTCGGCTACTACGCCCGCGCCCGCCACCTGCACCAGGCCGCCCAACGGCTGCTGGAGCGCCACCAGGGCCGCTTCCCCGAGGATCTGGCGGCGTTGCAGGAATTGCCAGGGATTGGCCGTTCCACCGCTGGCGCCATCCTGTCCCTGGGCATGGGCCGCCGTGCGCCCATTCTGGACGGCAACGTGAAGCGGGTGCTGTGCCGTTGTTTCGCGGTGCCTGGCTGGCCCGGTGGCGCGGCGACCCAAAGGGTGCTGTGGGAACTGACCGAGGGTCTGCTACCGAAGGCCGCGTTTGGCGCCTATAACCAGGCGCTCATGGATCTGGGCGCCGGAGTGTGCCGGCGTACCCAGCCCCGCTGTGGCGACTGTCCGGTGCGGAGCCTGTGTGCCGCTTACCGGGAGGGTGCCCAAGACCGTTTCCCGGAGCCGCCGCCCAGGCGCGGCAAACCGGTGCGGGAGGCCTACTGGCTGCTGGTCCAGGAGCCGGGTAGCAGACTGCTGCTGGAACGGCGGCCGCCCACCGGAATTTGGGGTGGGCTTTGGAGTTTGCCGGAATGCGCGCCCGGCGCGGACATCGAGCGTCATTGCCGGGAGCAACTGGGATTGGCGCCCCTATCCCTTGAATTCTGGCCCCGGCGCCGCCATACCTTCACCCACTTCCGGCTGGACTATACGCCGGTGTGGGTGTGGGTGGGGGTGGCGGCGCTGCCCGCCGTGGCGCGGGAGCTGGACAGCTACTGCTGGCAGGTTCTGGAGCGGCAACCGCCGGGCGGCCTGCCGCAGCCGGTAGCTCAATTGATCGATGAACTGACGGGGCGTGCCCCTGGGAGAGACTCATGAGTCGGATGGTCCATTGCGTCAAGCTGAACGTGGAAGCCGAGGGCTTGGATCGGCCCCCCCTGCCCGGCGACTTGGGGCGCCGTATCCACGAGCAGATTTCCAAGCAAGCCTGGCAGAACTGGTTGCGTCAGCAGACCATGCTCATCAACGAGTACCGCCTGAGCCCCATGGACCCCAAGGCGCGCAAATTCCTGGAAGAGCAGACAGAAAAATATCTATTCGGGGACGGTTCCCAATTGCCCCCAGACTTTCGGGCGCCCGGTTGAATGACCCCGGCGGAGGATTGGCCCGCCGGGCGCACCCATTATGAAGGCTCCTCATTAGAGGATCCGGTCGGTTTGTGGGTCCCTGGTCCGCCCAGGATGTTGGGCCAATCCCGGAACATGTCGTAGCGGGTCAGTTCGTCCAGACTCGCCATGCCGATGCGTTTCAGATGGCGGATCCGGGCGGCGATCACGGCGCCGCGGAGCTTAGTGAGGGCGTTGGCCTTGCGCACGATCCGGTAGGTCAACTCCTCGGCGGATTGGGTCGAGGTATCCAGTTCCGCCTGGATCAGGGGGCCGATGCTGCCGTCCATCATGAAGCGCCGTGCTTCCCGCTCCAAGTCCGGCCAGATGACCTTTTCGATCATGCTGTAATCGGCGGTGGCCTCGTCCAGCAACTGGGCGGCGTGCCGGTAAACCTCCCGGGACAGGGCTTTGCGGGCCTTTTCCACGTCTACTTCCGGCAAAAAGGGTTGGATTTTGTTACCCATCTCCAGCCATTGGTGAATGGCTTGGCGGTGCCAGGTGTCGCAGGGCCAGGGCAGATAAAAATCTCCCAGGTCGGAAGTGACCTCGATTTCATCCCGGTCAGGGTTGGTGAAACGCACGGATTGAATATGCATGGCGAGCATCCTTCCAGGGTGGCGGCGGGGCCAGAGCAGGGGACCAGTTTACCAGGATAAAGAAACAGGGAATCCGTACCCCTGATGCGGGGGTGACGACTAGGGCCGGATGCTAAGATTGCCGGCGACCGGTAAATACACACCCTTGCTTGGGAGAGACGCCCCATGGGCCTGGAAATAGAGCGCAAATTTCTGGTGGTGAATGATGCTTGGCGGGTCAACGCGGTAGGGGTCCGCTACCGGCAAGGCTACCTGTCCACCGTGCCGGAACGAACCGTGCGGGTCCGCACCGTTGGAAACCAGGGCTTTCTGACCATCAAGGGAATTACCCAGGGCGCGGCGCGCCGGGAATATGAGTATGAAATTCCCCTGGGTGATGCCAACGAGATGCTGGACGGCCTCTGTGAGCGGCCCCTGATCGAAAAGGTCCGTTACAAGATCCCCTACGGCGGGCTGCTCTGGGAGTTGGACGAATTCGAGGGCGACAACGCCGGCCTGCTGATGGCCGAGGTAGAACTCACCAGCGCCGATCAGGCGGTGGAGTTGCCAGCTTGGGCGGGCCGGGAAGTGACCGGCGAAGCCCAGTATTACAACGCCAACCTGATCGCCAATCCCTTCAGCCGCTGGTAAAGAAAGGGTTGGGGGGCATTGCGCCAACGCCGGAAGGCCTGGCCCGCTGGCTGGTCAAGGACATCAATCAGGCGTGGCGGGACCATGCCATGCTGGGTCCCGGCGAGCGCCTGGCGGTGGCGGTGTCCGGTGGCAAGGACAGCCTCGCCCTGCTGCGCCTGCTGGACCTGCGCCGGCGCTGGGTGCCGGACGGCTATGAATTGGTCGCCTTGCACGTCCAGGGGGACGCACGCGGCGCGGCCACCCCGCCCCACCCGCCCCTGGCGGACTGGTTGCGCCATCAGCAGATCCAGTTCCGTATCTTGGCGCCGGATTTATCCGCCAGCGAACCCCAGCACCTGGGCTGCCAACGCTGCGCCTGGAACCGGCGCCGGGTGCTGTTTCAAGCAGCGGTGGACGCCGGCTGCGCCGCCATCGCCTTTGCCCATCACGCCGACGACCTAGCCCAAACCACCCTGCTCAATCTGATCTACCACGGCCGCGCCGAAACCATGCTGCCCCGGCGGGATTATTTCGACGGCCGCTTGCGCCTCATTCGTCCCCTGTACCGGATCCCGGAAAAGGAACTGCGCCGCTTCGCCCGCGTCTGTGAGTTTCCGCCGCCGCCGCCTGCCTGTCCCCAGGCCCAGGATAGCCGGCGTGAGTTGGCCCGTTCGCTGCTGCGCCAGATGGTTGACCAACATCCGCTGGCGCGAGTCAACCTGCTGCGGGCGGGGTTAGGACCCCAGGGCTAGACCGGCCGTGGGGGCCAGACTGCCGCCAAGTTGTTCTCCGAATAGACCCACCACCAGCCGGGAATAGCAAGTCCTGGTTCGTAGCAGTTTTGCGGGAAGCTTCAATTTTCCAAGGTAAATCACAACTAAATCGGACACGTCGTCTATGGTATTTTGTTGCTGGCGGCGGAGTCCGCTCCCCGGAGGCTTGCCGGCTGGTTGCAGGGAACTAACCCGTTGCGCCAGCTCCTGTGCCAGATCCTCCACGAATGGGGACATAGTAGGGAATCTTCTTAAATTCAACATCGCGCCGGTACCCAGCGACCCAATCGAGCGACGGACGCCGGCAGGCGTAAGCGGGTTAATCAATTCAGCGCCGGCTTACATCCCCTGTTACTTGTTATTAGGTGACGAACATGAAAACCATGTTTGCTTGGTTAAGGTCCTACAGGGTTCCCTTGGCCCTGTGGGTTATTTGCGGGCTGCCCTTGGGGGCGGTCGCGGACGACGATGACTCCCACGACGGCGGCACTTCCTCGGGTAGCTCGTCGGAAGTGATCGAGGAACACCAGGGTCTGACCTACCAGGGTCTAGGGACCTGTTTGCGCTGCCACGCCGATGAAGCCCATGAGGTGTTCGGTTCTAGCCATTACCAGTGGCAAGGTCCCGATCCCTTCATGCTCAATTTGCCCAACGCCAATAGGAGCAAATTGAGCCTCATCAATCCTTCCATTGCTGGTGGCGTCAATTCCTATTGCGGGAATATCGTCGGCAACTGGGGTGGATGCAGTTCCTGCCATATCGGGCGGGGCACGGAGCCTTCCGCAACGGAATCCACGGCCCAGTTGGAGAATATCGACTGCTTGCTGTGCCACCAAAAGGCGTACAAGCGCAAGAAGGACGCCACGACCGGACTGATGGTGCCGGATACGGCCAATATGGCCATCAGCATGGACCAAGCGGTGCAAACCGTGCACCAGCCTGAGCGGGCCAACTGTTTGCAATGCCACGCCAAGGCGGGAGGCGGCGATGCGGTGAAGCGGGGCGATTTGGCCCTGGCCACCGCCAACACCCTGGATGAGCATTACGACCAGCACATGGCCACCACCGGCGCCAACCTCCAGTGCCAGGACTGCCACGTCTCCCAGAACCATAAGATCGCCGGCAAGGGGAGTGACCTGCGTACCACGGATTTGAACACTGACATTTCCTGCGGCAATTCTGGGTGTCACTCTAGCAAGCCCCATGACGCCAGCTCCCTGAATCGCCACACCACCAAGGTGGCTTGCCAAACCTGCCATATTCCCTATTACGCCAAGAATGCGGTGGACACGGCGGCCACGGAAGCCACCGAGACCCATCGAACCTGGCAGGTGCCGGAATGGAATGCGGCCAACAACCGGTTTGATCCGACCCCGACCCTGGCCAACAACCTGGTGCCCCAGTACCAGTTCTGGGATCGGTATAGCACCGCCTATCTGCTGGGCGACGAGGCGGTCAAGGACCCGGTCACGGGCAATTATCCAACCAGCCGGCCTAGGGGCGGGGTGAACGATCCAGCCTCCAAGTTGTTTCCGTTCAAGTACAAGACCTCGGACTATCCGCTGCATACCTCTCCAGTGGACGGCAAGAAGCGGCTGGTGGCCTTGAACACCAGTGTCTACTTCAAGGGCGGCGTCAACGGGACTCCCAACGGCGACCCGACCAATGCACCCTATGATGCGGTCGCCTCGGGCCTATCTAACATGGCGGCCATGGGCATTTTGCCGGGCTCCCCGAGCATGAGCGAGGTCAGTTGGGTGACGACCGACACCTACCAACTCCTCAACCACCAGGTCGGGACCGAGGACGACGCGGTGCAATGCACCCAATGTCACCTGAGTAAGGTACGCATGGACTTGCAGGGTCAGTTGGGATACGCGGCGAGCAAGACTAACACCACCTGTTCCTCTGGATGCCATTCCGCATCCAAGGCCCGCAGTTGGACCCGTGGCAGTTATAGCGCCTTCACCAAGTACCACGACAAACACGTGCGGGATAAGGGCTACGGCTGCGTCAAGTGTCACAGCTTCAGCCGCTAGTGCCCTGAACCAAGGGGGTGGGCCGGCCGGTCCATTCCGCTAAAACTCGGCGAGGAACACCCCAGGGGCGCAAGCTGCTGGGGTGTTGTTTTGTGGGCCAGGGTTCCGCACCCATCCAGGGCTTGCCCAGGCCGGACTCCCCGGCAAGCAATCGAAAACAGGCATTAAAGGTACGAGATGACCTGAATCCGTTGCGTTGGGTCAAATCCCAACCGCCGCTCCCTTGAAGTTTGCAAATATATTAGTATCTTCTAATTAACTTACAAAGAGGATCTGGCGATGTTCAATTGTCGTACCTTGGGCGGCGCCGTGTTGGTCTCCGGTGGCCTGTTGCTGGCGGCTGGGGTGCTGTCCATGCTGGGAGTGATCCCGTTGCCATTGGTGGTGGTGGCGTTCCTGGGGCTGGGATTACTGCTAGCCGCCGCTGGCGTGCTGATCCTGACACTGGTGGTCAGCCTGATACCAGACCGGCGTGGCCGCTTGAACGGCTGCCACCATTGAGGCCTGGTTCAACCCTGGGATAGGGAACGGCGGGCTTGCGCCCGCCATCCCTCTATTTGCCGAGACGTTGCGCGGCACTCCCGGCCGCTAGCCCAAATTCCTCCTCAACCATCCGGTTCCAGGCCTCCCGTTTGAAGGTGCTTTCGTCTGGCACCTTGCGATGCACCAGATTGTAATGACAGTCGATGCAGGTCTTGCCCTTGGCGTCCACCCGGTGAATCTCTGCGGTATCCGCCCGGCGGCCCTGAATGGCGTCCTGGACATGGCAGGCCCGGCAGGTGGCGGAATCGTTGGCCCGAAACCAGCGGCGGGCGGTGAAGGCGGCGTCCGGCAGGTGCAGGGTATTGATGACCGGATCGTCGTAGTCGGCGCCGAACAGTTGTTTGAGCAGATCCCGGGTGCCCAGGATGTGGTCCCAGGTCGCCGCCAGGATGCCCCGGGAAACATGGCAGTGTCCGCATTCGGCCCGGACTCCGGAACTGGAGTTGAAATGGCTGGAGCGCTGGTAGGTCTCGGCGGCAAAGGTCATGGAGTGGCAACCGGTGCAAAACTCGTTGGAACTGAACGCATGATCGAAGCGGATCAGCAACAACATGAACAAGCTGCCGCCCACCGAGCCGATGGCCAGGGCCAATAGGCCCCTCTGGGTAATGATCCAGGGCCGGCCATTCATGGCGACGCCTTCGCGGTGGCGGGCGGTAGCCGCAGTATCGGGATGTGCTTATCCGGTTCCTTCAGCCATTCATGGCCCTTGGCATCCTCCAGATAGCGGCTGATGATCTGGTTGCCCTGCTCCAGCCCCGCCAGTTCCCGGACCTGGGGCAGAAAGTGCCCATAGAAGTTGCGTCCGACCAGATACATGCCCTCCCACCAAGCGTGATTGGGACTGGCCATGGCCGCGCCATGGCGGGCCCGGGCACCTTCGTCGTGCCAAAGCTCCCAGTAGGTATATTCGATTGTTTCGTCAAAGGGGGCTGGCGTCAGCAGTTTGCGCTCATATAGCTCGGTCATGATGGCTTGGGCGGGCTTGGCGAACTTGTCGTTGAACAGATGCACGATGCCGTCGAATTGGCTCATAAAGCCCTGGGTGAAGCCTTTGCCGTGGCATTCCACGCACACTAGGCTCATGACTTCCCGCCGCCGGTCGGGCGTGGCCACTGCCTGAACCTGGCCCAGGCCGCCGTCCGCCTTGGGGAATTCCGTATCCCGGCGCGGTGGCGTCTGGGATTCCGGCAGTTCCCGTTTGTCGCCGTCCGTGAACACCACCAGATGCTGACGTTCGGACACCGGCGAGTTGAGGCTCCAGGCGTTGCGCATGCCCACGTCGTGGGTGGGGGCCAACTTGCCGGCGGCGCCCATGTGACAGGTGGCGCAGGTGGGCGCGGCGGCATAGTCCTTGCCGGCTACCCAGGTTTCCCCGTTCAGGTTCATCTCATGCCGATGCGCCGTAAATTGCATCCCGTGCTTGGACGCCTCGAAAATCTCCGCGTCTGGCGAGTCGGGTCCGGAGTGACAGCGGGCGCATGCGCTGGGTTCCCGAGCTTGGGCCTTGGAAAACCCGTGGCGGCCATGGCAGGACGAGCAAGAGCCCTTGGAGCCGTCCGGGTTGATGCGGCCAATGCCGGAATTGGGCCAAGTGGCCGGGTCCAGGGTTCCGTCGCCCCGCACCTTCACCTGGGAGCCGTGGCACTGGGCGCAACCGGCGGCCTGCACCGCCGGGCCGCTAACATTGAGGGTGAAGGCGGGCATCCGCTCGGCGATCATGCCCGCCGCTTCCGCATGGACGGAGCCCTTCTGTTCTTTGTACTCCACCTCGTGGCAGCGTCCGCAATCCTTGGGCGTGACCAGGGTGGCGATCACCGCGCCTTCGTGCTCCATGGCATCGGCGTCGGCTTTATCGGCTTGGTGGCAATCCATGCAGTTGACGCCGGCGGCGCCGTGGGCGCTATCCTGCCATTGCTTGGCCAGGCCGGCGGAAGCCTTCTGATGGCAACTGACGCACTCCTTCCCCGCCGCGTGCCCCCACTGATCGGGTTCAAGTTTCACTTTGGCCGCTTGTCCTGGCTGGGGGACAAATAGCGGAACGAGAGCGCCGAGTGCCAGCAGGCGGGCAACAGACGACCAACACCAAGCTTTCATTAAGACGAGTCCTCCAAAGGGTTCATGGGGCCGTAGGGATACCGGAACAGCCCGTTGGGTTGTGCCGCGCCTCTGCATTCGGTGGCAGAGGTCAAAAAATGGCGGCGAACTCAAATCATAGTGCGGAGCACCCCGCAGGTCCGGGCGCCGCCATCCGGCGATGAGGTGCCTCAATTGGCGGCTACCGGATTTTCCTTGACATCCAGCCCGGTTTGCAAAGTATTGTTGCGCGGTGCCCCCGGGTGGGGCTGTATTAAAATCTTTAGGAGGATGTAATGAAGTATAGTCTCTTTCGGTGGGTTTTCACTGGGGCAGCGGCCCTGGGGTTGACCTGGTCGGTTGGAGCGGGCGCGGCTGATCCGGCCCCCATCCATCAGGTTCCCTCGGAACTCTGCAAGACCTGTCACGCCGAGACTTACAAGCAGTGGAAGGGCTCCATGCACGCCCAGTCCACCGCCCTGTCGGATCCCATCCATGGCTTGTTCTACCAAGCCGAAGCCGGCGATCCTACCCAGGAAGGGGTGCTGCACAAAAAGAGTCAAACCTATCCGGGTTGCCTGGCCTGTCACGCTCCCAACGCGGCCCGGGACAAGACCACCAAGCTGGACGCCAAGCCCGCCTATTCCGAAGGCGTCAACTGCGTGGCCTGCCACACGCTGAAAAGCTTCAAAGGCATACAGGGGCCGGACGGCAAGCACCAACTTGGCATCAAGGCCTACGAGTTGTCGGATAAATTGCAGGGTCCCCACGGCTTTAACCAGGGCGCCCAAGCCTTGGCTGCCAAGGACGACCCCTTTGGCGGGGCCGGAAGCGGGGAGGACGCCAAGAAAAAGCCCAATCCCCATCTGGGTAAGCCGGTTACCGTGGACGGCAAGGAGATTCCCGCTCTGCCCATGGAAACCAGCCCGGTGCAACTGAAAACCTCAGATGCCTGCATGGGTTGCCATGACCAGCGCAACAATCCCCAGGGCGTACCCCTGTGCCTCACTGGCACCGAGTACCAGACCAGCAAGAGCCAAGTGAACTGCCTGGCCTGCCATATGCCGATCAGCGAAGGCCGGGCCGACCATGCCATGGGCGGTGGTCACGATCAGGCCATGTTGAAACGGGCCATCGTGTTCGATCTCAAGACCGAGGCGCTTGGGGACAAGTTGCGCGCCACGCTGCTGTTACGCAATCAGCAACCCCACAGCCTGCCCACCGGCGCACCGTTCCGCAACATGTACGTCAAGGTGATGGCCTACAACGCCAAGGGTGAGGTGGTTTGGACCAGCACCGCTACCCATCCCAAGGACGATGATCCCCAGGCCTACTTGGCTTATCTGATGGCGGATGATTCCGGCAAGGAGGCTATGCCGCCAGTGGCCACCAAGCTGGGTTCGGATAGCCGTCTCAAGCCCCACGAGGAGCGGGTCCTGGTGTATGAGTTCGCCGCCAAGGGCGTGGTGATGGTGCGTGGCGAGGTCTATTACCAACTGCTCTGGCCGGCGCTGGTGGAAAAGTTCAGCCAACTGCCCGACGGGTTGAAGAAGCCCCTGTTGATCGCCGACGCGGAGCGCAAAATCGAAGCTAAATAGTTCGCGCATCAGGCCGCTAATGCCTCTTGAGCCCGTCCTCGGACGGGCTTTTTTCTGGGGCGGCCCCAGCAGATCGTGAGGCAGGGACAGGGGGTGCGCCGGTCTCAGGCCCGGATGCCCAAGCATGAACATAAATAGACCTAAAAGAGGAGTAGTTCAGCCTCTTAAAGTTCCCTAATAAAAATAAACCAAGTTTTTCTGTATTGGACTGGCAATTTGGCGATGTCTTTTCTTTAAGGCGACGGCGTTCCCTGGGATGACCCGGCAATTTTCCAAAAAATAGGATTAAAAGGGAAGTAACAATCCAGTATCGGAAAAATTCCGGGATAGCAGGTTGTAGAGACACTAATCTCAGGCAATACTATGTTGGGTCTGGATGCGTTATGGGGTAGTGATGTGCTGGGGATTACCAGATCCGCATCCCTGAAATGGATGGCTTTCGGTCGAGAACCGAGGTGGATACCCCATCTATCGCAAATAGGCAATTCGTGAAAGATATTCGTAAACTGTTTTCAGATTCTCAACTATAATAAGACCACATGTGTATCTTTTCTTCTAACCTTTTCTTTTGTAAAGGAGATTTCCATGGTAATCGAAGCCATCATTTCGGGTCCTGAGCATGTCGGTCTGCGGTTACGTAAGGCTCGGCGGGACAAGGGACTGACTCAACAACAACTCGCCACCGAAGCCGGCACCAATCAGGCAGTGATCCAGAAAATCGAGAATGGCTTCTCCCTGCGTCCGAGAAACATCATGCAGATTGCCGAAGTGCTAAAGGTGAATCCCGCGTGGCTGCAATTCGGTGAGCCCTGGGCTGTCAAAGAACCCCCCAAGTAGGGAGATGGCGCGGGCCTTTCCAAGGCCCTAGTCATTGCTAGAGGATGAGATAACAGGGACGTTTCCCCTGCCTGCACGGCACCTCCCTCATTCTTCCCGGAATGGTGGCGACGAGTTACGGTCTGTATAGGCGCCCACGGATGGCCTATCGCCTCGCGGCCGCCGGTGCGCTCCCCCCATTCGATTCAGCCGGCCGCTCCAGCCAAAACCCATCCCGGATTCCTTCCCGGAACGCAGTCAAGGCTCCTAGGGACGAATTGACCCGCAGGTTGCTGTAGCTCAGATCCTGGTTTTGCCACCGTTCCTGCCAATAAACCGCGCCCTTGAGCCGGGGTAGGTTGCGCATCTGCTCCAGGGCTTGACGGAGCCAATCGGCTTTATTGCCGGAATGGGGAAATTCACCCACGCCCCACTCGCCAATCAGAATGGGTTTGCCCGGATCCACCGCCATCAATTCCCCGTAACCTTCGCCAATGACGCTGGCCACGCTGGCCCACTCCTGATCTGGAAATTGCTTGCCGTAGGCGCTCATGCCGAGCCAATCCACATACTCAGATCCAGGGTAATAATTAGCCATTTGGTTCCATGGTTCCTGGGGCCAGGAGTGATTGTTGGCGTGGAATACCCAGGTGAGGTTATCGGCGCCAGCGGCGCGGGTCCGGTCAACCAGGTGCCGGTAGGCAGCCTTGTAGGTTTCCGGTCCCTTGGCCCGGGCCGGTTCTGCCTGGTCCAGGGGCTCCTCAGCGCCATGAAAGGCTCCGGACCAGGGATACCAGTCGCCGTTCATTTCCAAGGCCCAAGACACCAGGATTGGCTTGCCGGTGGCCTTGGCGGCGGCGGCCCAGGCATCCACATAGGCGTCCCAGCGACCCGCGATGATTTCTTTGAGATCGTAGGGGTTTGGAATCTGGGTTGCGGTCAGGCCCTGGGGATACCAAAGGATCAGGGGCACGGCGCCGGAGCGGTGGATGACCCGCACCTGCTCGGCGGGGAAGCGGCCCCGGCCCCAGGGGTTGGCGAAGGCGATGATGGCCGGTTGTTTGCCCACTAGATCAGTGAAGGCGTCGATACGCTCCAGGGTGACCTGTTCCTCCAGTTCCCCGAATTCCAGGTAGGCGCCAAAATAGGCACCTACCGCAGGTGGGGCTAGCTTGGCGAGGTTCGCTAGGGGATCCGCCGCCATGGCGACGCCAGCGAGCAGACCCAGGCCTAGCGCCGCGTAGGGTCGGATCACGGGGCGCGGCCAGTGGCCCAAGTCGCTAGCCCCCAGCGTTCCTGGGTGCCCCAGCCCACCCAGGTGCCGCGCAGGGCGCGCAGCAATGCATACAGCACTGCCAGGCTGAGCAGTGGCCGGTACAGAAAGCGCATGGGAATGACCCGCCAGGCGGTGCGTAACGGCACCTGCTCCAGATGGCAGGCGGCGACCGCAAGCAGCAGGTCGATGCCGAGAAACGCCAGCAGGTAGACGAATAGGGACTGATCGGCGCCGCCTAGCAGCGCCAGAATCAGCCCTAGATCGATCACCGGCACCAGGGCCACCAGAAAAATGTGGAAGAACCAGATGCTGGGGATGGCGAATAGCCCCAGCCAAGGATGGCGCCGGTCAAACGCCAATGCGCGATGCTTCCACAAACATTGCAGGGTGCCGAATGACCAGCGCTGGCGCTGGCGGAGTAGGGCACCGGCGCCCCTGGGGGCCTCGGTGATGGCCTGGGCCCGGGCCGTATGCCGGATCAGGTAACCGGCCTGATGCAGGGCCAGGGTCAGGTCGGTGTCCTCGGCCAGGGTGTCCGCCTGGATGCCACCGGCGGCGGCGATGGCTTCCGCCCGGTAGGCGCTGGCGGCGCCGGGTACCACGGTGATGGCGTTGAGCCGGTCGTAGGCCCGGCGATCCAGGTTGAAGCCAGCCAGATATTCCAGGGCCTGGAAGCGGCCGATCCAGGACTGCCGGTTGCCGACCCGCAGATTGCCGGATACGGCGCCTACCCGGGGATCCCCCAGGGGACGCACCAGCTCGGTCAGGGTATCCGGCAGGAACAGGGTGTCGGCGTCTAGGGTCACGATGAAGGGGTAGCGGGCTTCTGCGAAGCCCAATTGCAGGGCGCTGGCCTTGCCCCGGTTGTCCTGGCGCAGCAACCGGACCCTCGGATCCTGGGCTGCGATTGCCGCCACGATGGCGCCGGTGCGGTCCTGGGAGCCGTCATCCACCAGCAGTACCTCGAACGGTGCCGGGTAACGGCTGGCCAGCAGAGCTTGCAAGGTTTGGGCGACGACCTTGTCTTCGTTGTAGGCGGCCAGTACCACCGATACCGGCGGCGCGAACTCCTTAAGCGGTGCCGGATCCCGCCGTTCCCGCCACACCTTGACCAGCGCCACGCCGGCCAGGAACAGGCTGCGAATCAATAGGAGGATGGTGCTCACCACCAGGAAGGCCCAGCCCAGTTGCTGACCCAGGTACAGGAGATTGAGTCCGGTCCCGGCCACCACTCGCTGGGAAACCGGGTCCGCAGCAGGAATCGGCGGGTTAATGCCGTCCCGGGGCAAATCCAGCAAGCGGTGCATGGGCACCACCTGGTCGCCGCGCCGGTCCAGATAATCGAGCAGGGGCTCCAGGGCTCCTAGGGTGGCGCTCCGGTCACCGCCCCCGTCATGCAGCAAGATCACATTGCCCTTGGGCCGCTGGGCCTTGACCTGAGCCAGAATTTGGGTGCTGGACGTCTGTTGCCAGTCCCGGGGATCGATGCTGGCCATACTCGGGATGTAGCCCATCTCCTGGGCAATCGCCAGGGGCTGCAATTCGGCAATGCTCTGCGGCATGCGATCTGCGTCATAGGGCGGGCGGAACAGTAGGGTCGAGCGGCCGGTGATGGATTCGATGCCCCGCTGGGTGGCGTTCAGTTCCAAGCGAACCCGCCAGGCTGGGCTGCGGCTCAGGTCCGCGTGGCTGAAGGTATGGTTGCCCAGGGCATGGCCCTCGTCCAGGATGCGCCGCACCAGGTCCGGGTGGGCGGTGGCCCGTTTGCCGATCACGAAGAAGGTCGCCTGAATACCCCGCGCCTTGAGTACGTCCAGGATCCTGGGGGTCCATTCCGGGTCCGGTCCGTCATCGAAGCTCAGGGCCACCAGGTTTGGATTGGGATCCCCGTGGTGGGTGGCGGTGGGCGTGCGGGGCAGGTCCTGATAACTCACCTCCCAGGCGCCGTCCTCCCCCAGCGTCACCGACCGGCGTCCGGGGCTGCGCGCCGTATTGACTTGCAGGAAATCCCCATTGCCCACCGTGGCGATGTACTCGGGGGCCGGAATTTCCTGGAACTGCTCCGGCGCGCAGTCCGCGCCACATTGGAGGGCGGTCCACACCAGCGGGTCCTCGGCCCCCAGGCGGTCGATGGCAACGCCCCCCAGTCCCCGTTCCAGCACTAGACGTTGATGATCCCGGAAGCTGGTGGCGTCCAAAAACCACACGGTATGTTGGACATTGCCATCCTGATAAACGAAGTTGGGTCCGTTGAATGGCGCGCCGTTGTCGATATCGGTGGCCTGGGCCGAGGTAGCCCGGGCCATGGCGTCATAAAAGGAAATCACCTCCGGATCCCGGGTATCCGGCCAGTCATAGCCGAAGGTGCCGATGCCGATCACCCATTGGCGCGGATCCCCATGCTCGATCAGCACGTCCAGCCATTCCTTGAACCAGGGCAAGGACGCGATGGGGCCGGGATCGTCCTCGTCGCCGGTTTCGTAATACAGGGCCGCTACGAAGCGGTCCACCTCGCCGGCAAGGGCTTCCAAGTCAAATACCTTGATGTCGTCGCCTACCGGAATGCTGAGCCAAAGTTGCAGATCCGCCGCCGCCAATGTTTGGTGGATAACGCCGATGAAGTCCGTCAAGTCGTCCTGATAGGCGGGGTCCACCTGCTCCCAGCCGATCACCACGCCCTGGGCGCCGAGGGCCTGCAACTGGCTGCGCAGGGTTTCGGTAAAGGCCTGTTGCTCGTCCCGCCCGGCCCGTAGATAGTGCTCCACTGCCTCCGGGTCAAAGCGCTCCCCCACCAGGTTGGATAGGGTCGGCATCAGCGCCACCGGCTGATTCAGCAACAATTCCTGGATGCGGGGGTCCGGGTTGACCTCCAAACGCGGCGGCAGGCCGGATAGCCGCAGCCAGGCCGGTGCCACGTGGGTCAGTTGATCCCGGTGGGCGCGCAGCGACTGCTGGGCCCGGATCGGGTCTGGGTCCAGAAAGCCCAGCCGCACCCAATCGCTGGACGCATGGGCGGCCCGGTTCCGGGACCCAGGCGCCTGGCGCAACCAGTCCCGGGGCGACACGGGTAACTGGAAACCAGACGCCCGCCCACTGGCGCGGGGGGGATCCAGGGTCGCGGTGGCGGGCCAGGGTCCCAGATGGGGCAGTACCGTCAGGGAATAGATGAACAGCGCCAGGCTAGTCAACAGGGCCGCCAAGGCGATCACCGCCCCCCGGCTCAGCCGGCGCCAGCGGCTACCCAATGGGTCGCGAAATATGAACTGATTTCTATCCATACCTAGGAGAAATAACTAAAAGGGCACCGGAAGAGAGTCCAGGAGCCCCAGGGAAGGGGGCGGCCCATGGTACATCCAGGCGCTTTGGAACAGCTGGTTTTTTTGGGAGATTATCCCGCCGGCGCGGCGGCCGGGAATCCTGGGCCTGGACCAGATCGCATCCCAACCCCATTCCCGCTATGTTGTAGCGGCGGCCGGACATCTTGCACCCCTTGATAGATTGGCATCCCCCTAGCCGATATGACCGAACCCGACTTGGATTGGCCAGCCCTGGACCGGGCCCATGTGTGGCATCCCTATAGTGCCCTAGGCTCGGACTTGCCGGTGTTCCCGGTACTGTCCGCCCAGGGGGTACGCCTCCGCCTAGCGGACGGCCGGGAACTGATCGACGGCATGGCGTCCTGGTGGTGCGCCATCCACGGCTATAACCATCCGCGCCTGAACCAGGCCATCCAGCGCCAGTTGGGGGACATGGCCCATGTGATGTTCGGCGGACTCACCCACCGGCCAGCGGTGGCGCTGGCGGCCCGCTTGGTGGAACTGACCCCGGAGCCCTTGCAGGCCGTGTTTTTCGCGGATTCCGGGTCGGTGGCCGTGGAAGTGGCCCTCAAGATGGCGCTCCAATATTGGCAGTCCCAGGGCCGGCCGGACAAGCAGCGCTTTCTCACCATCCGGCATGGCTATCACGGCGATACCCTGGGCGCCATGTCCGTTTGTGATCCGGTCACCGGGATGCACCGGCTGTTCGCCGGGGTGTTGCCCCGCCAGCATTTCATCGACGCGCCAGACTGTCCGTTCGGCGCCCCCCTGCACCCCCACCAGTTAGCGCCTCTGGCCGCCAGCCTGGACGCCCATGGCCGGGAAATCGCCGCCCTGATCCTGGAACCCATCGTCCAGGGCGCCGGGGGAATGCGCTTTTATTCGGCGGACTGGCTGCGGGGCGCCCGGGAACTGTGTGACCAGCACGGGGTACTGTTGATCCTGGACGAAATCGCCACCGGCTTTGGCCGTACCGGGCGCTTGTTCGCCTGCGAGCATGCCGGCATCGCGCCGGACATCCTGTGTCTAGGTAAGGCCCTCACCGGCGGTTACCTGACCCTGGCGGCGACCCTCACCACCCGGGCGGTGGCGGACGGCATTGCCACTGGCGAACCGGGCCTGTTCATGCACGGCCCCACCTTCATGGCCAACCCTTTGGCCTGCGCCGTGGCCCTGGAGAGCATCGAGCTATTGCTGGAATCCCCCTGGCGGCAGCGGGTGGAGCGGATTCAGGTGGGTCTGGAACGGGGCCTTGCGCCCTGCCGGGACCTGGACTGGGTGACGGACGTGCGGGTGCTGGGCGCCATCGGTGTGGTGGAACTGACGGCGCCGGTGGATATGGGCCTGGTGCCCCACTGGTTTGTGGATCAGGGCGTCTGGGTACGGCCGTTTGGCCGTTTGGTGTATTTGATGCCGCCGTTCGTGATCGATGACCGAGACTTGGACTTGCTCACCGGGGCGGTATGCCGGGTGGTGGCCCGGTTGGGCGGCGGGGCCGGGTTGTTGAGGGTCGCTTCCGCCTAGGCCGCTAAAGGTCCGGGGTCCACTGGGCCAGCAGGTCCAGGCCGCGCAGCAGGATGCTGGGGTAGCGATAACCGAGCAACAGGGTCACGGCCAGCACCAGCAGCAGTACCAACAGGCCGAGCCGGCCCCAATTCCAACTCGGCCGGCGGGACTGATGGAACAGGCCCCGGTGGCGCCAGCGGCTCTCTAGGGAGCTGAAGTCGTCTCTGGACATGCTTGATCCTCTTGCCCAGCCTTTGAAAGACCCAACCGCACCCGCTAGGGAGACCACCCAGGGACCCTGCCGAATCCTGGCAGATACCCACGGAAATCCGGGTCATGGTCGGCCAGGGCTTAGTCTAGCAGTTCCCCAGGGCGAATTTGACAGACGGCCAGCAGACTAGGGCGGGCCCGGATCCCAGGATGGTCCGGGGATCACGGATAGCGGCATTCCGTACCTAGCTCAAGCCTTGTATTTCCTCTTCGAGAATCTCGATGGACTTGAGCAGCGTCTCCGACACCGCAATCAGTTCCACCATCAGTTCACGGGCTTGCTCGGTCCTACGACGTTCCCGGCTGGCTTTGGACTTGATCAGCCGGTCCAGCAGCGTTTCCCCTTCGCCATCTCGCAACAGATTGAAAATGCGCTGATAGATGGCGTGCAGGACTTCATGGGGTCCTTCCACGCCCCGGAAGGAATCCAGGTTGCCCAGTAGTCTGTTACCGTCCCCGTAATACCACTTGCCGAATTCACATTCGGTATGGAGTTTGGGTAATTTTTCATTGGTCATGGGGACGCCGGCGATCATCGCCTGGGCAAAGGCCCGCCATTTGATATGAGCCGATTTAGCGCGGCGAATCGCCGCCAAGGCGTCCGTCTTATTCATGGGAATCCTTCTAAAGCAAAGAATAAAAAAGAATACTCATCTTTATGACAAGCAATTATTTTTTTGCATAAGTTCAGTACTCAGGAACTCAGCAAGAACAGAAGGATGAATTGGGCTAGGGTATGGCGAAAAATTCGCATCGTCAAGGCGTTGTCAGTTAAAAATACTCATAGACAATAGTTCTGATTTTTTCTAGGTACGGGCCACCCATGGGCTCGGGAAAGCCTGACCGGAACCTTGCGGCGGGGAGTATAGAGCCGATTATAAAAAAATATAGGAGTATTAAATCACCATGACCCCATACCCAATCGCCCTTTATCAGGGGCGGATCCTGAGTCTCTATTTGGAATTGGCCCGCTTGCCGGATGGCCGGGAGATTCCGTTAGAGGTGGTGCGTCATCCTGGGGGCGCGGCGGTGGTGGCCTTGGACGGCGCGGGCCGGGTCTGCCTGTTACGTCAGTACCGGCATGTGGCCCAGGATTGGCTGTGGGAATTGCCCGCCGGTCGTCTGGACCCAGGGGAAGCCCCCGCGACGACGGCGGCCCGGGAATTGTTGGAGGAAGCGGGGATGGTGGCGCGGTGCTGGGATTCGCTGGGGTGGCTGCACAGTTCGCCCGGGGTGTTCGCCGAGGTGATTCACCTGTTCCTGGCCCAGGATTTGGAGCAGCGTGCCCAAGCCTTGGGCGCCGACGAACTGCTGGAAGTCCATTGGCTGCCCCTATCCCAAGCCTTGGAATGGGCGGATCAGGGGCGGATCAGCGATGCCAAGACCCTGGTGGGCCTGTACCGTGGCCGGGCGCTGCTGGAAGCCGCCGTCTGATGCGCCAAAAAAGTCGGCCGCCCGAGGGCGGCCGGTCGGGAATGACCCCTGACCAGAGGATAGGAACCGGTTTAGGGCGCCCTGGAAGGAATTCGCTTAAATAGCGAGGGCCTGTTTGGCAAGCGCCCAGCCCCAGCATAGGGCCGGCGCCGGGACCCAGTTGTGAAGCCGGTCACGATGCTGGCGCGGGTTGTTTGGAGGCGGGTCGGAATGGGGAAATTTGTGAGGCGGTTCCGCACCGGAGCACGGCCGGAAGAGTTGTTTTGATGGCGGACCCCAGCCCGGCGTCCTCAATACCAGGTCCCGTTCAGATGCCAGCGCGGTCCCTGGGGCCGCGCCTGTACCCCTACGCCATGGAATGGCTGTGGCGAAAAGGACCTGGGGGCTGGTAGCGGCTCCCAGACCGGCGCCGGCTGGGCCAATGCCCTTAACCGGCGGATGCGCTCCCCGGTGGGGGGATGAGTGCGCAACAGGGACGGGTCCGGCAGACGTTGGCCGGGGCCGAGCAGTTGTTCAAACAACCGTCCCTGCTGGCGCTCGATCTTGGCCAAGGCCGCCACCAGGGGCGCCGGATCTCCCAGAAGCTGGGCTGCTGTGGTATCAGCGTTGAATTCCCGGGAGCGGGACAGGGCCAACTGGCCCAACCCGGTGATGGTGGGCGCCAGCAACAGGACCGCGATGGCAAACCAGTCCAGGGCATAGGAGGTGAACAGCACCAGGGGCAGGTTGATGAGCAGCAGCACCTGGCCAGTCAGGGATAGGATCCGGGTGACGCGGTCCAACAAGTCCGCCAACGCCATCACCCCCATGTCGTCATGGGCGATGTGGCTGATCTCATGGGCCAGCACGCCAGCGATTTCCTCCAGGGACAGCCGCCGCAGCAATCCATCGGACAGGGCAATGGCGGCGCTGTCCCGGTCCCCCACCGCGAAGGCGTTTAGCACGCTGCTGGGAGCGTGGAACAGGCGCGGCACCTGATCCAAGCCCGCCCGCCGGGCCAGTGCCTCGGTGATGGCATAGAGTTCCGGTGCCGAGCGGGGTCCGATGGGCGATAGCCGGTACAGGCGCGTCACCAGGCCCGGCGACCAGCGGGGCGTCAGACTATAGAGTAGAAACACCAGGGCCAGGGCCAGCAAGCTGAGCTCGATGCCGCCAATTAGCCAAGCTAAATACCCCAAAAGGCCCCCCATAAGCAGCACCAATAGGAGGGTATGCAGGCTGTTGTGGAGTTTTTGCTTACGGAGTGAATCGGCGTCCAAGGTCGGCTCCTGGCAGTTGATGGACCTCGCCCCATGTGCGGGACGCAGGCAGGGATTCCCTCCGCACATGGGGTCGAAAGGCCCTGTTCACCAGCGCCTGGCGCCCGGAGAGGGGGCCGGCATCCCCTATAATCCGGCTTTTCGGGAGCCGCCCATGCTGATCGTCCTATCCCCCGCCAAGACCCTGGACTACCAAACCCCGCCCGTCACCGATCAGCATAGCCTCCCGGCCCGGCTGGACGAATCGGAGCTGCTGGTGCAATTGCTGCGGGGCCTGGATGAGGCGGATTTGGCGTCCCTGATGAACATTTCCCCGGCTCTGGCCCAACTCAACCTGGCCCGCTTCCGGGACTGGCACCGGCCCTTCGACCCCGGCAACGCCAAGCAGGCTGCGCTGGCCTTCGCCGGCGATGTGTACGACGGACTGGACGCGCCCAGCCTGAGCCAGGACGATCTCCGCTGGGCCCAGGAACATGTGCGCATTTTGTCCGGACTCTATGGCCTGCTGCGGCCCCTGGACCTGATACAACCCTACCGGCTGGAAATGGGCACCCGCCTAGCCAACCCCCGGGGCCGGGATCTATACGCCTTCTGGGGTGACCGCCTGGCCCTGGACCTGGCGGACGCCCAGGCGCGCCACTCGTGCCAGGTGCTGGTTAACCTGGCCTCGGAGGAGTACTTCCAGGCGGTACGGGTCGCGGCCCTGGGTTGCCCAGTCATTCAGCCCGTTTTTCAGGAATGGCGCGCTGGACGTTTTAAGGTCATCAGTTTCTCCGCCAAACGGGCCCGGGGCATGATGGCCCGGTTTGCCATCCGCCAGCGCTTGACTGGACCCGAGGGCCTCACCGCCTTCGCCCAGGACGGCTATCGCTTCGACGCCGGCGCGTCCACGGCCCAGACCTGGTACTTCCGCCGGGAAGCGCCCTGAGCCTGGCGAGGTAGGCAGGCGCCCTGGCTTCCCCCGGCGCTAACTGACACCTATGAGCGTGAGAACTAGATCAGCGACCAGTGCAATCGAGCGGTCGGGGAATGGCTACTTATCGGCGGCTTGGGCGCTCTTGGCGGCTTCCAATTCCCTGCGGGCCGCTTCCACAGCCTCTTTATGGCGCTCTACAACGGCTTGTTCCTGCTCCGACAGGGATTGGAGGTAGGTCATCCCGGCCAGGTTATTGTTGGCGTATTGGCGTTGCTGGCGGATGGCGCCGACTTCCCGGTCCCGCGCCGCTTCCTTGGACCGGAGGGCGGATTCAGCGGCGATGACTTTTTGCTTGGCCGCAGCTTCGTCAAGATTTGCTTGTACTTCAGTGGCGCGAGCATCGGCGCGGGTTTGGGCCTCCGCAACTTCCGCATCACTGGGGATGTGGATCTTTACTTGTATCGGCTGGGAGTCCGCCGCGCAGGGGGTTTGAGAAAAAAGGGTCCTACCATCCACTTGGCAACGGTAAATCTCTTCCGCGCTTACTGAGGCACAGCAGAAGGCTAGGATGGGGATCAGGTATCGCATGTTCCGCTCCTTATTTTGTTAATAGGGAAGGCATTATCGGCCAGCGGTTTCGGAGAGCGCCAAGGAATTTTATCCAGGGATGTCCGGCTAGTGGCGGTTAAGCCGTTCGATGGCCGCCTAGCTGATGGGTCGGGGGAACCTGAATTCAACTGCCATAACCCTAGGGATTCGGTTCTCCGGGCGGGCAAAGCAATTGGCGGTCGCTAATGTCTCCATACTGACGATTGGTTTCATCCCCAAACGACCCGCCAAGGTGCCGTCTGTGCCCCAGGTTGGCTAGCCCCAAGAACCTGTCACCCCGCAAAAGTCCAACCCCGTCCCAGGCTTGGCGCTTTTTGTTCGCCGAACGCCAGCCGGCAGGCTTTCCAGGTGGGCGCTGACCGCTATGCTAGGTTGAGCGGTGTTGTGTTGGCATCCCTGCGGCCCGCCGTGCCCCGCTAATCGGACAGCGGGCGACGATATTGGGCGCGGGACTTGCCGGATCCTGCCGCCCTTGGTTAGCAGGCCGGGAGGCAAAGCATGCGCATGACACTCAAGGCCTCCTTGGCCGTCCTGGGGCTAC
>CAZIHO010000006.1:0-60602 GCA_964538875.1 uncultured Chromatiaceae bacterium
GGCGCGCCGAGTTGGGCTTGCAGCGCTGCCTTGTGCCGGTGCAGTTGCTCGATGGTGGCTTCCCAACGTTGCAGCCGCTCCCGGAGGGGCTGCAAGCGGCGGCGCAGATCCGCTTCCTGGCGGCGGCGCTCGCGGCGGCCCCCGGCGCTATGGTCGGCGGCCGGGCGCTCCAGGGCATCCGGCTCGCCGAGACGTTGCTGGGCCAGCCAGGCGGGGTAGTCGTCCAAGTCGCCGTCGAACTCCTGGACCCGGCCACCGTGGACCAGCAGCAGGCAGTCGGTGGTGACCCGCAACAGATACCGGTCGTGGGACACCAACACCATGGCGCCCTGGTATTCCTGGAGCGCTTGGCTGAGGGCCAGGCGCATTTCCAGGTCCAGGTGATTGGTGGGCTCGTCCAGCAGCAACAGATTGGGCCGCTGGAACACCAGTAGCGCCAGCACTAGGCGCGCTTTTTCGCCGCCGGAAAAGGGGCCGGTGGGGTCCAAGGCACGGTCGCCGCTGAAGCCGAAGCCCCCCAGAAAGTCCCGCAGGGTCTGTTCCGTGGCCCGTTGGTCCAGGCGTCCCAGGTGCCACAGGGGGCTTTCCGTGGGCCGCAGTTGTTCCAATTGGTGCTGGGCGAAGTAGGCGATGCGCAGGTCCGGCGCCTGCTCCAGCCGCCCGGCCTGGGGAACCAGTTGCCCGGCCAGCAGCTTGATGAGGGTGGACTTGCCGGCCCCGTTGGGACCCAGCAGGCCGATGCGGTCGCCGGGGGCCAGGTTCAACTCGACGCCGGCCAGCACCCGCCGGTCGTCATAGCCAGCGGCGATCTTATCCAGGACGAGCAGGGGATTGGGGGATTTATCCGGGGGCGGAAAGCCGAACCGGAACGGGGAATCCACATGGGCCGGGGCGATCAATTCCAGCCGCTCCAGGGCCTTGAGCCGGCTTTGCACCTGGCGCGCCTTGGTGGCCTTGGCCCGGAAGCGTTCCACGAACCGGTGCAGATGGGTCAATTCCCGGTTTTGTTTTTCGTGGGCTGCCTGTTGCTGGGTCAGCCGTTCCGCCCGTTGGCGCTCGAAGGCGCTGTAGCCGCCCCGGTACAACTGGATACGGCGCTGTTCGATGTGGGCGATTTGATCCACCACCGCGTCCAGGAATTCCCGGTCGTGGGAGATGAGGATCAGGGTGCCTGGATACTGCCGCAGCCAGCCTTCCAGCCAGAGCACCGCGTCCAGGTCCAGGTGGTTGGTGGGCTCGTCCAACAGCAGCAGGTCGGACCGGCACATGAGCGCCTGGGCCAGGTTGAGGCGCATGCGCCAGCCCCCGGAAAAGTCCGCCACCGGCCGGCGCAGGTCCGGGTCGGCGAAGCCCAGGCCGTGCATCAAGCGTCCGGCGCGGCTCTCGGACCGGTAGCCGTCGTTGGCTTCCCAGCGGGCGTGCAGGCGCGCCAGGGCCGGCCCGTCCCCGGCCGCCTCGGCGGCGGCCAGTTGGGCCTTGAGCAGGGTCAGTTCCCGGTCGCCGGTCAGCACATAATCCAGGGCCGGGACCGGCAGCGCCGGATTTTCTTGATCCACCCAGGCGATTTCCCAACCGGAGGGTATCCCTAGGTTGCCCGCATCCGGGTGCAATTCATTGCGAATCAACGCCAACAGGCTGGTTTTGCCACTGCCGTTGGCGCCCGCCAGGCCCACTTTCTGGCCCGGATGGATGGTGAGGTCCACGTTTTCCAGCAAGAGGTTGGCGCCCCGCCGGAGACTGATTTGGGATAGACGTAACATGGCGCGGCAGTTTATCAGCACCTGGGCGCGGACAGGGTTGCGCGGTACCTGTGTGGAATAGTAGGATATTCGCTAATTCGCCCATGGTTGGTTTGGGCGATCCAGCCCAAGGGGAATCGAGATGTCCGAGCCCGGTAACGAGCAGCCACCGTCCGACGAGCAGTTGCGACTGACGCACGGGGTCATGAATTTGTTGGACAGTTGGCACCTATCCCCGGCGGAGGTGCTGTTGCTGCTGGACATGCCGGACGACACGCCCCTCAGCCTGGTGGCCCGCTTTCGGGATGACACACCCTTTCCCGACGACCCCAGGGTCCTGGGCCGGATTGAATACCTGCTGCGGATTTCCGACGCTTTGCGGACCTACTTTCCCATGAACCCGGAAATGCGGGACATCTGGATTCGCCGTCCCAACACCAAGTTCCGGCGGCGGGCGCCCTTGGCGGTGATGCTGGAAGGGGGCGACACGGGTCTGAACTCGGTGCTGTGCCATCTGGATTGTACCCATGCCTGGGACTGCACCGGCTCCAAGGTGATGTACGATTCCTGAGCCCCGGCTAAGCCAGCGCCGCTGCTACGCTCTTGGGCGCCAGCACCCGCTGGACTTCCTTGGGATCCAGGCCCACCAGAAAGCCGCGCCGGCCGCCGTTGAGGTAGATCAGGGGCAAATCCAGGATGGAGCTCTCAATATATAAAGGCAGGCGCTTGCGCATCCCGAACGGGCTGGTGCCGCCCACCAGATAGCCGGTATGACGGTGGGCGGAATCCGGCGTGCAAGGTTCCACCTTCTTGGCGCCGATCTGGCGGGCCAGTTCCTTGAGGGACACCTTGCGGTCGCCGTGCATCAGCACGATCAGGGGCCGGGCCTGCTCGTCCTCGAACACCAGGGTCTTGATGACCTGATGTTCGTCTACCCCCAGTTCCCGGGCCGACACCCGGGTGCCGCCATGGTCCTCATAGGCGTATAGGTGGGCGGAAAAGATCACCTGCTGGGCGCGCAGGAACTGGGTGGCCGGAGTCTCCGGGGCTTTGCTGGATTTGCTCATGGGCTTATTTTAGGGGACCTTGAAAAATAGCCATCCAGGCCATTTTTCAAGACGCAAAGCGCAAATGTGATTTCCGCTTTGCTTCATTTTTAAGCAGTTGCCTGCTTGAAAATGGCGGGGTATCCCTGCCCCGCACGGGCACCTTGAATTTTTCAAGGTGCCCTTTAATGAAATGGCCCGAAGTTATCCTCCCGGCCCCTGCGCGCCGCCGGAACCGCGCCGGGACTTCGGACCCGCCAGGCCCCGGTAGCCGGACCCAGGGAACCCTATCGGCGCCGCAGCCCAAATGCCGGATAATCGGCCCCTTCCAACCAGCCTATGTCAGGAGAAGCCTCCATGCCCCAATACCGTTCCCGCACCACCACCCAGGGTCGCAACATGGCCGGCGCCCGCGCCCTGTGGCGCGCCACCGGCATGGGGGACGAGGACTTCGACAAACCCATCATCGCGGTAGCCAATTCTTTTACCCAGTTCGTTCCGGGCCATGTGCATTTGAAGGACCTGGGCCAGATGGTGGCCCGGGAAATCGAACGGGTCGGCGGGGTTGCCAAGGAATTCCACACCATCGCCATCGATGACGGCATCGCCATGGGCCACGGCGGCATGCTCTATTCCCTGCCGTCCCGGGACCTGATCGCCGACTCGGTGGAATACATGGCCAACGCCCATTGCGCGGACGCCCTGGTGTGTATTTCCAACTGCGACAAGATCACGCCCGGCATGTTGATGGCGGCGTTGCGTCTCAACATTCCCGCCGTATTCGTGTCCGGCGGACCCATGGAGGCGGGCAAGGCCCAGCTACGGGGCAAGGAAGTGCACCTGGACCTGGTGGATGCCATGGTCATGGCGGCGGATCCCAAGGAGTCGGACGCGGACGTGGCGGCGGTGGAACGCTCTGCCTGCCCCACCTGCGGCTCCTGCTCTGGCATGTTTACCGCCAATTCCATGAATTGCCTGGTGGAGGCCCTGGGCTTGGCCCTGCCCGGCAACGGTTCCCTGGTGGCGACCCACGCCGACCGCCGCGAACTGTTCCTGGAAGCGGGCCGGGTGGCGGTGCAACTGGCCCGCCGCTGGTACGAGCAGGACGACGCCTCGGCGCTGCCCCGTTCCATCGCCAGCTTCGCCGCCTTTGAAAACGCCATGAGCCTGGACATCGCCATGGGCGGCTCCACCAACACAGTGCTGCACCTGTTGGCGGCGGCCCAGGAGGCGGGGGTGGACTTCACCATGGCGGACATCGACCGCCTGTCCCGCCGGGTGCCCAACCTGTGCAAGGTGGCGCCCTCCACGCCCATCTACCATCTGGAAGACGTGCACCGGGCCGGCGGCGTCATCGGCATCCTGGGCGAACTGGACCGGGCCGGACTGCTGCACACGGACTTACCCACGGTGCATAGCGCCACCCTGGCGGACGCATTGGAGCGCTGGGACCTGGCCCGTAACCCTTCGGAGGCCGCCCAAACCCTGTACCGGGCCGCCCCCGGCGGCGTACCTACCCAGGAGGCGTTTAGCCAGGCCAATCGCTGGCCGTCCCTGGACCTGGACCGGTCGGCGGGCTGCATCCGCGACCTGGAACACGCCTATTCCCAGGATGGCGGCCTGGCGGTGCTGTTCGGCAACCTGGCGGAACAGGGCTGTATCGTCAAGACCGCTGGCGTCGATGCCTCGATCCTGCGATTCAACGGCCCGGCGCGGCTATTTGAAAGCCAGGACGCGGCAGTGGACGCCATCCTCGGCGACCAGGTCCAGCCCGGCGAGGTGGTCATCATCCGCTACGAAGGGCCCCGGGGCGGACCTGGCATGCAGGAAATGCTCTATCCCACCAGTTATTTGAAGTCCAAGGGCTTGGGCAAGGTCTGTGCCCTCATCACCGACGGCCGGTTCTCGGGCGGCACCTCGGGACTGTCCATCGGCCATGTGTCTCCGGAAGCGGCGGAAGGGGGCTTGATCGGACTGGTGCAGGATGGTGACCGCATTGAAATCAACATCCCGGACCGCTCGATTCACCTGGCGGTGGATGACCAGGAGCTGGCTCGGCGCCGCGCTGCCATGACCGCCAAGGGCGCCGGCGCCTGGCAGCCCGAAGGCCGGGACCGGCCGGTATCCCAGGCCCTGCGTGCCTACGCTGCCATGACCACCTCGGCGGCCCATGGCGCGGTGCGGGACTTGGGCCGTTTGGGCCAATGAGCCGGCCTGGAAGTCCGGTCGCCGGGGGCAGGTGACTGCGGTCGTTAGCCCTTGGCGTCTTTGCCCTGGTGGGGGACGATCCCCCCACCCTGGGCGGCATCTCCCGCCCGCTGCATGGGTTTCCCTATCGCTAATAACAAGGGCCGCTGGCCCCAGCCACCCTGATTCGAGGAGCGACCATGACCACCAACGATCCCCAATTCAATAGCCTGTTCCCTGCTGCCTCCTGCAGCCGGCGGGGCTTTGTGGTTTCCACCCTGTGCGCCGGTTTCGCCCTGGCAGTGCGGCCGGTGGTGGCCCAGTCGGTCATCACCACCGATGGCGCCGGCCTGACCGAGGGCGAGATCCGGGTCCCCACCCAGGACGGAGAACTGCCCGCCTATCAGGCCCGGCCCGCCGATGCCACCGGCAAGCTGCCCACGGTGTTGGTGGTCCATGAAATTTTCGGCGTCCACGAATACATCAAGGATGTGTGCCGGCGCCTGGCCAAGGCCGGTTATTTGGCCATTGCCGCCGAGATGTACGCCCGCCATGGCGACGTGTCCAAACTGAAGAACGTGCAAGACATCATCGATGGTCCGGTGGCCCAGGCTTCCGACGCGGAGCACATGGCGGACCTGGATGCCTGCGCCGCCTGGGCGGCCGCCAACGGCGGTGACCCGGAGCGTCTGGCCATCACCGGCTTCTGCCGGGGTGGGCGCACCACCTGGCTGTACGCGGCCCACAATCCCAAGCTGAAGGCGGCGGTGGCCTGGTACGGACAACTGGACGGCGCGCCCTCGGCCCGTCAGCCCAAGTATCCGCTGGACCTGGCGGCGGACCTCAAGGCCCCGGTGCTGGGCCTGTACGGCGGTTCTGACCAGGGCATCGACATGGATCAGATCACCGAGATGGGGGAACTGCTGGCCAAGGCCGGCGGCCAGTCCCAGATCCAGGTGTATCCTAGCGCCCCCCATGCCTTTCACGCGGATCACCGGCCCACCTACCGCAAGACCGAGGCAGAGGACGGTTGGCGGCGCCTGTTGGACTGGTTCAAGAGCCACGGCGTCTGACCCGGCCCAGCGCTGGATCCCCGATACGGGTCCAGCAGTCCTGGCGGCTGGGCGCCAGGCTGTCGGCCCTGGGTTAGACTATGGCCCTTGTGCCCCGGTCCCGCGCCAGGTTTGACCTCCCAATCCGGATGGTCAAGCAAAAATTAGGACGAACTCCCATGTCTACTGCTCCCCTGGTGTCGGTGATCGTGCGGACCAAGGATCGCCCCCACACCCTGGCCGAGGCATTGGCGTCCCTGATCGCCCAGCGGCATCGTCCCATCGAGGTGCTGCTGGTGAATGACGGCGGGGTGGCGGTGGATGAACTGGCTGCCAACCTCGGCACCGCCGGCCTGGCGGTGCGGATGATTCGCAATCCGGTCAGTCTGGGCCGCTGCGCGGCCGCCAACCAGGGTCTGGACGCCGCCCAGGGGGAGTTCCTGGCCCTGCTGGATGACGACGATTGGCTGGAACCTGAGCAGTTGTCCCGGCTCCTGGAACGGCTGATGGACGGGGAAGGGGCGCGGGTGGCCTATGCCCAGGTGCGCTTTTGCGCCGGTCCGGAGGCGCCCACCGAGCATCTATTCGCCAATCCCTTCGACCCGGTCCAGTTGATGCTGGAAAACTATATCCCCATTCATGCTGTTCTGTTTCATCGCTCCCTGGTGGCGGAGCAGGGCTGCCGGTTCGATGAGTCCCTGGCGGTATTTGAGGACTGGGACTTCTGGCTGCAACTGGCCCGGCATGGCGCCTTTTTGTACGAGCCCAGTCTGGGTGCCGGCTATCGGAGCGGCGGTATGTCCGGGGCCGGCTGGTCCCAGGACCCGGATGCGGTGCGGGCGGCCCGGGTGCGTCTGGTGGACAAGTGGCGGCATCTGTGGCCAGCCGAGGACCTGGACCAGGCGCTGCGCTGGAACCGGGATACCTGGCTGGCGGAATTGGCCAGTTGCCGGGCCGCCGGCGCGGCCATCTGGGCCGAGCACGACAAGCTGTCCAACTTGCACAGCCAGTTGATCCAGTCCCACCAGGAGTTGGAGCGGGAATATGGAGGACTCCTGGACGGTCATGAAAAATTGCATCATTCCCATCGGCGCTTGGAACAGTTCCACGCGGATCTGATCCAAGCCCACCAAGGGCTGGAACAACTGCACCAGCAATTGGTGCGAGACCATCGCATTCTGGACCAGGCTCACCGGGAACTATTGGCGTCCACCAGTTGGAAGCTCACCGAGCCCCTGCGCTGGCTGGCTAGAAAATTCGCCACTCGTGGGTAACCCAATCCCCCCTAGGCTCCGCCCACCATCGGCCCAATTCGACTCCAGAATGACTTGATATGAATTTTCGTGCGTTGCGTGACACCCTCAGGGCCGCCCTGGGTACCAATGGCGGCTGGTGGGGTTTGCTGGCCAAGGCCAGGAACCGGCTGGTCCGGGACGGCTGGCGCGGCTTGATGGGGCGCCTGGCGATGCACCTGCGCCGCCACCAGGCCGTGCTAGAGGCCCGGCAGGCCCTGACTCCGGGCGGAGGGTGGGTGGCGTCCGAGGACTATTGCCCGGCGCCAGATGAGTTGCAGCAGATCGGCTCGCCCCGGATTGGGGTGATGGCCCACGTTTTTTACCCGGACCTGTTGCCAGAATTGCTGGCCAGCCTAAAGCAAATGCCTGTGCCTTATCGCCTGTTGATCTCGGTAGTCAGCGAGGCCCACCGGCAGTTGGTCCTGGAACAACTGGCCCAGGCCGGCGCCGGCGCTGGCGCCCTGGTCAAGGTGGTGCCCAACCGGGGCCGCAATCTGGCCCCCTTGCTGGTGGGATTTCGGGACGAACTGGGAGAATTGGACCTGCTGTGCCATGTCCATACCAAGAAGTCCCTCTATAGCGGCGGCGAGCGCCGGGATTGGCGCCAGTACCTATGGCATACCCTGCTCGGCGCGCCGGGCCGGGTCCGGGCGATTCTGGCCCTGTTCGCCCATCGGCCCCAGGTGGGCATCTGCTACCCGGAAACCTTCGCCGATATGCCCTATTGGGCCCACACCTGGCTCGCTAACCGGGCCGAGGGCCAGCGGTTGCTGGCGGACATGGGAGTCCATGGGGTCGATTTCAGTCAATACATCGACTATCCACTAGGCAGCATGTTCTGGGTACGGGTGCCGGCCCTGGCGCCCCTGCTGGACCTGGGTCTGACCCTGGACGATTTCCCCCCGGAGCAGGGCCAGACCGACGGTACCCTGCAACATGCCCTGGAACGCTGCCTGGTGTTCGCGGCCTTGGCGGCGGGCTACGAACAGCGGCTGATTCCGGCCGGTGCCGAGCATCGCTTTCTGACCCGCAACCATAAAAATCTACACCAATACCTGGCGGTGCCCCTGTATGAGCGCATTCTGGCCGGCGCCCAGGATGCCTCCCTGGTGTCCTTCGACATTTTCGATACCCTGCTGATCCGGCCCTTCGCCGATCCGGACGCCGTGTTGCACCAACTGTCCCAGCAGTTGGCTGAAGCCGGTCAATTGACCGGCTTTTTCGCCAAGCGCAAGGGGGCGGAGCAGGCGGCGCGCCAGGCCAAGGCCAGCGGTGATGTGGGTCTGGACGAGATTTACCAGGAATTGGCCCGGCGCGAGGGGCTGGAGCCGGACCAGGCGCGGAGCCTCATGGCAGAAGAAATCGCCGCCGAGCAGCGCTGCTTGGGGCCCCGTCCCCGGGTACGGGACGCCTTGCGGGCGCTGCGCGCCCAGGGCAAGCGCCTGATCGCGGTATCCGACATGTACCTGGGTCCGGAGCAACTGGCCCGGCTGTTGGCTGCTAACGGTATGGGGGATCTGGACGCCATCTATGTGTCCAGCGCCCTCGGCGCGCGCAAGGACCAGGGCCGGCTGTGGGACCTGGTGCTGGAACGGGAGGGGGTGAGCCGGGAACAGTTGGCCCACGTGGGGGACAACGAGCGCTCAGACGTCCAGATCTTGGTGGATGGCCGTTTCCACGCGCCGGTCCATGTGCTGCGGCCCGCCGCCCTGCTGGGCCAGTTGCCGGGTACCGAGAACCTGTTCCGGCTGCTGCGCCGGCGCTATTCCTGGCGCAATGAACTCATCCTGGGCCTGATCGCCAATCGCCTCGCCGAACGGCTGGATCAGGGCGAGCGGGACCTGGCCATTCCCTTCGCGGCGGCCAAGGAATTCGGCTACGCGGTGATCGGCCCCCTGGTACTGGGTTTTCTGGCCAAGTTGGTATGCCGGGCCCAGGACGACCAAATTCCCACCCTGGCGTTTCTCAGCCGGGAAGGCTGGCTGTTGGAGCGGGCCTATCGGGTGTTGCGGGAGCATCCGGCCTTGGCCGAGGTCCGGGACCGGCTGCCGAGCGGCGCTTATCTCTACTGCTCCCGGACCTTCATCGGCCTGGCGGCGGTGGACGACCTGGGTGGCGGTCTGGACCTGCTGCTGGGCGCCCATTACGCCGGCACTCTGGGCCATCTGCTGGCCCATCGCTTCGGGCTGGACCAGGAGCAACTGGCCCGCTACCTAGCCCCGGAGGAACTGGGGCGGCGCCTGACCCTGCCGGATGACCGGCCCTGGACCCTGGACGCCCTGGGTCGTTGCCTGCCCCTGATCCGGGACCGCGCCCAAGCGGACCGGGCGCTGTTTCTGGCCTATTGGCGTCAGACCCTGGGCGATCAGGAGGCGGGGCTGGTGGACATCGGCTACTCGGGTACCATCCAAAAAGCCCTGAGCCGCATCCTGGCGCGGCCCCTGAGCGGTTATTACTTCGCCACCAATGACGCCGCCCGCCAGATCGTCGCCGACGGCGGGCGCTGCTGGGGGTGCTACGCGGAATTTTCTGATCTCGTCAACGACATCCCGGTGCATCAATATGGGCTGGTGATGGAGGCGGTGCTGACTTCCCCGGAAGGCCAGTTACGGGGCTTCCAGGCCCAGGCGGGACGCATCCAACCCCTGTTCAAGGCGCCGGGGCAAAGCCAGCTAGAGTTCGACCGGATTGGCCAGATTCATGCCGGCGTGCTGGAATTCGTCGCCGATGTGGCAGCCCAATTGGGCCCGGATACCCTGTCCAGGGACTGGGACACGGACACCCTTCAGCAACTCATCGCCATGGTCGCCACCGGCTACCTGGACCTGGGTCCCCTGGCCCAGGTGCTGACCGTGGAGGACGAATTTTGCGGTAACCAGAATCTGTCGGTGATCGACTTCTATGCCCGCCGCCGGCAATTGGGTGCCGTGCCGCCGGGGCGGCCCTGGTGGCAGCCCGCAGTCCCCGGCGAGGGCGTCTACCGGGGCGCCGACCCTGGCGGGTCTGTGGTTTAATCCCCCCTGCTGAAACTGGCCCCAGGGGCATTCAGTGCGACTGACGGCGGCAGGGATGCGTACCCATTCAATCCTCCGTAGCCTAGGAATCCGCTAATGAACAAACCGATGATCTTGCTAACCACCCTTGCGCTGGTTCAGGGTGCGGCTCTGGCCGTCGACGAACCCGTCCCGGACAACGCTCCCCCGACCTTTGCCAGCGCCGACGTGAATGGGGACGGCAGGGTGTCCTGGGAGGAATATCGCAACCGTATGCTCCAGGTCTTCCACAAAATGGATCGCAACCACGATGGCCAATTGACCGCTAGGGAACTGCCCGCCGTCAAGGACCAGGCGGCGCGGCCGGCCAAGGCCAGTGCCGTGACCCTGGACGCCTTCAACGCCTCCAGCGAAAAGCTATTCAAGAAAACTGATACCAATGGCGATGGCCTGCTCAGCCCCAGCGAATGGGCCGGCGGCGCTACCCAGTCCGGCAACTAACCCCTTGCTATGTAAAGGAGATAGACCCCATGCCTAAGTCCCTGCTGGCTCTCGTCCTAGTGGTTGGCGCATTGGCGGCGGCTGCGCCCGCCCAGGCGAACACCCTGTTGTGTGAATCCAAGAATGGGCGTACCAATCGTTGTCCTGCCGATACCCGGGATGGGGTGCGGCTGGTAACTCAGCTCAGCCACCAGGGCTGCTATGAGGGCGATACCTGGGGTTACGAGCGGGGCGCCATCTGGGTCAGCAACGGTTGCCGCGCCAAATTCCAGACCGGGTCCCACCAGGGCCACCAGGACAATCGCGACCATGAACACAGCGACGCCGCCGCCGCAGTGGCCATTGGCGTGCTCGGTGTCATGGCCCTGGCGGCCAGTAACGACCGGGAAGACCGTCGGGACGACTACCGGGATGACTACCGGGCTCCCCCTCCGCCCCGGCCAGACTACGCCTACGCGCCGGACCAGATCATTCGCTGCGAGTCCGGTGGCGACCGGCGCGCCGTCTGCCCCGTCCGTATCGGTCGCGACCGGGTCGAGATCCATCGCCAACTGTCTAAATCCTCCTGCCGCTTCAATTACAGTTGGGGCTACGACCGCCGGGGCATCTGGGTGGATAAGGGCTGCCGGGCCGATTTTGCCGTCCTGCGCTAGGGCCGTTTAGGCCCCGGCGGGGGCTTCGGTACCGGTGTGCGGGGCGAACCGCCGGGCCCCCCCCGGTACCAGGACCCAGCCGGCGCGGGCTGGTGCCCTGCTGGGGCCGCGCCTGCGGTGCTGGCAGGGGCGAAGTGGTCTAGGCGGTGGGCTCCTTGCTATTGTCATCCAGGTTATGTAGCCGTTCCTCAACCCGGTGCCGGAATTCGTGGAATTCAGCGGCCGGGAGATACTGGGCCGCCGTCTTCATGGCATTTTCCGCTAACTCCGCGTTTAGTTTGGCACCCGCCTTGTCGCCATAGCGGGCTAGGCGCAGGGAGTTGTTGATGTAATCCAGGGTGCGGCGTTGCAATTGTTCCCCGACCCGGGGCTGGGCGGCTGGGGCAGCGGTGCGTCGCGGCGGCGGCACCTGGGTGCCGCTTGGGACACCCTCGGCGATGGGACGGGTCGTGCGGCGCTGGCTAGGCTCCAGGTTGCCGTCCTGGGGGGGTAGCGTGGACCAGAGGTCCGCATCCTGGGCGGTGCGCTCCAAGTGGTGGCTCAGGCGGTCGGCAATGGCGACTTCGGCGGAGGCACCGGTGTTTTGCCCAGCATCATGCAGGCGGCTGGCCCAGGCTAGGGAACCGATCTTGTGCATGAGCCGCTGCATGGCTTCGATCAGGCTGGTCAGATCGTGGCCGTGGTGCGGGTGGGAGGACGGATCTTGGGAATTTGGCATGGTGGGGTCAGGCTCCCGGTACTGGTGATGGGGCGGGACGGGTGGGTCTCCAATCGGCGGTGGGCCAATGGGTGAGTTTAGCAGCCTCTGCCGGGCGGATCCCGGTCCAACCCTAGGGTTTGGGGCTGTGGTCAGGAGCCGGGTCTGGTTCCGCCCAGCGGGCCGCCGCGCTGGTATCCGTGCTCCGGCTGTCCACCCAGCGCTCCCCGGTCGCGGTGCGCTCCTTCTTCCAAAACGGCGCCTGGGTTTTGAGATAGTCCATGATGAATTCACAGGCCTGAAATGCCTGGCCCCGGTGCTGGCTGGCCACCGCCACCAATACGATGGGGTCCTCGGGGCGCAGTTCGCCCACTCGATGGATGATGGTGGCCCCTTCCAGGTCCCAGCGGCGCCGGGCCTGGGCCAGGATGTCCGCCAGGGCCTTCTCGGTCATGCCAGGATAGTGTTCCAGGGTCATGGCCTGAATCGGCTGGCCCTGATTCTGGTCCCGCATCAAGCCCACGAAGCTGACCAGGGCGCCCACCCGGGGATTGCCAGCACATAGGGCCTGGGCCTCCGCCGCCGGGTCGAAGGGTTGCGGCTGCACCAGGATCTTGTCCATTCAGCCTCCGGTCACCGGCGGAAAGAAGGCCACCTCATCTCCATCCCCGAGCGGGCTATCCGGCCGGGCGGCGGACTGGTTGACCGCCATCATCAGGGGTAGGCGGCCGGCGAAGGCGTCCGCCCAGACCGGTCCCCGTGCCGCCAATAGGCTGGCTAGCTGGCCGAGTTGGGTAATGCCCGCCGGCAACTCCAGGCTTTCGCCGCCGCTGTCCAGCCGTTCCCGCAGGCTGGCAAAATACAGAATCCGGATCATCCGAGTAACTCCCGGAAGGGGATGAAGTCCAGGGGATCGCCCTGCTGAATGGGTCGCTCTGCTGGCAGCACCGCCAAGCCGTCCGCCCAGGTGACGGAACTCAGCACGCCAGACGAGCGGTTCGGGTGCACCTGGATCCAGCCCTGGCCTTGATCGTCCTGGCTCCAGCGGGCACGGGCGTATTCCCGGCGCCGGTCGGGCCGGGGCCAGTCAAAGGCGGCCCGGCCCCGCTGAACCGCAGGCCCGGGGTTCGCCACTCCTTGCAGCTTGAGCAGGAAGGGGCGGGCGAACAGACAGAAGGCCACGAACACGGACACCGGATTGCCGGGGAAGCCGATGAAGGGGGTGGCGTCGATATGGCCGAATGCCAGGGGTTTGCCGGGACGCATGGCGATGCGCCACAGCTCCAGGCGGCCGAGTCGTTCCACGGCGGGGCGCACATGATCCTCGTCCCCCACCGACACGCCGCCGGAGGCCAGCACCAGATCCGCCTGGGCGGCACCCCGGGCCAGGGCTTCCTGGGTGGCGGCCAGGTTATCTGGCACCGAGCCCAGGGGTATCAGGTCGCAGCCCAGGGTTTGGATCAGCCCCGCCAGGGTGTACTGGTTGGAGTTGTAGATCTGGCCCGGTCCCAGGGGTTGTCCCGGCGGGACCAATTCATCCCCGCTGGAAAATACCGCCACCCGGGGCCGGCGATAGACCTGGATGGCCGCCGCACCCACCGACGCCGCCAGTCCCAGGTGTTGGGGCGCCAACCGGGTGCCAGCGGCGATCACCGCTTGGCCCAACTGGATATCTTCCCCGGCGCGGCGGATTTCCGCGCCCAGGCTGGGTAGTTCCTGGAGCTGTACCCGGTCGCCGTCCTGGACGCACACCTCCTGCATGACCACCGCGTCCGCGCCCGCCGGGATGGGGGCGCCGGTAAAGATTCGGGCGGCGCTGCCCGGTGCCAGGGGGGCGCCAGCATATCCGGCCGGGATGCGCTGGGAGATGGGCAGGGTCTGGCCGGGCGCGGTCAAGTCGGCACACCGCACCGCGTAACCGTCCATGGCACTGTTATCCCAGGGGGGCACCTGGACTTGGCTGACCACCGGCGCCGCCGCTACCCGGCCCAGGGCGTCAGCCAACGGCACCCATTCCGGGACCGCAAGGGGCTTGGCGGCCGCTAGCAGCAACTCCAACGCCTGCTCCACGGATTGGAGCCCAGGGCCGGTTGAGCAACAGTGGGCCATGCTAGCGTTCCATCAACCGGGGCAGCAGTTGGGCGAAGTTGCAGGGCGCGGTGCGGTGGTCCAACTGGGCCTTGAGAATTTGCTCCCAGGCGGTGCGGCAGGCGCCGCTGGAACCCGGCAGGCAAAACAGGAAGGTGCCGTTGGCGAGCCCGGCCACCGCCCGGGACTGGATGGTGGAGGCGCCGATTTCATCCCGGGACAGGGCGCGGAACAGCTCGCCAAAGCCCTCGATGGTCTTGTCGAACAGGGGCGCCACCGCCTCCGGAGTGCTATCCCGGCCGGTAATGCCGGTGCCGCCGGTGCTGATGATGATCTGTACCCCCGGATCCGCGATCCAGGCGGAAATCTGGGCCCGCAATTGATAAACATCGTCCCGGACGATTTTCTTGTCCACCACCTGATGGCCGGCGGCCAGCGCTGCGTCCCGCAGCCAGGCGCCGGAGCCGTCGTTGGCTTCAGTCCTGGTATCCGAAACGGTCAGGATGGCGATGTTCAGGGGGATGAAACCGCCGGGATGAAAATGGTCGCTCATGGAGATAGACACCTCGCGGGAGTAGGGATAGCTGGGGTTGTGGGTTGGCGGCGCGCGCCCACCGGCGCCCAGTTTGCCCCAACCGGCAGGTTAAGGAAAGGGATGGCTTAGCCGGATCGGGGCACCAGGATCAGGACCCATACCAGAACCGCCAGGCTGATGGTGAGGAACACGGCGGCCGAGGCGATGTCCTTGGTCCGTCCGGATAGTTCGTGGTGTTCGGTGCCCACCCGGTCCACCAGGGCTTCGATGGCGGAATTCAGCAGTTCCACGATCAGCACCAGGAGTAGGCTGCCCACCAGCAATGCCCGCTCCGTGCCGTCCTGACCCAGCCACAGGCCCAGGGGCAGCAGGGGAACGGCGGCATAGATTTCTTGCCGGAATGCCTGTTCGTGGATAAAACAGGCCTTGAAGCCCGCCATGGAATACCAAAGGGCGTTCCAGATGCGCCGCAAGCCCAGCACGGTCGGTTTAGTCATGGTTGCCGGGCCGCCAGCGCAGGTCCAATTCCCGGGCCGCACGCACGTCGTCCAGACGCCGTACCGGCAACTCGTGGGGAGCGCTGGTGACCCGCTCCGGATGATGGCGGGCTTCGTCCCGAATCTGGATCATGGCGTCCACGAAGGAGTCCAGGGTTTCCTTGGACTCGGTTTCGGTGGGTTCGATCAGCAGGCACTCGGGAACCAGCAGCGGAAAATAGGTGGTGGGCGCGTGGTGGCCATAATCCAGCAGCCGCTTGGCGAAGTCCATGGCCCGCACGCCCCAGTCCTTGGCTTCTTGCCGCAGGCTGATGATGAACTCATGGGTGGCCAGCCGGTTGGGCATGGCCGCCTCGAAACCTGCGTCCGTCAAGCGCCGCAGCAAATAATTGGCGTTCAGGGTGGAATAGTCTGCCACCCGGCGCAGACCTTCGCCGCCCAACAGGCGGGCGTACACATAGGCGCGCAGCAGCACCCCCAGGTTGCCGGAAAAGGCGGACAGCCGGCCGATGCTCTTGGGCCGGTCCGCTTCCGTCAGCCAGCGGTAGTCCGGGCCGTCCTGGCCTACTAAGGGAATGGGCAGATAGGGCTCCAGCTTGGTGCTTACCGCCACCGGGCCGGCGCCGGGACCGCCGCCGCCGTGGGGGGTGGAAAAGGTCTTGTGCAGGTTCAGATGCACCACGTCGAAGCCCATGTCGCCGGGCCGGACCCGGCCGAGGATGGCGTTCAGGTTGGCGCCGTCGTAATAGAGCAGGCCGCCGGCCTGGTGCACCCGGGCGGCGATGTCTTGGATGCGGCGCTCGAACACCCCCAGGGTGGAGGGGTTGGTCAGCATGATGCCAGCGGTTTGGGGACCCAGGGCCTGGTCCAGGGCGTCCAAATCCAGATCCCCGTCCGGTCCGGTGGGAATCTCCCGCACCTGATAGCCGCACATGGCGGCGGTGGCTGGGTTGGTGCCGTGGGCGGCATCCGGGACCAGAATCTCTCGGCGCTGGGTGTCGCCCCGATCCTCGTGATAGGCGCGAATCATGGCCACGCCGGCGAATTCGCCCTGGGCACCGGCGGCCGGCGTCAGAGATACTCCGGCCATACCGGTGACCGCCTTGAGCATGTCCTGCAACTCGTACAGACAGGCCAACATGCCTTGGCCGTGGCTGTCCGGCGCCAGGGGGTGGCGGTCGAGAAACCCCGGCAGGGACGCCAGCGTATGGCAGGCCCGGGGATTGTATTTCATGGTGCAGGAACCCAAAGGATAAAAATGGGTATCCACGGAGAAATTCCGCTGGGACAGGCGGCTGTAATGCCGTACCACGTCCAGCTCGGAAACTTCCGGCAGGGCCGGGCGCCGGGCGCGACGTAGTTGGGGCGGGATGTCGGTGGCGGCGGACTGCTCGGCCGGCGCCTGGGCGGAAGCGCGGCGGCCAGGCCGGGAATGCTCGTGGATCAGCATGATGCACCTCGGGTGCCGGCGGGACTGGCCCCGGACGGGGCAACAGCAGGGTCCCTAGCCGGGGCTTGGAACCTGGTTCAATGGCCGAGACCACGCCGATCGGCATGGCCTCGACAAGGCCTGGAGCCTTGGCGGCTGGAGACCGGGCGGTGATTAACCGAGGGCTTTCAGGGCCGCGTCGTAATCCGGCTCCTGGACGATTTCTGGCACCAACTGGGTGTAGAGCACCCGGTTATTGGCATCCAGAACCACCACCGCCCGGGCCAGCAGGCCGGCCAGGGGGCCGTCCGAGATCAGCACGCCGTAGTCCTTACCGAAGCCCTTGGAGCGCATCATGGACAGGGACACCACGTTTTTCAGACCTTCGGTGCTGCAAAAGCGGCCGGAGGCAAACGGCAGATCTGCGGAAATCACCAGCGCCACGGCGTCATCCCGGTTGGCGAAGGAGGCGTTGAACTTGCGGGTGGAGGTGGCGCACACGTCGGTGTCCAGGCTCGGCACGATGTTCAGCAGCTTTTTCTTGCCCGCGTAGTCGGCCAGGGTCACGTCAGCCAGGCTGCTGGTCACCAGCTTGAAATCCGGGGCATCGCGGCCCACCGCCGGCAGGTCGCCGGACGTATTGATGGGGTTTCCCTGTAGTTTGATTTGGGCCATGGTTGGACTCCTAAGAAGATAGTTGAAAGGGTGAATTTTATAGCTTGGGTCGCACGGGACAACGGGCTTCCTGACGGACCGCGATGATCCGGGCGAGTTTATTCTTATATTGGTCGAGATCCTCCTCACTTCGACACTCCGTGGCGCACACCAGCAGGGCATCGCCCAGCTCGGGATAGGCGTCGCCGAGGTCGTATCCTCCCAACAGGTTATGGGCCGCCAGCGCCCGGGTCGCCTCGGCGACGGGCATGGGCAAACGCAATGCCTGTTCATGAAAAACCGGCCGGTTGAATAGGGGGGTTACGCCGGGGATGGTGCATAGGCGTTGCACCAGGGCGGCGGTGTTGGCATGGCAGGCGTTGGCCACCCGCTCCAAACCTTCGGCGCCCAGCAGGGCCATGTGGATGGTCGCCGCCGTCACCATCAAGCCCTGGTTGGTGCAGATGTTGGACGTGGCCTTGGAGCGGCGAATATGTTGTTCCCGGGCTTGCAGGGTCAGGCTGTAGCCGGGCCGGCCATCCAGATCCAGGGTGCGGCCCACGATACGGCCCGGCATTTGCCGGACCAAGGCCTCCCGGCAACACATGAAGCCAAAATAGGGACCGCCCGAGGACAGGGGGATACCCAGCGGTTGGCCTTCGCCACAGCAAATATCGGCGCCCCGGGTGCCCCATTCCCCTGGCGGCTTGAGCAGCGCCAGGGCCACCGGGTTGACCTGGGCGATTACCAGCATCTGGTTGGCCTGGGCCCAGTCGGTGAGCGCGTCCACTTCCTCGATCACGCCGAAGAAGTTGGGTTGGGGAATGACCAGGGCGGCCCAATCCTGACCCCCGTGGGCCGCCAGGCTGGCCGGGTCGGTATGGCCGCCCTCCGGGTCGAACGGCAGTTCCACCAACTCGATGCCCTGATGGCGGACGATGGTCTGAACCGTGCGCCGGTAATGGGGATGCAGGGCGCGGGGCACCAGGACCCGCTTGGAATGGGACTTGCGATTGGCGCGCACCGCCATCAGCACGGCTTCCGCCAGCGCCGAGGCGCCGTCATACAGGGACGCGTTGGACACTTCCATGGCGGTCAGGGCCGTCATCATGGATTGGTACTCGTACAGCAGTTGCAAGGTGCCCTGGCTGGCTTCCGCTTGATAGGGCGTATAGGCGGTGTAGAACTCGCCCCGGGCGGCGATTTGCCAGACGGCGGCCGGAATGTGATGCTCGTAGGCACCGGCGCCGATGAAATTGACCGGCTGGCCGTCCCGCCGCGCCCGCTGGCTTAACAGCCGGGCGACTTCCATTTCCGGCAGGCCGGCGGGCAGTTCGCTCAGCTCAGGGCAACGTAATCCCGCCGGGATTTCCCGGAACAGGTCCTCGATCCCAGCCGCGCCGATGCTGGCCAACATCTCCCGGACTTCCGAGTCCGTGTGCGGAATGAAAGGCATGGAGTCAGTTCGCCTCGGAAGCTAGGAATTCCCGGTAGGCCGCTGCGTCCATCATCTCGTCCAGTTCATCCGGGTCCGACAGGCGTACCTTGTAAATCCAACCGTCCCCGTAGGGAGACTGATTGATAAGTTCCGGACTGTCCGCCAGTTGCTCGTTGACTTCCACCACCTTGCCGGTCACCGGGCTATAGACATCGGACGCCGCCTTGACGGATTCCACCACTGCGCTTTCGGCGCCGGTTTCCAGCTTGGTGCCCAGTTCCGGTAATTCCACGAACACCAAGTCGCCCAGCAGAGTCTGGGCATGGTCGGTGATCCCGACCGAGGCGACCCCGCCGCCCTCATCCCGCACCCACTCGTGGTCCCGGGTATAGCGTAATTCCGCAGGTACGTCGCTCATAGTTCATCTCCCGAGCTGCCAATGGGGCGCGCCGCGATGCGGGCGCCCAAGGATTTATGGTTCGATACAGACCTTGCCATGACGAACGAAGGGCGGGCGTACCTGCCGCACCGGCCAGCGCCGTCCGCGAATGTCCACTTCCCAGCCGGTGCCCGGGTCGGCATCGACCCGCGCCAGGGCGATGGAACGATCCAGGGTCGGGGAATAGCCGCCGGAGGTGATTTCCCCCACCTGGCGCTCTCCTTGCCACAGGACCTGATGACCCCGCAGGATGCCCTTGCCATCCAGTATCAGGCCCACCAGCTTGCGCCAGCTCCCCTGTTCCCGCTGGGCTTGCAGTGCGCCACGGCCCAGAAAGTCCCGCTCCGCCGGGTCCCAGGCCAGCGTCCAGGCCAGGCCGGACTCCAGGGGCGTGGTGGTTTCGTCCATGTCCGAGCCATACAGGCACATGCCCGCTTCCAGGCGCAGACTATCCCGGGCGCCCAGGCCGCAGGGCAGTACCCCCGCTGCCAGCAGGCCCCGCCACAGGCTGGGCGCCTGGTCCGCCGGCAACATGATTTCCAGCCCGTCCTCGCCGGTATAGCCGGTGCGGGCCGCCAGCCAATCACCCGCCTGGGCACCGAAGAAGGGGTCCAGGCCCAGGGCCAGTTCTCCCAATTCAGCCGGCAACAGGGGCAATGCCAGGTCGCGGGCTTGGGGACCCTGGATCGCCAGCATGGCCAAATCCCGCCGGGGCCTGATCTGGACCGGGAAGCCGTCGGCCTGCGCTTCCATCCAGGCCAGGTCTTTGGCGGCGGTGCCGGCGTTGACCACCAGGCGATAGCCCTGGGGCGGCAGAAAATAGGCGATCAGGTCGTCCACCACGCCGCCCTGGGGAGTCAGCATGCAGGAATAGAGGGCCTTGCCAGGGGTCCGTAGCCGAGCTACGTCGTTGGCCAGTAGCCGGCGCAGAAAGTCCCGGGCGCCGTCTCCGCTAATGTCGACTATCACCATGTGGGATACGTCGAACACGCCCGCCGTCTGGCGCACCCCGTGGTGCTCCTGGAGCTGGGAACCGTAATGCAGGGGCATGTCCCAGCCGGCGAAGGGCACTAAGCGGGCTCCCAAGCCAACATGTTCTAGATACAAGGGGGTACGTTGATTCATGTTGACCAGTCTGTTGCCGTTCGGGCCGTGGGAGTTTCAGGATCGGCCAATCCCGAAGGACTATAGCGGCAAGCACGGCGACTTGCCAAGCTGACTGGCCAGTCCAGGTCAGGGGCTACTTGGAGGATGGGTCCTCGTCCGCAGGTGCGGCGGGGTCGGGTTCTGGGCGGGGAGGCGGCACTTCCGGCGGGTTTTGATTGCGCAGCAGGTCCAGGGCCCGGACCTCGCCGGTCAGCCGCAGATGCCGGTCCACCACCGGCAGTTCGGTCAGGCGCTCGCGCACCATGATCTGGATCGCCTCCGCCAAGGGGGTGTCGCGGGTCGCGTAACGGGGCCGCAAGTCCATGATGTCCCGCACCCGTACCCGTTGGTTGGGATCCGGTTGACGGCCAGGTTTGCCGTTGCCCAGCCCCGGGTTCAGGGACATCTGTTCCAGCAGCGCCAATACGGACACACTGCCGCACAGGCGGCCCTGGGGATCCACGACATACAGATGGCGCGACACGCCCGCGTTCAGCAAGGCATCGATCAATGCCTTGAGACCGGCGTCCGCTCCAATGGTCAAGGGAGGGCGGGCCAATTTTTTGAGCGGATTCTTGCGTCCGCTGCGGCCTGATGAGGCTGAAGTTCCCATGGTGTCCGGTCCGGGGCGCAAGATGGCTCAGGCGCCCCGGACCGGGGATCTCCTAGGAGATTTTGACCACGATGTCGTGCAGAACTTCACCGGCGCGGGCCAGGCGGTCGCCCGCGTTGGACAGATGCCGGTAGATCTCGCGGCGTTTGAAGGTGGACATGACCAGGCTCAGCACTTCCTTCATATGCTGTTCGGGTTCGGCGCCTTCCAGGATCTTGTTGATGTGGACTTCCTCGTCGAACAACTCAGACAGGGCGCGCCGGTAGACCTTTTCCGTGTTCCGCTCGGCCTTGCGCACCGCTTGGGCGTCTTCCTCGGCGCTGGCTGGGTTGGTGGACAGCTTGCCATAGCCGGTGCGCAGGGAAGTCATGCCTTGCTGCAGGGCCTGGGCCAGTTCCAGCATGAAGTTGTCCGGCTGGATGCGCAACAGTTCCATCTCCCGCACCGAAGTCTTGGCGTAGTTGATGACATGGTCGATGGTGGTGATGGCCCGGTAAATATCTTCCCGGTCCATGGGGGTGGCGAAAGCCTGGTTCAGCACGCTCATGTGCTCGGCCTTGAGGGCGTCACCCTCGTGTTCCATTTCCCGGATGCGGAGGGCGTTGGCCTCGCTGCCGTCCTGCATGAAGCCCACGAAGGCCTGCATGGCCCGGTCCGCCAGGTCGCACTGCTTGTCGATGAGGCCGTAGAAGTTGGGGACCCGGGGGAACACCCGGCTCAGGAGCCGATTGGACAGGGAATTAGGATTGCTGCTGCCGCTCATGTGGTTTTCCTCGAATGATGGTTCAGGGTTTTCGTCGAATGGGTTCGCAATGGCGGGATGGTCTGGGTCCCGCCCTAGATCCGGCCGCCGGAGAACAGGTGGATCAGGAAATAGGTCAAGACTGACACGATGCCCGCGCCCGGGATGGTGATGATCCAGGTGCTGATGATTTCCTTGGCCTTAGCCCAACGCACCGCCTTGGGCCGTTCGGACGCGCCGATACCCATGATGGATGAACTCACCACGTGGGTGGTGGACACCGGGGCGCCCAGGATCGACGCGGTCAGGATCACGGCGCCGGAGGTGAGCTGGGTATCCAGGGCATGGAGGGGGCGTACCTTGTAGATGCCGAAGCCGATGGTGCGCACGATGCGCCAGCCGCCGGACAGAATACCCAGGGTAATGGAGATGGCGCAGGCGAGCACCACCCAGAAGGGCACCACGAACTCGGTGATGAAGCCCCCCAACACCAGTACCAGAGTCACCACGCCCATGCTTTTCTGGGCATCGTTGGCGCCGTGGGAAAAGGCCAGGGCGGCGGAGGTGACAAACTGAATCTTGCGCAGGTAGATATTGGTGGACGGCTTGGCGTTGGCCACCATGAGCAGGGTGCCCATCAGTCTATGCACGAAGAAGCCGGCCCAGAAGCCGATGAGGGGCGAGAGGATCAGGGACAGGAGCACCTTGGTGACGCCGGTGAAATGGCCGGTGGTGGCCAGTTCATGGAAGCCCCACACCACGTAGGAGGGGCCGGCCGCCGCGACCACCGCCGCCGCCAAGCCCCCAACCAGGGCATGGGACGAGGAGGAGGGAATGCCGAACCACCAGGTGCCCAGGTTCCAGACGATGGCCCCCACGATGCCGGACAGCACGATGGCCATGGATACCAGATTGTTCAGTGAACTCACGTCCACGAATTTGCCGATGGTGTTGGCCACCGCAGTACCGCCAAGCAACGGCCCAAGAAACTCGAAGGTCGCCACGATCACCACCGCCTGCACCGGCGTCATGGCCCGGGACGCGATGACCGGAGCAATGATGTTGGAAGCGTCGTGAAAACCGTTCGTATAGTCAAAAATAAGAATAATCACCACTGCTGCGGTGGCGAGATAAAACAAGGTCGGATCCATTAGCCATCCCCCGTGTGATGCTGGATTTTTCTTTAGGACAAAGCGTCGTCGGTTGCCGATTGGGGTTTCGGTCAGCCTTGACGGGACATTATATGTCAGGATTCGTGCCAGGCCTGTATCAAGAAAAAGCCATTAAAAATAATAAGATAGACCATCTACCCAAATTGACGGGGTGCAACAAGACGGTAACAATAAAAGAACAGCAATCCATTTTTAATAAAAACGTCATATAAAACAATGAGCATAGGAGGCTGTGCAATAATGGACATAAACTCAATATTGAACAGCCCACCCTTTGGTTGCTGGCGCCGACCAGTGAGATGGCTCCGCTTGCCGGGCAAAGGGCGAAGCCGGGCCGGGATGGACCCTTGCGGAGGTTAAAAATGGAATAGTATTCTTTTTAGTTGCTAAACAGGTGGCTTAGCCCGCCGATGGGGCCGGCCTAGACCGGAGGGAAGCGGGGTACGGCGAGGGGACGCGCCGGGCCGGCCAGGCCCTAGGCGTCCATGCGCCGCCGCAGGGCCAGGCGGCGATTGAGTGCCGGACGGGAAATGCCCAGCAGGGTGGCGGCGGTTCCCTGGTTGCCGCCGGCTTGGGCCATGGCTTCCAGGATGAGTTCATCGACTGCCTCGCGCAGGGTGGGAAAGCGCCCCAGCAGTTGGATCAGGCGCTGACCGGCCGGGTCTGGGCGCCGGCTGGGGGCCTGATCGCGGATGGTGTGCCGAAACCGTTCCAGGGACAGCATCTGGCCGCCGCCGTGGACCGCCATGGCGTCCATCACCATGGCCCGCAGTTCCCGCACGTTGCCGGGAAAATGGTAGGCGCCTAGCAAGGCATGAAGTTCCGAGGGCACGGCCGGCGGGTCCTTGTCCAGGGCGCGTCCCGCTTCTTCCAAAAAATGGGCCACCAACGCCGGGATGTCATCCTTGCGGTCCCGTAGGGGCGGGATGCGAATGTGATGCACCGACAGCCGGTAATACAGGTCGGCCCGGAATCCGCCCTCCTGCATCCGCTGGGTCAGGTCCCGGTTGGTGGCGCAGACCACGCGCACGTCGCTATGGCGCTGCACGTCGGAGCCCAGCGGGAAATAGGCCTGCTCTTGCAACAGCCGCAGCAGCTTGACCTGGGAGGCTATTTCCAAATCACCGATTTCGTCCAGGAACAGGGTGCCGCCGGCCGCCTGGGCCACCAGGCCTTCCCGGGCGTCGGCGGCGCCGGTGAAGGCACCCCGCCGGTGGCCGAACAGGGTGTCCGAGAACAGGTTGTCGTCCAGCCCGGCGGCGTTCAGGGCCACGAAGCGCCCATTGCGGCCGCTCAGGCGGTGCACCGCTTCCGACAGCAATTCCTTGCCGACGCCGGTTTCGCCGGAGATCAGCACCGGCTCCGGCGAGCGGGCCACCGCCTCGGTGTAGCGAAACAGGGCCCGCATCTGCTCATTGAGGGCGACAATGGTAGAAAACGCGTCCGGGTGGGCCAGTTCGTGCTTTGAATGAGCGGATATTTCCCCCAATAACCGCCGTTGCTGGCGCCATTCCAGGGCCCGCCGCAGGGCGGCGAGCAGCCGATGGGGTTCCAGGGGTTTGACCAGATAATCGCACACCCCCTGGCGCAGGCACTCCACCGCCTGGTTCACGCTGCCCCTGGCCGTGACCAGGATGAGGGGCAGGTCCGGATAGGCGGCGAGCAGGTCGGCGACCGTCGTGGAACTGGCCGGTAGGAGCCAGTCCGGGTCCAGAACCAGGGCGGCGGCGGAATGGGTATCGAGAAACTGGGTCAGTTGCTCCCGATGATTTAGACGCTCGATGCGACGGATGCCGATCCGCTTGAGTTGGGGCGCCCGGCCCTGCCAGTCCTCACCTGGGTCATCCAGGATGACCAAGGGCAGATTCAGCCCGCCGGAGGCTGGAGTCATCGCCGCGCCGCCAGGGGGGGGGATGCCGTTGGCCCGGCGCCCCGGCGGTTAGTCAGGGTCCGCGCAAGGCGACCTGGCCTGGAGTCTGTTAGTGCCATCCGCTTCCCCCGTGGGTATGGAGCCTGTCTGATTCCGGGCGCCGCGGGTCCTCCCCGGCGTCCGGGTTGGGTTACATGCGGCGGATTTTGTCGATCTGTTCTTCCAGATGCGCCAGGGCGGCGGCCAGTTCTGCCAGCCGCTCCCGTTCCTTGCGTACCACCGCCTCCGGAGCCTTGTCCGCGAAATTGGGGTTGGCCAGTTTTCCGGCCACCCGCTCCTGGTCCGCCCGCAGGCGACCGGTTTCCTTGTCCAGACGCTTGAGTTCCGCGTCCTTGTCGATCAGGTTGGCCAGGGGGATCAGCAGTTGGGCGTCCCCCACCAGGGCGATGGCGGATTCGGGCACCGGCGCGCCGGGTTCCAGAATCTCCACCGACTGGGTACGGGCCAGGAAATCCAGGTACGGCCGGGCCGCCTGGGCCCAAGTCCGGTCCTGGGGTCCGGCGTTGGCGATCAGCAGGGGCACCGGGCGACCCGGCGGGATATTCATCTCGCCCTTGATCTTACGAATGCCGAGAATGACCTGCTGGACCCACTCCATCTCCGCCTCGGCGTCCGGGTCCAATAGGCAGTCGTCCGCTTCTGGGTAGGACTGGAGCATCAGGCTGGGTCCGGACTTGCCGGCCAGGGGCGCCACCCGCTGCCAGATTTCCTCGGTGATATAGGGCATGATGGGGTGGATCAAGCGCAACAACTGTTCCAGCACCTCCACCAGGGTGCGGCGGGTGCCCCGCTTGGCTCCGGCTGCGGCCTCGGCGCCGGTGAGCACCGGCTTGGACAGTTCCAGATACCAGTCGCAATACTGGTTCCAGGTGAAGGCGTGCAGCAACTGGGCCGCCTGGTCGAAGCGATAGGTATCCAGGGCGGCGCGGGTGGCGCGGATGGTCTTTTGCAATTGGGAGCGGATCCAGCGATCGGCGGCGGACAGTTCCAGGCTGCCAGCGGCCAGCTCCTGGCCGATACTGCCGGCTAGGGAGGCAGGCTCCAACTGGTCTTCCGTGTTCATCAGCACATAACGAGCCGCGTTCCATAGCTTGTTGCAGAAATTGCGGTAACCGCCGATGCGCCCCATGTCGAAGTTGATGTCCCGGCCGGTGGCAGCCAGGGCGGCGAAGGTGAAGCGTAGGGCGTCAGTGCCGAACGCGGGGATGCCGTCCGGAAAGTCCTTACGGGTCTGTTCGGCGATTTTTTCTGCCAGATGGGGCTGCATCAGGCCGCTGGTGCGCTTGGCCAGCAGGTCCGCCAGGGAAATGCCGTCGATCAAGTCGATGGGGTCCAGCACGTTACCCTTGGACTTGGACATCTTCTCGCCCCGGGAATCCCGCACCAGGCCATGGATGTATACCTCCCGGAAGGGCACGTCACCCATGAACTTGATGCCCATCATAATCATGCGGGCCACCCAGAAGAAAATGATGTCGAAGCCGGTGACCAACACGCTGGTGGGGTAGAACTGCTGGAGCCGTTCGGTCTGTTCCGGCCAGCCCAGCGTGGAGAAGGGCCAAAGAGCGGAGCTGAACCAGGTGTCCAGCACGTCCGGATCCTGTTCCAGGGGGTAACCGGCGGCCAGGCCATGCTGGTCCCGCACTTCCTGTTCCGAGCGGCCCACGTAGATGTTGCCCTCCCGGTCGTACCAGGCCGGAATGCGGTGGCCCCACCAGATTTGCCGGCTGATGCACCAGTCCTGGATGTTGCGCATCCACTCGAAATAGGTGTTCTTCCAGTTGTCCGGCACGAAGCGGATGCGGCCCTGTTCCACCGCCTCGATGGCGGGCCGGGCCAGGGGTTCGATTTTGACGTACCACTGGTCAGTGAGATAGGGCTCGATGACCGCGCCGGAACGGTCGCCCCGGGGCACCATGAGCCGGTGGTCCTGGGTTTTTTCCAGCAGACCCAGGGCGTCCAGGTCGGCCACCATGTGGCGGCGGGCGTCGTAGCGGTCTAGCCCCACGTAGGCGAGGGGAAGCAGATGGCCTTCGTCCGGGGCATTGGCGCGAATCGCCGCGTCCGGCGTCAACACGTTGATGAGGCCGCCGTGGGGCTGGTCCGCGATGGCGTTCTCGTCCCGGTGGCGCAGCCACACCCCGTAGTCGTTGAAGTCATGGGCCGGAGTGATCTTGACGCAGCCGGTACCGAACGCCGGGTCCACATGCTCGTCGGCGATGATGGGAATACGCCGGCCGGTGAGGGGCAGTTCCACCAGTTCCCCCAGCAGGTGTTGATAGCGCTCGTCGCCGGGATGCACCGCCACCGCGCAGTCGCCCAGCAGGGTTTCCGGGCGGGTAGTGGCTACCACCAGATGGCCGGTGCCGTTGGACAGGGGATAGCGCATGTACCAGAGGCTGCCGGTTTCTTCCTGGCTGATGACCTCCAGATCCGACACCGCCGTATGCAGCTTGGGGTCCCAATTCACCAGGCGCTTGCCCCGGTAGATGAGCCCTTCCTGGTACAGCCGCACGAACACTTCCTTGACCGCGTCCGACAGGCCGGCGTCCATGGTGAAGCGTTCCGTGGCCCAGTCCAGGGACGAACCCAGGCGCCGCAATTGGCGGGTGATGTTGCCGCCGGATTCCCCCTTCCAGGCCCACACCCGCTCGATGAAAGCGTCCCGGCCCAGGTCGTGGCGGGTCAGGCCGGAGGCTTCCAACTGACGTTCCACCACCATCTGGGTGGCGATGCCGGCATGGTCGGTGCCCGCCTGCCAAAGGGTGGGCCGGCCCCGCATCCGCTGATAGCGGATCAGGCTGTCCATGACGGCGTTGTTGAACCCATGCCCCATGTGCAGGCTGCCGGTGACATTGGGCGGCGGAATCATGATGCAGTAGGGGGCATCTGCGCCGGCGCGGGGCGCGAACCAGCCCTGGTTCTCCCAGGTTTGATACCAGCGTTGTTCCAGGGCTTGGGGGTCGTAATTTTTGTCCATCGGGGCTGCGTCGCAGGGTTGCGGAAAAGGGCGAGATTATAAGCCCATTGCCCGGCGGACGCCCCCGCCGAGCCTGGGCTTGGTCTGGTGCCGGTCCGGCCAGCCCCAAGCGATGAACCGGATCAATGGGGGGCGTGCCTTGGCTGTTGCTGTTGGCCCGGATGGGGCAACAGGGCGTCCAGGGCGTTGAGTACCTGATGCAGGTCGATGGGCTTGGTAAGGTAATTGAGAAAGCCCGCCTCTAGGCCCTCTTCCACGTTCTGGGGCATGGCGTTGGCGCTCAAGGCGAGGGCGGGGATGTCTTGGGTACCGGGATCGTCCCGGAGCTTCTCCAGTACCTCGAAGCCGCTCATGCCGGGCAGGCTGATGTCCAGCAAGATGAGGTGGGGGCGGATTTGGCGCGCCAGTTCTAGCCCCAGGGGACCATCCGTCGCGCAACTGAGTTGGATGTGGGGGCGGTGGCGCCGCAGCAGGCCCTGCATGAGTTGCCGGTTGGCGGGATTGTCCTCCACGTACAGCACCCGCCATCTGCCGGCTGGCTCGGCCGCCGGCGCAGCGGGAATCGCGGCGCCGCCGGCTGGGTAGGTGTCTAGCTGGGTGTCGGCCAGGGGCAGTTCAATCCAAAACTGGCTGCACTGGCCCGGTTCGCTTGCCGCGCCGATTGCCCCGTTCATCATGTGCACCAGGTTGCGGGTGATGGACAGGCCGATACCAGTGCCCTCAATTTCCTCTTTGTTGCTGGCCACCCGGGTAAAGGGCGCGAAAATCTTGTCGATCTGCTCCGGTGTCAGGCCCTCGCCGGTATTGGTGATGGTCAGGCGGCAGCGCTGGTCAAGGAGTTGCGGTTGTTCCAGGAACACCTCGCCCTGGGGCCAGTTGTATTTGACCGCGTTGGACAGCAGATTCAGCAACACCTGCTTGAGCCGCACCCGGTCCGCCCGCAGGATCAGGGGACTGTCGCTGGCCCGGTCATGCACCCGCACCTGGCGGCGTTCCGCGTCGGCGGCCACCAGGTGCAGGGATTCCTTGATGACCTCGCCCAGGGGGACCTCCTCCATCCGGGTTTCCATGCGCCCCGCCTCGATCTTGGCCAGATCCAGAATATCGTTGATGAGCTTGAGCAGGTGCCAGCCGCCCTGGGCAATATGCTCCAGGCTCTCCTGCTGGCCGGGGGAGAGGGGATCCATGGGATCGGTCTGGAGCAACTGGGCAAATCCCAGGATGGCGTTGAGGGGCGTACGCAACTCGTGGCTCATGGCCGATAGAAATTCGGACTTGGCCCGGTTGGCCGCCTCGGCGGCATTCTTGGCGTCGATCAGGGCGCGCCGGGACAACTGGGATTGGGTTTCGTCCCGCAGGATACAGACGAATTGAACTTCCCGGCCCACGCGCATGGCGTTCACGGACAGCGCCAGGGGCACGCCGCGACCGTCCAGGCGCAGTCCCTGGAGCTCCACAACCTGGTGGGTGGTGGCCAGCTCGTCCAGATTGGGAACCAACTCCTGGAGCCGGCGCTTATCCAGAGCTTGCCGCCCGGCGGCGAACAGGGTTTGGGCGGCGGGATTGGTGGACAGAATGGTGCCGTCCGCCGCACAGGTGATGATGGCGTCGAAGGCGTTTTCCACCACCGCCCCCATGCGTTCCTCACCCTCCAGGATACTGATCGCCTGTTGGGCTACCAGCAATTCGTTGCGCGCCCGCTCCTCGATTTCCCCTTGCAGCGCCAAGTTGGCCTTTTGCCACCGTTCCGCCACCGCGCCCAGATGGCGCTCTACCTGTTCCCGCTGAACGATCTGTTCCTGTAACGCCTTGGCGGTTTCCCGGGCCAGGTGATTGGCGCGCACCATCTGCCGATATAGGCTGTGCTTGCGGAAGCGGGTCCAGAGGGACTCCACCAACACCCGGTTGTAGCGGCGGGCGGCGAGGGACGATCCCAACAGGAATATCAGAGCGAGTATGCCCAGCAGGCGTTGCCAGAGGGCCGGTTCGAACAGGAGGCCCACTCCAGTGGGTATTACCAGACTGCCCAGATACAGGTTGGTGGTGGCCAGGCTGGCGCCGTTAGTGGACAGGGCGCCGGCGCCCAGACCGGCGAACACCACCAGCACAAAGCTGAGGGTGGTCCCGTCCCCCTGCGCCAGGGTAATGAGACCCGCGGTGCCGGTCGTCAGTCCCGCCAGGCCGGTGCCGATCAGGTGCGGCAGCAGCCAGCGGGAGTGGTGGCGGGCATCGTCCGGGATGCTCCGGAACCGGGTTAGAATCAGCGCCCGTCCCAGGGTGACCAGGGCAATCGCGGCCATCCAGAAGATCACCAAGGGTTCCGGCAAGATCTTCCACAGCATGAGGGCGATCAGGGGCATGACCGCCACCGACAGGGCCAGAGACATGGGCAACTGCTGGTACAGCAGGCGCACCCGCTCCGCCTTGACCGCCGCCTCGATGGCCTGCTCTGTCTCCCGGCCCCGTAGCCTAAGCAGGTTCGGCATAGCGGGCCATCACCTTCATGACGTCCGGCAGGATGGTTAGGAAGCGCTCCAGGATACGGGGCTCGAAATGGCTGCCGGACAGACGCCGCATTTCCGCCACCGCGTCCTCCAGGGGCCAGGATTTTTTGTAGGGCCTAATGCTGGTCAGGGCGTCGAATACGTCCGCTACCGCCACGATGCGCGCCTCCAGGGGAATGTCTTCTCCTTTGAGACCGCGTGGATAGCCGTTGCCATCCCATTTCTCATGGTGACACAGGGCGATGCTGGCTGCCTGTTGCAGCAATTCCGACCCATGTCCGGACAGAATGTTGGCCCCGATTTGAGAATGTTGCTGCATGATCTCCCATTCCTCGGCATTCAGGCGCCCCGGTTTCAGCAGCACCCGGTCCGGAATACCCAACTTACCAATGTCGTGCATGGGACTGGCGTTGAAGATGAGTTCTGCCCTGGCTTCCGGGAGTCCCAGGTGCAGGGCCAGATACTTGGTAAAAAAACTGATGCGGATAATGTGCAGGCCAGTTTCATTGTCCCGGTATTCCGCCGCCCGGCCCAGGCGCCGAATGATTTCCAGACGGGTGTCGTTGAGTTCCTGGGTACGCTCCCGCACCCGCTGTTCCAGCAATTCGTTTTGTTCCCTAAGCCGGTTGTGCAGCAGGCGCACCTCCAGCATGTTGCGGATCCGGTTGAGAACTTCCAGCCGGTTGAAGGGCTTGGTGACGAAATCCCGGGCCCCGCTGCGCAGGGAGCGGAGGCGGGTGTCCTCGTCGGTCTCGGCGGTTAGGACCAGTACCGGCACATAATCGTCGTCTGCCGCTTCCAGCAATTGGGCCATGACGCCGAAGCCATCCAGGAGCGGCATACGGATGTCCAGCAAAATGATGTCGAACGGATTGGCCTGGTGCAGCAGCCGAACCTGGGTGGGATCCGTGATGCCAACCACGTTGGCGTAGCCATCCGCTTGCAGGATTTTTTGCAATAGCAGCACATTGGTTCTCTGATCGTCCACGATCAGAATCCGCGCCGAGTGCAATTGAGTTCCGTCGAATTGGATGGACATCCCGTTACCTTTCCATTAGCAGCCGATTGGCGCACTTTCCCACGATTCAGCGCTGCCCGGCAACCGCTCCCATGGTCTCGAAAACAGCCGGACCGGCGCTGGGGGTTCACCCCGCACGGCGGCGCCCGTTTTTCCGCCGCACTTTAACAAGATCCCGGCCGGAGTGGACCGCCGCTACCAGGTCTGTCCAGCCGCCGGAGCAAAAACTTGGCCGTTGCCCGGCCGGGGCAGCGCCTCCGGAGTTAGAATTCAGTCTGCGCCGGAGTCTGCCCGGTTGTTCTTCCCTTTATCGAGGCTTTCCCTGTCGTGGCTTTGTTAAAAAATGATCGCTTCTTGCGCGCCCTGCTCCGCCAGCCGGTGGACCGCACGCCCCTGTGGTTAATGCGCCAAGCGGGGCGCTACCTGCCGGAATACCGGGCCACCCGGACCCGGGCCGGTAACTTCATGCGGCTTTGCCAAGCGCCGGAATTGGCCTGCGAAGTCACCCTGCAACCCCTGGACCGTTTCCCCTTGGATGCCGCCATCCTATTCTCCGACATTCTGACGGTGCCGGATGCCATGGGCCTGGGGCTTTATTTTACTGAGGGTGAGGGTCCCCGGTTCCAGCGGCCAGTGCAGGATGGGAGCGCCATTCGCGCCCTGGGGGTGCCGGACCCGGAACAGGAGTTGGGCTATGTCATGGATGCCGTGCGCCTGATTCGCCGGGAACTGGACGGCCGGGTGCCCCTGATCGGCTTTTCCGGCAGTCCCTGGACCCTGGCGACCTACATGGTGGAGGGGGGCTCCAGTAAAAACTTCAGTCGCGTCAAGGGATTGATCTATGACCAGCCGGAGCTGGCCCATTTGTTGTTAGGCAAGACCGCCGATGCTGTGACCCAGTACCTGAATGCCCAGGTGATGGCCGGCGCCCAAGCCCTGATGATTTTCGATACCTGGGGCGGTGTGCTGACGCCCAGTGGCTACCAGGAGTTTTCCCTCGCCTACATGGCCCGCATCGTTGCCGGATTGATCCGGGAGCGGGACGGGCGGCGGGTGCCGGTGATTTTGTTCACCAAGGGCGGCGGCCAATGGCTGGAAGCCATGGCGGACACCGGCTGCGACGGACTCGGCATCGACTGGACCCTGGATCTGGGCGATGCCCGCCGCCGGGTCGGCGACCGGGTGGCGTTGCAGGGCAACCTGGACCCCTGCGTCCTGTACGCCGGGCCGGAGCGGATCCGGGCCGAGGTGGCGCGGGTGCTGGCCAGTTACGGCGCCGGGCCGGGCCAGGTGTTCAATCTGGGGCACGGTATTCCGCCGGACGTGGACCCCGCCCACACGGCGGCGCTGGTGGAGGCGGTGCGGGAACTGAGTCCCGCCTATCACCTGTGATCCGATTGGGCCAGGTGCGGCAACGGTCCTGGCCCAGCCTACCTTGAGCCCCACCTAGGAAGTTGCGCCATGGGCCTGCTGGTATTGGGATTGGGCAACATTTTGTTGCGGGACGAAGGCCTCGGGGTGCGCCTGGTGGAGCGGTTCCTGGAACGCTACTCAGTGCCGGACCAGGTGGAGGTGCTCGACGGTGGCACCGCCGGCATGGAGTTGCTGCATCGTATCGCCGGCCAGGATGCCCTGATCCTGTGTGACGCGCTGCGCTCGGCGGAGCCGCCGGGCACCATTCTACGGGTGCCCGGCGCCGAATTGCCGGCCCTGTTTCGGACTAAGTTGTCGCCCCACCAACTGGGCCTGGCGGACCTGCTGGCGAGCCTGGCGTTACTGGGGGAAACGCCGGCCCATGTGGTGCTGATCGGCGTGGTTCCCGAGGACCTGTCCCTGGGTCTGGAGTTATCACCCCGGGTGGAGGCGGCGCTGCAACCGGCCCTGGCCCTGCTAGTGGCGGAGATCCAAGCCCTCGGTTATCCGCTGGTGGCGCGGAGCGGCTGATTGGGTCCTAGGGCGCGCCCCGGTCCAAGCGCCGGTAGCCGATGGCCTCGCTGAGGTGGGCGGCTTGAATCTGCTCCAGCCCCGCCAGATCGGCGATGCTGCGGGCCAACTTCAACACCCGGTGGAAGGCCCGCGCCGATAGCCCCAGCTTGCGTAACGCCTGCTCCATGAGCCGGCGGCCCGGTTCGTCCAACACACAGACCCGCTCCAACTCCCGGTTGCCGAGGGCCTGATTGGGCAGGCCGGACCGGTCCAGTTGGCGCCGCCGGGCCTGCTCCACCCGTTGCCGCACCAGGGCGCTGGATTCGGCGTCCAGGTTGGTGGGTGCGCTCAATTCCTCGGCGGCCAGGCGCGGCACCTCCAGGTGCATGTCGATGCGGTCCAGCAGGGGTCCGGAAATGCGGCCCCGGTAACGGGCCACCTGGTCGCCGGTGCAGCGGCAGCGGCCCACCGGGTCCCCCAGGTAGCCGCAGGGGCAGGGGTTCATAGCGGCGATCAACTGGAAGCGGGACGGAAACTCCGCCTGGCGGGCCGCCCGGGAAATGGTGATCCGTCCGGATTCCAGGGGCTCCCGCAGCACCTCCAGCACCCTGCGGTCGAATTCCGGCAACTCGTCCAGAAACAGCACACCCTGATGGGCCAGGGAAATTTCGCCGGGCCGGGGGTTGCCGCCGCCGCCCACCAGAGCTACACCGGACGCGGTGTGATGGGGGCTGCGAAACGGCCGTTGGCCCCAACGGCGCGGGTCGAACCCCACCTCGCTGACCGACAGCACCGCCGCTGCCTCCAGGGCCTCAGCGTCGGTCATGGACGGCAGGATGCCGGGCAGGCGACTGGCCAACATAGATTTGCCGGTGCCCGGCGGACCTACCATCAGCAGGCTATGGCCGCCCGCCGCAGCGATTTCCAGGGCGCGTTTGGCGTGGCGCTGGCCCCGCACGTCCGCCAGGTCCGGGTAACCGTCTCCGTCCCGGCGGGCCGGCGGACCCGGAAAGGGCGCCAGCGGCGTAGTGCCGTTCAGGTGGGCGCACACTTCCAGTAAATGGCGGGCCGGGAGCACTTCCAGGTCTGCGATCAAGGCCGCCTCAGGGGCGTTTTCTGTGGGCACCAGCAGGCGTCGGCCCGCCGCCCGGGCCGCCAGGGCCACCGGCAATACGCCCCGCACCGGACGTAATTCCCCGGACAGGGCCAATTCGCCGATGAATTCATAGTCCCGCAGTTGTTGGCCTTGCACCTGGCCGGATGCCCCCAGGATGCCCAGGGCCACCGCCAGATCGAAGCGTCCCCCCTCCTTGGGTAGATCCGCCGGTGCCAGGTTGATGGTGATGCGTTTAGGCGGGAATTCGAATTGAGCGGTAAGCAGGGCGCCCCGCACCCGGTCCTTGCTCTCCTTCACCGCCAGTTCCGGCAGGCCCACGATGGACAGGGACGGCAGTCCGCCGCCCAAATGCACTTCCACCGTGACCAGGGGCGCGTCCACGCCCACGCCGGCCCGGCTATAGAGGGTGGCGAGGCTCACCTGAGTCCATCCTGGGTTGATGTTCGATCAGTCGGTCCGGGCTTGGTCCGCCTGGGGCCGCTGGATGCCCGCCGCCCGCTCCAACTCGGCCACCCGGGCTTCCATCTGTTCCAGCCGTTGCCGGGTGCGGAGCAACACCGCCTGCTGCACGTCTAATTCCTCCCGGGTCACCAAGTCCAGACGGCTGAGTCCCGCCTCTAGCAAGGCGCGAAAGTTGCGCTCCAGGTCCGAGCGCAACAGTTGCAGGCCAGCCGGTAGACCGGCGGCCAGGCGCTGGGACAGTTCGTCGAGATGGCGGGGGTCGATCATGGTCGCGGGGCCTTCGAGTACTAGAATTCAGGAGTGCATTATAAGGGGTCGGCGCCCGCGCCTCGGACTGGCTTGTTGCACCAATTGAGGGCATTAGAGAATCCCTAACAGCGTCGCGGGCGGGGCCAACCCCCCGTGAAACAGCGCCTTGGGCGACCTGGCACGTATTTTGTTGGGTCTTGCTGAACGGTGTGGGCGCGACGGCCGGGATTGCCGGTTGATCCGGTGGCCAGGCGCGCGACGGACCCCCAGCCGATGTCCGGTTTATTTACTACGGAGGTTGTCCCATCATGAAGCGCACCTATCTAGCTCTGGCCGTCGCCCTTGGCGCCGGCCTGGCCCATCCCCTCCTGGCTGCGGAGGCACCGGCCAGCGAATCTCCCCACCTGCTCAGTGGTTCCCTAACCCTGACTAGCGACTATCGCTTCCGGGGCATCAGCCAGACCGGGGAGGGCCCGGCGGTCCAGGGGGGACTCACCTATACCTATGTGCCAGCCAGCCTGAATGCGGGCGTCTGGGGTTCCAACGTGGATAGCTCCGGGTACGCCGATGCCAATGTGGAACTGGATACCTTCATCAGTTGGACGCCCAGTTGGGATGCCCTGGGTGTGGATCTGGGCTGGATTCGCTACAACTATCCGAATACGGACGTCAGCGCCAACAACACCAATGAGTTTCATATCGGCGGGTCCTATGACTTCAAGGTGGCGCAGCCCAAATTCACCATCAATTACAGCCCGGATTGGTTTGGTACCGGGGATTCCTGGTATTACGACCTGAGCGTCAAGGTGCCCCTGCCGGAAGACTTCGCGGTCAATGTGCATTACGGCTGGAACCGCTTTGAAGGGCTCAAGGATTACCAGGATTGGAGCATCGGCGTGACCAAGCCCCTATTTGGACTGGATTTGGCGCTGAGCTACGTCGATACCCAGGACCTGGATGAGGATCAGGATTGTTTAGATCCCTTCAAGTGCGGCGGCGCCCTGGTGTTCAGCGTCGGCAAAACTTTCTGATCGAGCCCCGGCGGGCCAGGATTGGGTCAGACTCCCACGGCCCTCTCTTGTGCCCGCCCACTGGTTCGGGTAGCTTGCCGGGTCCCAGCGTGTATTAGGGACCCGCCCCATGCCCAAGCTTTCCCCCCTGCAATGGTTGATCGTCGCCCTGATCCAGGTGTTCTACGGCTTTGCCGTGTTTGCCTTGACCCGGGATTATTACCAGCGTCATCCCCTGGTGACCGCCCCGGCGCCGGTTCCCGCCGGTCACGGGGGCACGCCCCGGCCCGCCGCCAAGGCGCCACCAGCGGTCCCCACCGACAGCGCCATTCCTGAGTCCGTGCTGGAAAAGGATCCCATCCTGCTCGCTCAAGCGGGGGATGACCGCCTGGCGGCGCGCCAATATGGGGAGGCGATTCGCTACTACCGCCAAGCGTTGCAACTCAAGCCGGACGACGTGGACATCCACAATGGCCTGGGCTTGGCCCTGCATTACAGCGGTAATTCGGTGGAAGCGGTCCGCATTCTGACCCAGGGCTCCAGCAAGGACCCCAGCTTCCAGCGCATCTGGCTGACCCTGGGCTTCGTGCAATTGCAGACTGACCGGGACGCCGCCTCCCTGGCCCTGAAAAAAGCGGTCGAGCTGGGCGCGGACAACCCGGTAGGACAGGAAGCCAAGCGGATGCTGGGCCAGTTGGACGCAGCCCGGTAGGCATGGCCGGCCCCGGAAGGTTTTGCCTTGCAGGGTGCGCCGCGCGCCATTGCCATCCCAGGATGGCTAGTCCGCTGCCTCCCCCCTAGGCCGGCGCACGCCACCGGACCACCAGATACGGCAGGCCCCCTCGTCGGACACCATGCAGGGTCCCACCGGCTGGCGGGGCGTGCAGGCGGTGCCGTACAGGCGGCACTGGTCCGGGTAGAGCCGCCCCAGCACCACCTGGGCGCAATCACAGCCCGGGGGCATTTGTCCGGCGTGGCGGCGCGCCCGCTGTTGCTGATCGGGAAACCGGCGCCGGGCGTCCTGGGCGGTATAAGGGTCCCGCAGGGCGAAGCCGGAGCCGGGGATGATGCCGATGCCCCGCCAGTTGGCGTCCACTACCTCTAGGGCCTGGGCCAATTGGGCGCGGGCAGTGGGGTTACCGCCGGGGCGCACCACCTCGGGATAGCAGTTATCCAGGAACGGGCGCTGGTCCAACAGTTGCCGCAGCACCGAGTAAAAGGCGGCCAGCAGGCTCTCAGGCGTGAAGCCGGCGATGGCGGTCGGAATGCCGTGCTGCTTTGGCACGAATTCCCATTCTTCGGGTCCCATCACGGTGGCGACGTGGCCAGGCGCCACCAGGGCGTCGAAGCCCGGCTTGCCGGAGTTCAACAGCATGGCCACCGCCGGCCAGGTCAGGCGGCCGGACAGCAGGATCGAGAGGTTGTCCGGTACGCCCTGAGCCAGCAGGGACGCCACCGGCGCGGTGCTGGTCTCGAATCCGGCAGCGAAAAACACCAGCGGCCGTTGGGGGTCCCGGCGCGCTAGATCCAGCACTTCTAGGGGCGAGGCCACCGGCCGCACGTCGGCGCCGGCGGCGTGGGCCTGGTCCAGGCTGCGGGGTTCACCCTTGGGGACGTTGACCGGCACCCGCAGCATGTCGCCGAACGCGGCCAGGGTCAGGTTGCCGCTCAAGGCCAGTTGAATGGCCTGATAAATGTCCTCCTCGGGACAGACGCACACCGGGCAGCCAGGGCCGGGGATCAGCTCAATGGCGTCCGGCAGGGCGGACCTCAGGCCGGCCAGGGTGATGGACCGCTCATGGCCGCCGCACACGTTCATGATCCGCACCCGCCCCGGCAGGGGCAGACCCCGGATGCGGGCCAGCCAGTCCCGGGCGCTAAGGCTCACTTGGCGGCCTGGGGTTGACGGCGCGCCCGTTGAAACGCCACCTGTCCGCGCAGCCAGGTGAGCCAGGCCTCCAGGCCTGGGCCGCGCCGGGCGGATAGGGCCAGCAGGGGCGCCCGGCTGGCCAGGGCGCGCAAGTTGGACTCGGCCCGGCCGACTTCAAAGTCGTCCAGGTGGGGCAGCAGGTCGGTTTTGGTGACCAGTACTAGGTCGGCGGCCCGGAACATCACCGGGTATTTGCTGGGTTTGTCGTCCCCTTCGGTGACGGACAGCAAGGCCAGGTTCAGATGCTGGCCCAGGTCGAAGCTGGCCGGGCACACCAGATTGCCGACATTTTCGATGAACAGCAGGTCCAGCCCTTCCAGGGCCAGCTCGTGGAGCGCCCGGTGGATCATGTGGGCGTCCAGGTGGCAGGCGGTGCCGGTGGTGATCTGCAACGCGGGCACCCCCCGGGCGCGGATGCGTTGCGCGTCGTTCTCGGTTTCCAGGTCCCCCTCGATGACGGCGATGCGCATCTCGCCCTGGAGTGCGTCCAGGGTGGCCTCCAGCAGACTGGTCTTGCCGCTGCCCGGCGACGACATCAGATTCAGGGCCAGCACTCCGTATTGGTCGAAATGCTCCCGGTTGTGAGCCGCTTGCTGGTCGTTGGCGTCGAGCAGGTTTTGCAGCACCTGGACGGTGGCGCGGCCGCCACCCGGCTGATGGTGGGCCGGGTCGTGGGGGTGGCTATGGCCCGGATCATGGACTGGGGCATGGGGCTCCTCGTCCTCCAGCAGATGCCGGTTGGCGTCCGTTATCAGGCAGCCGCAGGTGTCGCACATGGCTCGTTTCCTTCGGGTGGGGCGGGGTCCGCCAAGGTCAATTCCAGGCTGGCCAGTACCAGCTCGTCGCCGGAGATCAACCGGGTGCGAAAGTCGCCGCACTGGCCACACAGCAGCCGGTTGGGGGTGGCGCCGGTTTCCGCGCCGCAACTGGAGCAGCGTACCCGCACCGGCAATTCCTCGATGACCAACCCGGCCTCGGCGGCCAGGGTGCCGGCGCGGGCCAGTTCAAAGGCGGTGGCCAGCAGTTCTGCCACCACGCCCGCTAGCGGCCCGACCCGCAGCCGGATCAAGTCCACCCGGATCGCCCCTTCCCGGCGGGCGATGGCTTCCGCCTGGTCCAGCAGGGCCTGGCACAGGGACAGTTCATGCATCCTGGGGCTGCTCCTGGGCAGCCAGAATCTCATCGAACAACTCCCAGGTGGAGCGGGCTTCTTGGGGGGTGATTTTTTGGATGGCGTAACCCAAATGCACCACCACGAAATCGTCCAGTTGCAATTCTTCGTGCTGGAGCATGAACAGACTCACGTCCCGTTCTACGCCCTTGGCTTCACAGCGCGCCGTGAAACCCTGGATCTCCTTGATTTGCATGGGGATACCTAAACACATGGGCATAAATCTCGGGGCAGGTTAAGGGCCGGTCATCAGCCCGACAGACTAATAAATTTAGCACGGCGGCGGAGTTGGCCGGCGCCGCCAGGCTGCCGGGGCGGAATTTCTTCGCATTTGTGCTAGGCGGCCGGGTTGATCCCCTGGGCGGCCTCCTTGCGCCTGTTAGCATTGAAGGTCACCATCGGCCACCGCAGCTCACTCCCCATGCCAACACTGGATCAAATCCCGGTCCGCGCCGGGTCCAAAGCCTCGGGTTCGCGCCACAACGCCCTGCCCATCCTGCACGAGATCCGCCACGCCATGGAAAGGCTGGCCAGCACCGGCGAGCCCACCATCCTGGATCTGCGCTCCATCCCCTTTAGCCCTGGCGACCAAGAACGCCTGTTAGGCGCCCTGGGCCAAGGGGAAGTGCGGGCCACCGTAGACGCCCTGGGACCGACCCAGGTGTGGGAAACCGCCTACGCCGGGGTTTGGGTGTTGGATTACTACAGCCCGGAAGGGGAGCGTATTGCCTTTCAGATTGAAGTAACCGAACTGCCCCAGTTATTGCGTGCGGACCGGCAAGACATCAACATGGCCGCCCAGCGCTTGGACGCGGATTTGCGGGATTTGGAGGATTAGGCCTGACCCTGGAGCCGCCCCGAGGCTGGCTCCAGGCGGCATTGGGTTTCTAACGGTTCAGCCTGCGTCTGCGCAAGGCCAACCGGCCAGGCCCCTTGCACCTGCGCCGGGTGGCCTAGCCGGTAGGCGGTCAGGCGCGGCAGCCGCCCAAACGCGCTGCCGCGCCGACTCCTATTGACCGATCTGGCCAAACCGGCCGCTGTTGAAGTCCTTGAACGCCTGCACGATTTCCTGCTGGGTATTCATCACGAAGGGTCCCTGGCCCACGATCGGCTCATTGAGGGGCGCCCCGTTGAGCAGCAATAGCCGGGTGTCTTCCAGCACCTCGAACTCCAGGCGGCGGCCATCCCGTTCCATCACCGCCAGATCGGTGGCCCGCGCTTGCTGGCCGCCGATGCGAATGGCGCCGCTGGTCAGGAACAGGGCGGTGGTGTGCCCCTCCGGCAGATCGAACGCTACCTGGTGACTGGCCTTCAGATGAACGTCCCAGACGTTCATCGGCGTGAAGGTGCGGGCCGGACCCTGGGCGCCCCCGTATTGGCCAGCGATGACGCGCACCAGGCCGGCCGCCTCGGGCACCTCGACCTCGGGAATCTGGTCGGCGGTGATGCCTTGGTAGCCGGGGGGACCCATCTTGTCCTTGGCCGGCAGGTTGACCCACAACTGGATCATCTCGAAGGCGCCGCCCCGGGCAGCGAATTCCGGGCTGTGGTACTCCTCATGGAGCAGACCAGCGGCGGCCGTCATCCATTGCACGTCGCCGGGGCCGATGGTGCCGCCACCGCCGGAAGAGTCCCGGTGGGACACGCCGCCTTCGTGGACGATGGTCACCGTCTCGAAGCCCCGATGGGGGTGCTGTCCGACCCCCAACTTGCGGCTGGTGGGCGGAAAGTTGGCCGGTCCTGCGTAGTCCATCAGCAGGAAGGGGGACATTTCCTCGGCGATGTCGCCATAGGAAAAGATGCTCTTGACCGGAAAGCCGTCGCCGACCCAATGGTTGCCGTTCGGGCGTTTGATGAAGGCTAGTTTCTTCATGAGTTTTCTCCATAGGTTGATGGTTCCACTCTAACGGGAACCGGTGATCCGGACTAGATGGTTAAATACCAAAAGACTTTTCATTGAGATGAACAATGGACCTGAACGAAGCAGCGGTACTGGTCAAGGTGATCCAGGCCGGCGGTTTCAGCGCGGCGGCCCGTCTACTCGGCGTGCCGACTTCGACAGTCAGCACCCGGGTCGCCCGTCTGGAGAAGCGCCTCGGCGTCACCCTGATCCGCCGTACCACCCGCCGTTTGGCCCTGACCGATGCTGGCGAACTCTATTACCAACACGCGGCGGCCGGGCTGGCGAAATTGCTGGACGCGGAGGCGGCAGTTACTGAAGCGGCCGGGGAGCCCAGCGGTCTGCTGCGGGTGACGGCGCCGGCGGATCTGGGGGATGCCATCCTGGGCCGGATCATGCACCAGATGCGGCGCCAGTACCCCAAGGTCCGGGTGGAACTGGCGCTGCTGAATACCTATGCCGATCTGGTCGCCGAAGGGCTGGATGTCGCTATCCGGACCGGCGAGTTGCAGGATTCGACCCTGATCGCCAAGAACCTGGGCATCGCCCGTTGGGTGCCATTCGCCAGTCCAGCCTACCTGGCCTCCAGGCCGCGCCTCGATGCGCCCGAGCAGTTAGACCAGCATTGCTGCCTGCAATTCACGCCGTTGGGCCGGGCTACTTGGACCCTAAGCAGTTCCCACGCCAGCGTCCGGGTGCCCTTGCCGGGCGAGGTGCTGGTCAATGATGTCGGCGTGCTCCGGGCCATGACCCTCGCCGGCGAAGGGGTCGCCCTGTTGCCCATCTACCTGTGCCGCCAAGACTGGGACGAGGGCCGGCTGGTGCGGCTGTTGCCCGGCTGGCAGGCCAAGGCGGACCCGATCCAACTCCTCTATCCCCGCCAATCCTTTGTGCCGGCCAAAGTGCGGGCCTTCATCGAACTAGCGTCAATGGAATTGGGCAACTGGTTGGAGCAGGCGTGACTCGCCGGTATCAGGGCACTCGCGGGTTGGGATTCATGCCCAGGGCGCGCCGCACCCAGGGCTGTCGTTGCACCAAGACGCCGTACACGCCTTGAGTCAGTCCCCAAGCGAGCAGGGCGATGAGGACGAACCCCAGCCACGGTCCCACCGGCAGGGTGAGAACCCAGGCCGCCACCAGCACCAAAATGGGGTGATGCAATACATAGATGGCAATGCTGGCATCGGCCAGGCCCAGCAGACGCGGCGAGGCTGGCACCCGGTGGCGGAACAGGCCATACAGTCCCGCCACGCAGCCCCAGGCCGCCAGGGGCCGTACCAACAGCCGCGCTTCCAGGGGGCCCCAGCCGGAGGCCACCCAGACGCCGGCCAGGACACCGGCCAGTCCCAGCCAGGGACCCTGGCGGGTCAGGGCCAGGTCGAAGCCGGGATGACGGGCGGCCAGGGCGCCCAGGAGGAAAAACTGGCAGAAGCTCAGGTGATTGGCCCAGTCCCGGTACAGATTCGGGTAGTCCCCGAACCAGGGCCGCAGCACCAGTTCCACCAGGCCCAGGCCCAGCAAGGGCGCGGTGAGCCAAGTCCAACCGCCCCCTTGCTGGACCGGGGTCCTATTGATGCGCAGCAACAGGGGGAGCAGCAGCAGGGTGTAGAGCAGCAGATAGACCAGGAACCAGAGATGGCTCCAACTGAACCGGCGCAGGTGGGAAAAAAACCGGATGTAGTGGGTCCAGAAGGATTCTTGGAACCAGCCGGCGGCGGCGGGTCCACAGGATTTGAGGTCGATCCCCTGGCTCAGTTCCACGTATTTGATGAGAGGCACCGCCACCAGAATACCTAACAGCAGGGGCGGTAGCAGGCGCCAGGCCCGGTCCCTCAGGAAGGCTCCTGGGCCGCGCTGGGTCAGCATTCCCGCCGCCGCCCAGCCGGCCACGAAAAAGAATAGCGGCATGTGCCAGCAATGCAGGAAGGCCGTTAGCCAACTGAGTTCGGCAACCGGAGCCAGGGCCTTGAGGTGATAGAACTGGTCGTCGAACACCCGGCCGGCGTGAAACGGAAACAGCAGGTAACAGGCCAGCACCCGCAGGGCATCAATGTCAGGACGCCGCGAGGTCATGGCCATTTCAGGGGTGGGAGCCGGCCGGTGGGAGCCCGACAGGCTCCCTGGCCCCCGCCAAGCGGTGGCCAGCGTCCAGGTCCAGAGGCTCAAGGCCAGGCCTTGGAACCCCAGCACCAGTAACGGCCATCCCCCCAGGCAAGGGCCTGGCCAAATGGCTCTCCAGGGCAATCAGTGGGCATAAATTCAACCATCTGAGCCCGGTCGGCACCCCTAGCGGCCGGCGAAAAAAACGCCGATAGGCCCAGGTAAAGCAGCCGAACACCGCGATGGCGTTGCCGGTTAACAACGGATTCCAAGTCAAAGGGAGCGCATCCGGTTAGGAAAAAGGGTCAGGGTCTGATGGGTTAGGCGCTATCCTGGCAAACAACGGCAGGGTAAGCAAACTCAGGCGCCCTTGACCCGATGCCAGCCGGACGGATTCAGCCGGAGTGATACCAGGGGCGAGTTGCCAGGGTGAGGAGGCGAAGCCCTCATGGATCATGAAATGAATTGGGCCGCCACGGCCGCAACCTATCCACCGGTAAGTGTTACCCCGTTTGCTTGACCACCAGGGTGCAACCTATCGGCGGCCCAGTGGTACCCGGGTGGTCGTCCGAGGGCAACAGGGCCTGGCCGGCAAACCGGATCCTTGCCCCCATGCGCTTGGCCTCAGCAAGGATCGCCGGCAAGGTCTCCTGCCACCAGCGCTACTCCCTGTCCAGCTTGGGCGGCTGCCCCGGAAGCGGCTTGGCCTGCCAGGCGTGCCGACCGCCCTCGGCCAAGGGATACCTGTTTGGCCCGGAGCACTCCCGCGGGGCGAACCCCGCCGCTTGCTACTGGAGCAGGATCAGTTGGGCGAGGGTGCCCGGAATCTGGGTCCAAGTAGCCAGGTTGGTGCTGTAGAACACCTGACCCGCGCTGGTGAGGCCGGCCAACTCCGGCTGGCCATCGGCGTCGAAGTCGCCGGCGACCAACTGAGCCAAGATGCCGGGAATGGACGCCCAGTTGGACAGATTGGCGGTGTAAAGGACCAGTCCACTTCCGGTGAGGCCCGCCAGCCCCTGATCGACGCTGGCCAGGCGGGCCGCGCGCCAACGCAGGCGAGTTGGCTGACGTTCCTGCCACGCAGCAGTCCGCTGGCATTGACCGCCACCGGCAGGTTGGAATCGGTGGTGGCGCCGTTGCCCAGTTGGCCGTAGGTGTTCAAGCCCCAGCCTGGGGTGCAAACCCAGCGGCGCGGGACACCAGGATAGCGAGGGTTTGCCTGGGCATGGAGCACCTCACAGGTTGATTGAAGGAGCCTAAGGGTATGGAAGCCAGCAGCAAAAACTACTGGTTATGGCATTAAGTAGCAATAAAATATTTCCTATCTCGGTCTAATTGGGCTGGGGCGATGGCCCTAATGCAGACTGATCTCGACGGGGGCATCTGTGCCCGAGGGTTTTCCGCATGAGTGGATGCGGCCAGTGCTAGCCTAACAGGCTGAGTCAAGGGGGGCTGGATGTCCAGGACCTAGGCCTGGCAGCCTGGGTCCAACTCAGGGTGACCGCCGGCCAGCCCCCCCCCAGGGGCTGAGCAGACGGTCCCTAGACTCCTCTCAGTTCTGCAACTCGCTGATCCGGATCGGGCCGACCTTGGGTGGGGCGACCGGCTACGGCCAAGCCTGTGTGAGCACACCGCGCCGGCGGAGTCGTGGCGGTCCTATGCAGCTCAATGTGCGTCCGGGCTGGCCCCGCAACGCAACCCGTTAACCGTTTCTCCCTTCACTCCGTCACCGGCCCTCACTGCATAATCGAACACCTTTTGGCAGCCGGCCTGTACCTGGTACCCAAGGACGCGCCGATTTATTCACCCTTGGAGGGCTCCACGTCAGTGGGTGTATGCGAAAATTCGCCCATTGCAAGCAGATGGCCATTTGACGGTGCATGCCGGTTGTTCTGACTTGCCGTATGCGATGCAGAACAGGATGTCGGGGCGCGACCGATTGCTGGGTGAACTAGAGGCTGTGACGCCAGGGTCTGTTTGGGTAGCCGCGATCCAGCCGCTTTACCCCAAGGATGCAGGCCAAAGCCGGCCTCCGAGTAGTGGGGAGCACAGGCCGCCCATGGCTATCGCCCAACCAGGCTTCGGACCGGCCGGTCAGAGCATCGAGTATGCCCCCTTCGATAGCCCGATCATCTGGGGTTTTGTTGGTATCGGCCGGTCGCGCGAATGATTCGCCCGGAAGAAACGGCCACCGATACTCGCAATATTCAATTGACCCGGCCCGGCATTCAGTGCCCGGAGCAAGACAGGTTGCAACTGGGTACGGCCTGCTCTTGTGATTTTCAATCAAATGCTGGTAGGTTCAGCGCGGCCCAACAAGGGGATCAATACGGATGAAGCTTAGACTGAGCGTACCAGGAACCTTGCTGTTTCTTGGCTCAAGTATCGCTGTTTTTCTTCTTTTGGTCTATTTACTGAGACTTGGCGCAGCGGACTTGCGTGTGCCATTTAATTATTGGGGCGACACCCTTTGGTTTTTGGTGCCGGTAAAGGGGATCCTGTCAAACGGATGGGCCTACCAGGTTCCGCAATTGTCGGCGCCGTTTTCGCTAAGTGCCGTGGCCTTCCCATCCATCACCAACGTTGATTGGCTGGTCATGAAGTTGATTGGATGGGTTTTCCCTGAGCCCGGCATGGTTCTTAATCTCTTCTGGCTATTGACTTTCTTCTTTACCACCTGGTCTGCTGCAATGGCTCTGCGGCTCATTGGGGTTGCCCCTGGAGTGGCCTATGTACTCGGGGTGGTGTATGCATTCTTTCCCTCGGCATTTATGCGCAATACGGCGCATATTTCGCTGGTTTATTATTGGGTTCCGGCGCTTGGCTGTCTCGCCATCTATTTTGCCCAGGGATGTGTGCACCCGCAGGAAAAGTGGGTCAAGGTATTTGGCTATATGGGGATCATCGGACAGGGGCTTAGTTATCTTTATTTTAGCTATTATGCCGTGCTGCTTTTCGCGTTCGCCGGTTTGATAGGGTATGCGACAACCCGTTCTAACCGGGTGCTGCGCGAATCTTTTCTAGCCATTGTCGTATTGGTATTGGTATCTGGCGTTAACCTGGCCCCAAGTTTTCTGAGTTGGCACCAGCAAGGCAAGCCGCCAAATATTGAATATAAATCCGCTCAGGAAGCAGAAGTTTATGCGTTCAAGCTTAGAAAGTTAGTGGCGCCCCACAAGGAAAATCAGGTCCCTGGCTTTGACCTGTGGGGCCGGTCCGATGCGGCAGTAAAGTTCCCAAATGAGAATGAAAATGTCTTTGCTCGGCTAGGCCCAGTGGCAGCAATGGGCTTGCTGATCGTGCTGATCTATTCCCTGGGCTTGGTCAGGAATAGGGAAAATCTGACGAGCCCTATCGTCAGTATTGCCTCGCTCGCCCTCTTTACTTTTCTATTGGGGACCGTCGGAGGATTAGGGGCAATCATTAATCAAATAGTGCCGGATTTCCGTGCTTACAATCGATTATCAGTCTATTTGGGCTTTTTTGCGATTGCGGCGGTCGGGTTATTGCTTAGTTCCTGGCTGGCCAGGGTGCGCGGTGGGTTCACTAAGGGGTTGGTCTGGGTAACTTTCCTTGGTGTCTGTTCCTTTAGTCTATATGACCAGGGCCTTGACGCCGAGAAATTGGTTAGCCGGCGCCCAGGGGATGAGGAGGCAGCACGGCGCGACCGGGAACTGGTGCAATTACTGGAGTCCAAGATTACGGCACCCGCGTCGGTGTTCCAATTACCCTTGACCGGGTTTCCTCCGGATGGGGGAATGCAGCGTATGTTGCCCTATGACCATGCTAGACCCTTCATTTGGTCGACCAAGCTGAGTTGGAGTTGGCCATCCTTCTCGCATCGGCACGCGAGTTGGCTAGCCAATCTGGACCTTGGGAACCCTGGCAAGACGTTAAAGCTGCTCGCCTTGTCTGGATTCCGGTTCATTTGGGTGGATCGGGATGGTTTCGCTGATAATGGTGAAAGAGTCATTCGAGGCCTAATGGAGGCTGGTGCCGAGGATTTTCTGCCCAATGCCAGCCAACGCTATCTGGTGCTGGATATTTCAGGTCCGTCGGATCGATTAAAGACAGAGCTTGGAGAAAGCCGCTTCCACGATCAGAGCCTGGCCTATTTGGATGTGCCCTGGCTGGTTTGGAAGGATGGTATGTATGCGCAGGAGACAACTGCACAGGGGCGGTCCTTCCGGTGGTTAAAACAGTTCAGCCAAGCCGAGGTTCGATACTCCGGACCCCAGGAATGGCGGGGCCGGCTGTTGTTCGATGCGGCGTCAAGCAAAGCAGGCGCGGTTGAGGTGGCTGCAGGTGAAGAAAAGGTTTCGACCATGCTAATGGACCGGCCTAAGCAAATATCCGTCCCATTGGTCGTTAAGCCAAATCAGCCTTTACTGGTTGAATTTGTCGGTTCGATGGGGAGGATAAATCCCCCACCAGGAGAAACGCGAGATCTGCATTACTATTTGTTGGACTCGCGCTTTGTGTCCGAAGTCGCGACCCCATGAAGGCAATGGCGGGCTGATGTCATTGACTAGTCCACCGCCTTGGCCACCAGCGCCGTGGCGGCGGATTGCCCCTGTTCATCCACCACCCGCACCAGGTGGCGGCCCGGTGTGGCGGGCCAGGATAGGCTTTGGCCTTCGCCGATCAGGGTGTCGTCCAGGAACCAAAACAGGCGGTGGCGGCCGCCAGCGCTGACGGCGCTGAATTGGACCCGGTTATCCGCGTCCGGGCGCACCGGGTAATCGACGCCGGGTTGGGGGGAGACGATGGTGGGCGGGTGGGCGCCCAGGTCGCCGCCGGCCAGGTCTTCGCAGGGATGGGCATAGGGCGGCGGCGGGTCGCGGCGTATCCCGGCCAGCCGGTATTGCTCCAGCAGGTCGCTGTCCCAGAATTCCGCCACCTTGGCTTCTGCCGGGCCAGAGTCGCCCCGGCACAGGCGCAGACCGGTGCTGGGATCCACCAGGAAGCGCCGGTGGATGGCGCAAGTCGCCAGGGGTGAAACGCCGGGGATGATCCACCCTCGCTTGCCATGGGGACACCAGGGCGAGCGGGGCGCGCCCGACAGGGGACAGATGTCGATTTGCTTGAGTCCCGCCGGAGGCGGGGACTCGGTGGCGGGTGCCGGACCCAGGGCGTCCAGGACATTGAATAGCAGGGGCCCCGCCAGTTCCCGTCCCACCAGCAGGGCATTGGCGGAGCCGTCGAAGTTGCCGAGCCAGACGCCCACCAGAAAGTCACCGCGCAGGCCGATGGCCCAGGCGTCCCTGAGCCCGGACGAGGTGCCGGTTTTCCAGGCGGTCGGCGCCTCTTGGTTAAAGCCCCGGGCGCCGAAGGCCCGTTGGGGGGCCGGGTTGGTTTCCAGCATCTTGCGAATCAGGTAGCTGGCTTCCGGGGTCAGCAGGCGCCGGCCCTCGGGCTGCCCGGCGGCGGGAAACCAGCGCGACGGCCGGTACAGACCGCCGTTGGCCAGGCTGCCATACAGGGCCAGCAATTGTTCCATGCTCATTTCCGCGCCGCCCACCGCCAGGGTGAGGCCATAGCCGGCCTCGGATTGGCGCAGATCCGCGTCCGCCCGTTGCAGCAAGGGATAGAGACCGGGGCGCAGTTGTTGGAGCAGGGCGATGGCCGGGATGTTGCGGCTGCGTACCAGGGCGTCGCTGGCGGACAGGGGACCGAGGAAGGCGCCCTCAAAGTTCTCCGGCTGATAGTGGCCGACCCGCAGGGGCGTATCCTTGAGCAGGGTATCCGGGGTGATGAGCCCCTGTTCCAGCGCCAAGCCGTAGATGAAGGGCTTGAGCAGGGAGCCGGTGGAACGGCGCGCCTTGAGGCCGTTGATGTAACCCTGGAGGTCCGGGGCTTGGTATTGGGCGGAGCCAACATAGGCCAGCACTTCCATGCTGGACGCCCGCGCCACCAACAAACTGGCATTGGTCACGCCTTGGGACTGGTAGGGGCGCAGATAGGCGCGCACCAGGTCCTCGGCCAGGCGTTGCAGGTTGAGGTCCAGGCTGGTGGCCAGGACCGGTTGGCGGCTGTCCAGTTCCCGCACCCGTTCGCTGAAGTGGGGGGCAGCGAGGGGTAGTTCCTGGCGGGTGTGAAACTCGACCCGCTCGAAGCCCCCATCGTCCCCATGGACGTTACGCCAGGCTTGGCGCAAGCGCCCGCGGCCGGCGTCGGTGAGGGGGGCCCGGGCGCTGGGATTTTGGGGAATCAGGGCTAGGGCGCGGGCCTGGTCCGGGGTCAGACGTGCCAGGGGTTGGTGGAAATAGACCCAGGCCGCCGCCCCGGCGCCTTCGATGTTGGCGCCGTAGGGGGCCAGGTTGAGGTAAGCCTCCAGGATGTCCCGCTTGCTGAAATGGCGTTCCAGCCAGAGGGCGTGGCCGATTTGGTCCAGCTTGCCGGACAGGTGCCGGGTCTTGAGTTGCCAGCGCAGCCGGGCCAGTTGCATGGTCAGGGTGGAGCCGCCCATGGGACGCTCGCGACTGACGAAGGTGGTCCAGGCGGCCCGCAGCAGGGCCTGGGGATTGACGCCCGGATGCCAATGGAACCAGCGGTCCTCATAGTCCAGGGTCGCCTGGATCAGGGCGTCCGGCATCTGCTCCAAGGGCGTCCAGAGCCGGTATTTATCGTCGCTGGTCAGGCTGAGCCGCAGCAGGCGGCCATTCCGGTCGGTGACCGCCTGGGAACCGTTGGCCGGATTGACCAGCAGGGGGCGCGGACCCCAGTTGGTTGGCCAGACGGCCAGGATCAGCACCAGGGCGCCGGTCAGCCCCAGTCCAGCCCCGATCCAGCGGCGGCGCCTACTCATGGACCTGAATGCGCTCCGCCAGACCCCGATGCAGGATGCGGGTGTCGTACATGCCTTCCGCCAGCACCGGCGGCACTTGGTAAGTGCCGGCGTTGAGGGGCTTGAGGCGGAACTCGAAGTAGCGCTCGCCGCCGCTCAGGTTGCCGAACATCAGTACCCGGTCCTCCTGGACCTCGATGTGCTCCGGCTCCCACAAGGTTTTACCCTCGATGGGCAGGGATTGACGCCGGCCCAGGCCCTCATCGCTTAGGTCGATTTCAAAGCCGCCGGGGATCAGCATCACCAGCGCCAGATCCTGAATCGGCTGGTCCGGGTGCAGGGCCAAGCGTACCCGCAGCTTGTCCCGCAGGTTTAGATCCTGGGTGGGCTGGCCGGCGTCATCCAGCAGTTGCCGGGACAGGGTGAGACCCTGGTTGATGGGCGTGCTGGGCGCGTGCCGGTCGTAACCCTGCTCGGTGAGCTGGTAATAGAGATTCCAGGTGCCGGCGCCGGTCAGGTGCAGGGTGCCGGTATCAGGCGCCAACTCCGCCCGCTTGACGGTTTGCCCGCTCAGCGCCACAGCCGCCGGCGGTTGGCCCGCCAGCAATTGAAAGCCCTGGCCGCCGTCCGCGCCGAAGCGCTGCCAGAGGCTGCCCAGTCCCAGCGCCGCCAGGGAGCCGCTGAAGGAATTGACCCGCCGTTTCACCAGATCCTGGGCCAGTTCGTACAGAAACTCGCCGAACTTGGGATCCTGGGCGTCGATCAGCTCCGGGAAATGCTGGTTGGCCAGGTACAGGTATTGGCTGATGGCCGCCACGTCCCCCTGCAACGCCAGGGGCAGATGGCCGCTACTCTGCCATTCCCGCTGGAATTCGCCGAACAGCCGCTCCGCGTCCTGGTCCAGGTGCTGGATCTTGAAGGCAGCGCCCAGGAAGAACCGGGTCCAGTAGGCCCGCACTCCGCCCTGGCCCCACTGGCGGGCCAGTTCGGCGTCGAACGCCTTGAGGCGGGGTCCGACACTCTTACCGGAACGGGCCAGCAGGTACAGGGCATAGGCCTGGGCCCGGTGTTCCTCCCACTCATAATGGGTCTGCTGGCTGAAGTCGTCCGCGTAGGCCAGCGCCCGTTGCAGCAGTTCGTCGGGGATCTTGTGGCCCGCTTGGCGGGCTTCCAGCAGCAGATGGGTGGCGTACATGGAATAAAAGGGCATGGAGGGGCCGGTGACGTTCCAATAGGCGAAACTGCCATCGTGCTTTTGGCGCACTTGCAGTCCGCGTAGGGTTTTTTCCAGATAGAGCGCCACGTCCGCCGCCGACAGCCCTAATTCCGGGTTGGCGCCCAGCACCAGCGCCGGGAAGGCTTGGCTGACCTGCTGTTCCAGGCAAGCGTAGGGGTAGGTTTTTAGATACTGGATGATGCCCCGTAGATAGGCGCTCGGGGTAATGGACAGGGACAGATCCGCATGGGCCTGCTCTGGGTACAGATCCCGGCTGCGCTGGATGTCCGCCCCCTGGCCGGCCTGTTGGGCGACGATGCGCAACACGCCATTTTGCAAGGTGGTGAGCAGGGGCTGGGCCGGCCGCACCGACATTTGCTCCTTGAGTTGAGCCTGGTGGTTGGCGCTCCGGACCTGATAGCTGACCTCCACTGGCCCCAGGCGCTCCAGGGCCCGGGCGCGGAAGCGCACCCTGGCGTCCTGACCCGGTCCCAGCGCCAGATGTTGGGGATCGGCGGAGCTGAGTTCCAAGCCCGGCCCGGCGATGGCGGACACTTCCAAGTCCTGGACGCCTGGGTCACCGGTGGTGTTGGCGACCAGCACGCCCATTTCAAATTCATCCCCAGGCGCCACCGCGTAGGGCTGCTGGACCTGAATCACGAACGGATTGCGGGCCACCACCCGGCCACTGGAGGTTGCCATTTTGGCCGAATTGACCGCCACCGCCAGCACCCGGATGCTGCCGTTGAAATAATCCGGCACCGGAATGGACAGGCTGTGCTCGCCGGGGGTGGCGTCGATCAGGCCGGACCAGAACGCCAGGGGTGGTTTGTGCTTGCGGGCGAAGGGATTTTTATACTTACCCGCGCCGTTGGCGTCCTCGTCCCCGCCGGGTTTGGACAGTTTGCGGGCCAGGGCATGATCCGGCAGGATCAGATCTAAGATTTGATGGGTCCGGATTTGCAGGGCCCGTTTGCGAAAGAAGAAATCCAGGGGTTTGGGATCCCGGTAACGGGCGAATTGCAGGATACCCTCGTCCACCGCGAACACCAGTAACTGGGTGGGTTCCTGGACCCGGTAGCGGACCTCCAAATCGGCGCCGGACTGAACTCTTTCCGGCAGTTCCAGGGTCACTTTCTGGGTGAACTCCTGGCGCGATATGGAGAAATAGACCAGGCCGTAGCTCAGGGGGCTCATGAAAATTTCCGGCGAGTCCATGGCGCGCACGAACGCCACCGACAGGTAGGCCCCACCCTTGATCCCGGCCGGCAGCCGGATGCGGTGGGTGGACGCAGTGCTATCCGTTTTGATCCACTGACTGGCGATAACCCGGTCCTGCTCGATGCTGATGAGCCCGGCGCCCTGGTAGGGGGCCAGGATTTGAACTTCTACTTCCTCGCCGGGGGCGTATTCCGCCTTGCTGAGGGACAGTTGCAGTTCCGCGTTGCGCTCGATATTGCCGGCCAGGTTGCCGGTGCCCGCCACCCGGTAATAGACCCGGTTCAGTTCCTCGCCCTGGGCATTCTTGAACGCCAGATAGAAACTGCCCGGCCGCTCCGTGGCCAGGGTCAGTTGCCCTTGGCCGCCGGGCAGGGCCAGGTATTCGCTGGCGCCGGTCTCGTCCCGCTCGGTGGATTGATAGGCGAACAGGCCGTCCGGGCGTTTGACCAGGGTGGAGACGTAGCGGGTCTCATGCCGTTCCACCCGGACCGGGCCCGGATCCTGGGGCTGCAAGTCCGGCCCTAGGGCCAGCAGCTTGAGCTGGCGCTGGCTGTCCTTGGCGATGTAATCCAAGTCGCCGTCGGCGGCGTGACCGAGCAGATAGGGATGCCGGGACACCAGGGTGGAGGCCATGCCCACCACTGAGCGGCCGGAGGCCTTTTCAAAGCCCTCACCGGCCAGCACCAGTTCATACAGGGGTTCCGCCAGGTCGCCCAGGGCCAGGTCGTAGATGGCTTCCCCCTGGTCGTTGGTGACCGCTTCCCCCAGGTCCCGGGGCAGGTGGGGTAAGCTGCCGGTATCGCTGCGGAAGCGGAAACCGCCGAAGCCGGGCACCTGCCCGGACCAGGGCTTGGCCACCCATTCCAGCTTGGTCTGACCGCCGGCGGCGGGGGTGCCGAACAGGTTACGCACTGTCACCTTGGCCTTGGCACCGTCCGGGTGCAGCCAGCCTAGCGCGGGCGCGCCCAGGATCTCGGTCTTGACCTGGAGCCGGTCCGGTTGAAATTCCTCGACCCGGATGCTGGTGGAACCCAGGCTGGTGGATTGCTGGTCCGTCACTAGCAGTTCCAGGCGATAGGTGCCGGTGCGGCCCTGGGGGTTGCTGGTCCAGTCCAGGGTGGCGAAACCCCCGGCGCTGAATGCCAAGGTCTTGGACAGTACCTCTTGGTTGGCCGGGTCCCGCAGCACCGCCTTAAGGGGCAGGCCGGCGGGCAGGTTCCCCCAATCCTGGCGGCGCAGGATCAGGCCGAAATGCACCGGGTCGCCGGGCCGGTAAATGCCCCGGTCGGAAAAGAGGTAGGCGCTTAAGCTATCCGGCCGGTCCCGCACCCCGCCCACGTCAAAGCGGGACATCTTCAGATGCCGGTCCGAGCGGTCATAGGGCAGGAAGCTCAGGTCGCCCGCCTTTTCCGCCACATAGACGGTGGGTTGGCGTTCCGCTGCCAGCCCCCTAGCCGAGGGCAGGGCAACGCGGCCCTGGTCGTCGCTGACGCCGGAGAACAGGGGCAGTCCATTGGCGCCGAGCAGGGATACTTTGGCGCCGGCCACCGGCAAGCCCGCCCGCAAGGACATCAGGAACACCTCCTGGCTGCCGTCCGCCTGGGTCTTGACCAATATCCCCAGGTCGGTAATCAGCACCAGCCGCTGGTCCTGAAGATTGACCGGCGCTGGATCTGGCTCTTGGTCCTGGTCCTGTTCCGCCGCCTCAGGTTCCGGGGCGTCCAGCAGCGCCGGTTCATCGTCGCTGGCGGCGTCATCGTCCGGTGCCGGGGGCGAGGCCGCCCGGCTGGCGTCGGTCACTGACAGCAGGAACAGCCCCCTGGGCGGTTCGCCCTGGAGCTGGGTGAAGCGGGCGAAATCCACGGCGAAATATTGCCGCTCCAGGTCACCGCTGGGGGCCAGATCCTCGTCATAGCTAAATTTTTCCGCGAAGTGCTGGATCGGCACGGAAAACGACGGGTTGGCGAAGGCGCCCTGGGTGAAGCTGGCCAAGTGATGCAGGTTATGGGGCAGCACCCGCTGCAATTCCACCCGCGCCCTAGCGACGCCACGGGCCATCACGCCCAGCTTTTTGTCGCCGCTCAGGCTGAGCAGGGCGCCCTGATGCTGGATCTTGAGTTCCCTGGGATAGGGGTCCAGGTCCAGCAGAAAGCGGGCGTCCCGGCGCAGCCGGAAGCCGTCCAGGCTTTCTAGGCCCTGCTTGACCTGGACGAACAATTGACGCCGCTCCGGGGCCGCGAACCCAAACGCCTGCAAGGTTCGGTCCTCGGAACCTGCATCCTTCCAGGTCAGGTTGACCGGTTCGGATAGGTCCAACACCGCCTGATCGATCTGGTCCGGCGAGGCCCATTCCTGCACCGCCTTGTGCTCGCACAGCGGGGGGCGCTCGGCTGGCTGCACCCGGCAATCCGGCAACAGATAGGCTTGCACCGCCTTGGCCAGGTCCTTGGGGTCCCGGGCCGGGGTGCTGGTTTGCAGGCTGAGCAGGCGCTCGATGTCGCCGTTGCCGGGGTCCAGGGTGGAGGTGGACGCCTCCAGCACCTGGAAAAAGTCCAGCCGGCTGGGAATAGCCAGGTGTCCCGCGATCAGGTCCGGGGACCCGGCGCCGCCCAGGCTGGACTGCCAGCCCTGGCCCAGGGTCAGGCGCGCCTCGCCGGGCTCATCGGGAATGGTCAGGGGGTCGCTTTTCAGATAGACCCGCCTAGGGTCCTGGTGGTCGTAGGTCAGCCGAAAGGGCAGGGCCTTGGCGTCGCCGAAGGTCTTGGACGGCTCCAGCCGCAGCCGCAATTCGCCGTGGGCTTCCAGGCTGCCGGGGGCCGGGGGATGACTCAGGACCAGGGTCGCGGTGATGCGCTTGACCTGGGGGTCGCTGGGGTCCCGGTATAGACGCAATTGCTCGATGCGTCCGGCCAGACTCGGCGTTTTCAGGCTGGTGGACAGGTTGGGGCGCGCGAAGGGCGCGTCTGGAAAGGCCTCCGCCGCCACACTGATCTGGTATTCGGTGCCCGGCGGCCAGGGATTTGGCTGGGCCGGGGTGAACACCAGGTCTGGGCCCGCGTCCGTGTCGCCATAGCGCCATTGGCCGGCCAGGGCGGGCGTCAGGGCTACCCCGGACTCGGCCGGCTGGCCGGCCTGGCGTTTGCGTTGGGAGGCGCTGAGCTGGGTGCCCTCCAGCTTGACCTGGATGCTGTCGCCCACCAGGCTGGCCTGAATCCCCTGGACCTGGGTCGCCTGGAGCTGGTCCTGCTCAATCTTGTCCCAGGCGCCCCGCTCCGCGGTCAATTGGCAGCTCACGCCCTGGGCCAGGCGAGCCGGAGCACCCGGTATCTGGCTGAGATTGGTGGCCTGGCGGTGCAACAGCAGCAATTCCCCGGCGGCCTGTTCGATGCGGATCGCGCTGGTTTGGCTGGGGCGCACCAGGGGCGCGCCGCTGACCTTGATCCCCCGGCCCCGGCCGTTGCTGACCGGCAGGGGCGTGCCGTCCAAACTACCGCTGAAACTGGTCTGGTAAACCGGATAGTTGAATTCCACCGTCGCCGTCGGCGCCCGGCGCATGGGCGGCGTGAGGATGTCATGCCAAGAGCAGTCCCGCAGTTGGGCCAGCAGTGGCGGCGTCTGGTAGGCCAAGGGGCTGGAGGTGGCGCTGAAGCCAGCTCGCAACTGGAGTCCTTGTAGATTCAGGGTCAGGCGGGTCTCGGGTTGCAAGGTCTGCAACTTGGGCAGGAACACCAGCCGGGACGGATCCCGCCAGATCCAGCGGCCTTCCAGAGCCGGTTCCAGGCCGGGCGCCGGTTCCACCGCCAGGGAACGCTCGTCATTGCCCGGATATTCGGTATCCCAGGGAGCCACTTCCTGGGCGAAGTTGACCACCAGTACCGGCGTCCAATGGCCATGGTTGAGCAGGTAGACGGAAGGCGTCAGGGGTGGGTCGCCGGTGGCCGGTTGGGCGGGTTGCGCCGTTGTTGACGCCGGGCTGGCGGCCGGGGGCGCGGTCTGCTCCGGTCCGCAACCGGAAACTGCCAGGGCCAGAAAGAGGATGGGGAGGAAAGAGGCGCGGGGGTGTCGGGTCATGGTGGCGATCCAAGAATCCAGTGAGTGCAGCCAGGAGCGGGACTTTGGCGTCGCCCGCTGGGGCCAGGAAGCCGTAGGCGGGCCAGGTCGATAGTCTAGGCGCGGGACGTGCAACCCAGTCGGCGAATTTTCGCAAAAAATGTGCAACTGGCGCTTTGGGGCGCAGCCTCAATAGCCGGTCATTTCCAGATAGCCATAACCCAACCGGGCGCCGCCATCCCGGTCCAGGATCTCCACCGCGCCTTCCCAATAACGGACACTCAGCTCCATGAGCTGGTCCGGCAGCAGGGCGCGCACCCGCAACTGGCGCGGCTGGGCCGACGTGTCCAGATCCCAGACGATGGGATAGCGCCGCCCCTGGGGGCTGGTCCAAAATTCCCTGGGGGTCAGCTTGACCTCAGCCGGCAACAGATCCAGGCGCCGCCCGTCCGCCAGCCGCGCGGCGCCCCGGCTATGGGGATCCGGGCTGCTATCCCGGCGCCGCAGTTGGTAATACATGAGGTCGGTGCCATCCTGGAATTGCAGGGATAACCAGTCCCAGCCCACCTGATCCGGACCCAGGGACGAGGTGCTCCATTCCCGGTCCAGCCAACTGAGGCCCTGCACTGGGTAGCGCTGGTCCCCGGCGCGGATTTCTCCCTGGGTGGCGAGGCGGGGCAGGGAATAGTAATAGGAAGCGTTGCCCGGCTCGGCGCTTTTTTGGCTGAGGCCCTGGTCCCCTTGGAGCATGGGTCGATCCCCGGCCAGTTCCAACTCCAGGGCGAAATCGCCAGCGTCCACCCGCAGGTGCCAGGGGAAGTCGTTGCCGGTCCCGTCCAGACGCCAATCCTCCAGCCACACCCGCAACGGGTCCAAGCCGGCACCCGCCAGGCCCAGGGCTTGGCGGGCCAGGCGTTCCCGGGCCTGGTGGGTGCCGGCGGCCACGTCGGTCAAGGCGACGTGGGCCATCCATACCTGGCGGGTGGCCCAGCGGGACGCCCGCAGGGCGGACTCCGGCGCCAGGGCGATGCGAAACAGGGTGACTTGATAGCCGAAGCGGCGGCCGCTGGGAGCCGCCAGGTTGCCGGTCAAATACCACCATTCGTTCTTGAAGTCCGGATGGGCACCATGGTCGGCAGGAAAGCTGAACGGGCGGGGGTCCGTCGCGCGGGCAAAACCCGGCTCCGGGTCCCCGCCCAGGGCCTGGCTGACGCCCACCGGGGTGTCTTGATCCGGGGGCGGGCCAGAACAGGCGGCCAGCAGCAGCGCCAGCCAGGCGAGGCACAGGCGTTTCATCTCATTCCTCGCGCAGGGCATCCGCCGGTTCGGAATGGGCGATGCGCCAGGCCGGATACAGGCCCGCCAGCAGGGCGGCGCTCAGGGCCAGGGCCAGGGCTTCCAGGGGACCGCTCCAGGGCCAGAGGGTGTCGATGGTCCATCCGAACGAACGGAGGTTCACCACATGAATCAACAATTCCGCCATCAGCGTCCCCAGGGGCAGCGCCAGCAGCCCCGCCGTGAGACCCAGCACCAGGCTTTGCAGGGTCACCAGGCCCAACATCTGGTTGGGCGTGGCGCCTATGGCCCGGAAGATGGCGTGTTCCTTGGCCCGCTCCAAATAGAGGGCGAGCAGAGCGCTGAAAATGCCGATGAAGGCGACCCCCACCGATAGCAGGCGCAGCACCCGGGTGATGGCGAAGGTGCGGTCGAACACCGCCAGGGAATAGTCCCGTAATTCTCCGGTAGCGCGAATGCGCAGGCTTTGTCCCAGGGGAGCCAGGGCGTCCCGGATCGTCCGCAGGGTTTCCGGTCCGCTGGCGGGGTTGGTCAAGAGGATGCCCAGATTGGACAGGCCCGGATCGTCCCACAGGGCCGCGTACACCGGCTGGTGCAGCACCAATAGACCCTGGTCGGTGCTGTAATCCCGGAATACGGCGCCGATCCGGAAGGATCGCCAACCCTGATTGCTGAATAGCCGCACCTCGTCCCCTGCCTTGACCCCGTGCCGATGGGCGTAAGGTTCCGACGCCAATACCCAGTCCCCGGCCAGGAAGCGGGGCCACAGGTCCTCCGCCACCGCACCCTGGAATCGAAACCCCCCGAAGCTTTGGGCGCCGGGCCGCAGTGCCAGCACCAGGGTCTCGCCCCGCTCGGTGTCCAGGCGCACGTTGCGGGCGCGGCTGATGTCCCGGATGCCGGGCAGTCCTTCCAGGGCGGGCAGGACCCGGGGGTCCAGGGTGCCAGTGGCCCGGTTGGACACCCCGGACGGCGCCGATACATAGATATCGCTGCTCAAGGTTTGCCCGAGCCACAGGGCCACCGTGGCCCGGAAGCTCTCGATCATGATGCCAACCCCCAGGGTCGCCGCCACCGCTACTGTGAGCGCCGCCACCGCCGGACCCGTGCGGCTCAGGCTGCGGCTCAAGCCCCGCACCGCCATGCGGCCCACCGGCGGCGCCAGCCGGTCCGCCAGGGGCATCAGCGCCGCGCAGGCCCAGCCCAGCAGGCGCGGCACCATGAGGCTGAAGCCCACCACCACCAAGAAGATGGCGAAAAAGGCTGCTGCGAGCCCCTGACCGGGTAATTGGGCCAAGCCGAGCCCGGCGGCCAGCAGGCCCAGCCCGGACCAGGTCAACCAGGGCAGCAGGCGCCCCAGCCGGGTTTCGATCAGGGTGCGGCGTTGCACATCTCTGGGTTCGGACGCCGCCGCCTCCCAGGCAGGACCCAGGGCAGCGGCCAGGCTGGCGCCCAGACCCAGCACCAGACCCTTGGCCAGCGCCTGGGGACTCAGGAACAGCCGGGTGACGGTGAGGGTGAAATAGAGGTCGTTGACCGTGTGAGTCACCAGTCGCACCAAGCCCTGGGCGATCAGGATCCCCGCCGCCAGGCCCAGCAACCCGCCTACCATCCCCACTGCCAGGGACTCGGCCAGGATCAGGCCGAACAATTCCCGGCGCGTCACCCCCAGCACCCGCAGGCTGCCGAACAGGCCGCGGCGTTGCAGCACCGAGAAGGTCATGGTGTTGTAAATGATGAAGCCACCCACCACCAGGGCCAGCAGGCTCATCGCAGACAGGTTGATCTGAAACGCCTCGGTGAGCCGGGCGGTGGCCTGGGTGCGGGCCTGGGTACGCTCCAGGCGCAGGCCGGCCGGGAGCCGGGCGGTCAACGGGTCCACCTGCTCCGGAGTCAGGATCAGGTCGATCCGGTCTAACACCCCGACCCGGTTCAACAATTCCTGGGCGGTGGCGATGTCCGTCACCACCAGGCCTTCCCGCGCCACCGGGTTGGCGCTCTCGAACTGACCCACCAGCCGTCCTTGCCGGGCATGGCCGCCCACGTCCAGGGCCAGGCTATCCCCCGTCTTCAGCCCCAATTCCAACGCGACGGCAGCCGGTAGCAGCAGGCCATTGGGTTCCGTAAATAGGCGCCGCGCATCCCCGCTGCTGGTGTCCGGCGCGGTATCCCGAAACGGCCGCTCCGCCAGGGGATCCACGCCCAGCAGGCTATAGGGCTGGCCCCGGATGGTCAGGTTGCCCTCCACCACCGGCGCGCTGGGCCATGGGTCGCCCCGTAGGCGCAGGTCCACGTAGGTCTGCTCGGGAATACCCGCCGGACCCCCCAGGATTTGGTGGGTGGCCTTGCCCGCCACCGCGTCCATGGACCAGTTGAACGAGTGATGGGCGCTGGCGTTGGCCAGGTCCACGGCGATCACCACCGCCACCCCCAAACCGATGCCCAGCAGGGACAGCCAAAGATTCCACCGGCTGCGGGTCAGATAGCGGCGGCTGGCCCGCATCAGGCAAGGCGAAAGCGGCAGGATGGGCACCGGATGGCTTGCTCCCAGAACGGACCAGGGATGGGGGGCTGGTCAACCTGGCCCCCAACCGGGGCCAGATCAATAATTTAACGCCCGGCCCTGGCCAATCCCAGACCCAGAAACGCCAAAGGCCGGACCGAATAACTCGGACCGGCCTTCGCGGGGGGTTGGTAGGCGCGATTGGAGTTGAACCAACGACCCCCACCATGTCAAGGTGGTGCTCTAACCAACTGAGCTACGCGCCTGCATCATTGAAGGGCGGATCTTACACAGATTAGCGCCTCCCGTCCAGCCT
>CAZIHO010000007.1:0-40152 GCA_964538875.1 uncultured Chromatiaceae bacterium
TTGCGTCTTGAAAAATGGCCTGGATGGCCATTTTTCAAGGTCCCCTATAGAGTCCAGCGCCGGACCACTCCAATGCCCAACCCCTTATTCCACCGTTACCGACTTGGCCAAATTGCGGGGCTGATCGACATCGGTACCCTTGAGCACCGCCACGTGATAGGCGAGCAATTGGAGTGGCACGCTATACACGATGGGCGCCGTGGAGGGATAAATGTCCGCCAGGGTCAGGTTCTGGTAGTGATCCAGGTCGATGCGCACTTGCTGATCGCTAAATAAAAACAACTGGCCCTCGCGGGCACGAACTTCTTGGAGATTGGACAGCACCTTGTCCAGCAGGGGATCATTGGGTAAGGCGCACACCACCGGCATCTCCGCGTCCACGAGGGCCAGGGGTCCGTGTTTTAGCTCGCCAGCAGGATAGGCCTCCGCGTGGATGTAGGAAATTTCCTTGAGTTTCAAGGCGCCTTCCATAGCGATGGGGAAAAAACAACCTCGTCCCAGAAACAAAGCGTGTTGCTTATCGGCAAATAACTGGGCCATCTCTGCGATGGCGCTGTCCAGCGCTAATACGACTTCCACTTGCCGGGGTAAGGCATGCATCTCATTGACCAGGCGCAGTTCCAACTCCTGGCTCATGCCGTGGCGACGCGCCAAGGCCAATACCAGCAGCCGCAGGGCTGCCAACTGGGTGGTAAAAGCCTTAGTGGAAGCAACCCCGATTTCCGGCCCGGCCCGGGTCATAAGGGTCACTCCAGACTCCCGGACCAAGGAACTTTCCGCCACATTGCAGATGCAGAGGCTACCGAGATAGCCCATGGATTTCGCCATACGCAGCGCCGCCAGCGTATCAGCCGTTTCGCCGGACTGGGAAATGGTGACAAACAAACACTTATTCGGAACCACCAGTTTCCGATAACGAAATTCGCTGGCAACCTCCACCTGACAGGCAATGCCAAATTCTTCTAGCCAGTAGCGGGCCACCATCCCGGCGTGGTAACTGGTACCGCAGGCAACGATTTGCACGGCCTGGGTCTGGTCAAATAGGACCTTCGCCTCGGGTCCGAAACTTTCTTCCAGCAACCGTCCCCGATGGATGCGACCTTCCAAGGTTTCCGCCAGCACCGAGGGTTGTTCGAATATCTCCTTCTGCATGAAATGGCGGTAGGGTCCCTTATCGGCGGCGGTCGCCGCCAAGTTGGACTCATGCTCGGGACGGTTCACCCCTTGTCCGTCATGGTCCAGAATGTGGATTTCCTCCTGGCGGATCTCGGCGATATCCCCTTCCTCAAGAAAGACGAAACGCCGGGTAACTGGTAACAGGGCAAACACATCGGACGCCACGAAATGTTCGCCGCTGCCGATGCCGACCACCAACGGGCTCCCGGCTCTGGCCACCACCAGCCGATCCGGCTGATCCGGGCAGATCACCGCCAGCGCGTAGGCGCCGACTAGGCGCTTGACCATGGCGCGGACTGCTGACAGCAAATCCGGCGTCGTGGTTTGGATTGCCGCCAGCAAATGGGCGATCACCTCGGTGTCGGTTTCCGAACTGAAGGCATAGCCCTGGGCCATCAGTTCGTCCCGTAACTCGTGGTGATTTTCGATGATCCCGTTGTGGACCACCGCAACCTGTTCACCACTCATGATCGGATGGGCGTTCCGTTCAGCCGGCATGCCGTGGGTTGCCCAGCGGGTATGGGCGATGCCGAGGTGCCCCGTTAGCGGCGCGGCGCGCAGATGCTCACGCAAGGCCGCCACCTTGCCCACCGAACGAATCCTGCGCAGCGCCCCCGCCCCAGTGCGGATGGCGATTCCGGCAGAATCGTACCCTCGGTACTCAAGGCGGGTCAGCCCTTCCATCAGGATGGGAACCACGTCACGCCCGGCGATGGCGCCTACTATTCCACACATCTTGCCAATCTCCCTGGATTTAAAACCCCGACGGCCTGCTCAGCCTGGCTTCTTTTGGGGACGCTTCCAACCCTCCAGGAACCGCTGGGGGGACCGGGTCAAACTCAGGCAGTGCTCGGGAACGTCCCGCGTTACGACGGAACCGGCGCCTACCGTAGCGCCTGCCCCCACGCTGACTGGGGCCACCAAGGAGGTATTGGAACCGATGAAGGCGCCGGCGCCGATTTGCGTCGGATGCTTGTTGACGCCGTCATAATTGCAGGTGATGGTGCCGGCACCCACGTTGACAGCCGGACCAACCTGACAATCCCCCACGTAGCTCAGATGATTGATTTTGCTGCCGCTGGCAACCTGGGACTTTTTGAGTTCCACGAAATTGCCCACGTGGACCGCCTCGGCCAATTGCGTATCCGGTCGAATGCGGGCAAAGGGTCCGATACGACACCCTTCACCAACCTCGGCACCCTCGATAAGACTATTGGCGTCAATACGGGTACCTGCGCCAATGCGGCTATCGCGAATCAAGCAATTAGGACCTACGACCACCCCGTCGCCAAGAGTTACCTCACCTTCCAGCACCACATTTACGTCCAGGGTCACGTCCCGCCCAACACTCAGCCGCCCCCGTAAATCGAACCGCAGTGGGTCCGCCAAACTCACTCCGGCCGCCATCAAGGCGTCTGCTTGCCGGCGTTGAAATAACCTTTCCAGCATCGCTAATTGAACCCGGTCGTTGACGCCCATGACTTCTTCAGAAAAACCGGGTTCCACGCTAGTAACCAGGGCACCCTCCGCCACTGCCATACCGACGATGTCGGTCAGATAATATTCTTTTTGGGAATTGGCGTTGCCGATCCGCTGGATCCATTCAGAAAGCTTGGCGTAGTCGCCGGCAAGAATTCCAGTATTCACTTCGTTGATGCGTAATTCATCGCTGTCGGCGTCCTTGTGCTCCACGATCCGAGTGATTTGGCCCTGTTCATCCCGAACGATCCGACCATAGCCCGTAGGATCTGCTAGTTTCACCGTGAGCAAGGCCAATGGCGCATTCCCACAGGCTAATAGGGCCCTGAGGGTATCCAGCTCAATGAGGGGTACGTCGCCGTATAAGACCAGTACTCGATCTACTTCCGGCAATTCTGCCAACGCAAGCCTGGCCGCGTGGCCAGTCCCCAGTTGTTCAGATTGTTGGACCCAAATTGGATGAAATTCGCCGAAATGATCCAGCACCTGATCGCCGCCATGCCCATAGACAACTGCGATGGATCGGGGGCTTAAATTAGATGCGGTTCCCATCACGTGTTCGAGCAGGGACTTGCCGGCCAGGGGATGCAACACCTTGGGCAGGGCAGACTGCATCCTCTTGCCCTTACCCGCCGCTAGAATGATGATGCCTAGCTCCACCTAAGAATCTCCTGGACTGGATTTTGGGTAGGCCAGTATAGGGGAGCCGCGGCAAAAGAAGGAAAGGCTTCGATTCCTGCCGACAGGACCTAGGACGAAGCGGAACTCAGTGCCAGTTCGGATCCATTGCCAGGGCTTGCCGGTCCGCATCGGTGGGATTTCGCACCTCAAGAATCCTCGCCACCACACGCAGGGTCTTGCCGGCGAATGGATGATTGGCGTCCACGGTGAGTTGCCCATCCTGAATCCGGGTGACATGAAACATGAGCATGTCTCCCGCCTCGTTTTGCATGGCCACCTCCGCACCGATCCGGCAAATCTCCGGCGGAACATTCTCAATGGCGTCGGTGAAGGTCAGGTTTGGATCATGAAACCCGAATCCTTCCTCCGGTGGCACCAGCACTTCCACCTCGTCCCCCGCTTGATGGCCGAGAACGGCCTGGTCGAGTCCCCCAATTAGGGCGCGTTCATCACCATGGACGTAGCTGACGGGCAGGTCGTTATGCTCCAGGACTTGTCCGTCCTGGTCGAAAATACGATAGGTAAGGGATACAAACTTGCCTGAACGAATGATGTCGGTCACGGGAACCCCACAACAAATAAGCGCCCTAGCCGCCAACAGGCGGCTAGGGCGCCCTATTCAACCACTAACCGCCCTTTAGACGACGCAGACGTTCGATGGCCCGCAACTGGGCAACGGCTTCCGCGAGTTCCGCCTGGGCTTTAGCGTATTCAAATTCCGCCGCCCGGCCGGCCAAGGCATCTTCCGCCTTGCGCTTGGCCTCTAGGGCCGCCGCCTCGTCTAGGTCCCGCGCCCGGATGGCGGTATCCGCCAGGATGGTCACCATGTGCGGCTGAACTTCTAGAATTCCCCCGGACACATAGAAAGAATCCACGCGCCCATCACCCATATCCACCCGCACGTCGCCGGGCTTTAGCCGGGTAATGAGTTGGGTATGGCGGGGCGCGATGCCCACCTCACCCATCTCCGCCGGCGCGTACACCATATAGGCTTCCCCGGAATGGATAGCCCCTTCCGCGCTGACGATATCCACTTGAATGGTCATGGCCATAGTTATATGCCTCGCGCCTAAGTGCGCTCCGCCTTTGCGACCACTTCATCAATGGAACCGACCATGTAAAAGGCCTGTTCCGGAAGGTGGTCATATTCTCCGGCGACAATCGCCTTGAAGCCGGCAATCGTATCCTTGAGGGATACATATTTTCCGGGGGATCCGGTGAACACTTCCGCGACAAAGAACGGCTGTGATAGGAACCGCTGAATCTTGCGAGCCCGCGCCACCACCAACTTGTCTTCCTCGGACAGTTCGTCCATGCCGAGAATGGCGATAATGTCCTTGAGTTCCTTGTAGCGCTGCAAGGTACCCTGCACCGCCCGCGCTGTATCGTAGTGCTCCTGACCGATGACGTTCGGGTCCAGGATCCGGGACGTGGAGTCCAAGGGGTCCACCGCCGGGTAGATGCCCAACTCTGCGACCTGACGCGACAACACCAAGGTGGCGTCCAGGTGGGCAAAGGTGGTGGCGGGCGAGGGGTCGGTCAAGTCGTCCGCCGGCACGTAGACGGCCTGGAAGGAAGTGATGGAGCCGGTTTTGGTGGAGGTGATGCGCTCTTGAAGGACGCCCATTTCCTCGGCCAGGGTCGGCTGATATCCCACCGCAGACGGCATGCGGCCGAGCAGAGCGGACACCTCGGTACCGGCCAGGGTGTAACGATAGATATTGTCCACAAACAGCAACACATCGCGACCTTCATCCCGGAAATATTCCGCCATGGTGAGGCCGGTCAGGGCGACCCGCAGGCGGTTACCCGGAGGCTCGTTCATCTGACCATACACCAGGGCAACCTTATCCAACACGCCGCCCTGCTGCATTTCGTGGTAGAAGTCGTTCCCTTCACGAGTCCGCTCGCCAACACCAGCGAACACAGAGAAACCCGAGTGTTCCACGGCGATATTGCGGATCAACTCCATGAGGGTCACGGTCTTACCCACACCCGCGCCGCCAAACAAGCCGATCTTTCCACCCTTGGAAATCGGCATGATCAGGTCAATAACCTTGATGCCAGTTTCCAAGATCTGGGTGCTACTGGCTTGGTCTGAAAACGCCGGCGCCTTGCGGTGAATCGGCAGGCTCTGTTCCGCTCCCACCGGTCCCAACTCGTCCACTGGTTCGCCCAGGACGTTCATGATACGCCCAAGGGTCTTGGTTCCGACCGGAACCAGGATCGGGTCGCCGGTATTCTCAGCAAGCAGGCCGCGCTTGAGGCCGTCGGTGGATCCCATGGCGATGCAGCGAACGACACCGTCGCCCAGTTGCTGCTGAACCTCCAGGGTCAGTTGTGCCTCCTGGATCCTGAGGGCACTGTGAACCTTCGGCATTTGCCCATGGGGGAACTGCACGTCCACCACCGCCCCAATGATCTCCACCACTCTACCTGCGCTCATTATCCGAATCCTCGCGATTCAAAATCTGTAGATCGGACAAGCCCAGACAAGCAACGGGCCCGCCCCATGGCCGTATCGACGTTAAACAGCCGCCGCCCCACTCACAATCTCGGAGAGTTCCTGGGTAATCGCTGCCTGACGTGCCTTGTTGTAAACCAACTGGAGTTCATCAATCAGGTTACCGGCGTTATCCGACGCGGCCTTCATGGCCACCATACGAGCCGCCTGCTCGCAGGCCCCATTCTCAACGACGGATTGATATACCAAGGACTCGATATAGCGGACGAACAGGTTATCCAGCACCGTCTTCGAATCCGGTTCGTAGATATAGTCCCAGTGATGCTTGAGGTCCGACATCACCTCGGCCTTAATAGGAACCAACTGTTCCACTATCGGTCGCTGCGTCATGGTGTTGACGAACTCGTTGTAGGCGATATAGATGGCGTCGATGGCACCCTTTTCGAATGCTTCCAACATCACCCGAACCGTGCCAATCATGTCCTCGACGTGGGGTGCGTCGCCTAAATGAGTCGCTTGCGCCAGTATTCGCCCGCCAACCCGACGGAAAAACCCAAGCGCTTTATTGCCTACAGTACAAAAGTCCGCTTCGACGCCCTGTTCCCGTTGGGCTTTGATTTCCCGCACCAGCATCCGAAACAGATTATTGTTTAGGCCTCCGCACAAGCCCCGATCCGAGGAGATGACAATATAACCCACCCGCTTCCGCTGACGCTCGGCCACCATGAAAGAATGCCGATACTCTGGACGGGAATGGAACAGATGCGCGATTACCAGATGCATCTTTTCTGCATAGGGGCGCGACGCCTGCATACGTTCCTGCGCCTTGCGCATCTTACTCGCCGCAACCATTTGCATGGCTTTGGTGATTTTTTGCGTGTTCTTTATTGAACCAATCTTGGTTCGAATCTCTTTTGCGCCCGCCATAGCCCGCCCCTTGCTAAACCAGAGTCAACAAGTCTTTACCAGGCATGACTCGCCTTAAAGGTCTTGATCGCTTCGTGCAACGCTTTTTGAATTTCATCGTTGTAATCGCCGCTCGCGTTGATCTTGTCAATCAACCCAGCACGCTCCATCTTCATGAAATTCTGCATCGCGGCTTCAAAGTCCACCACCTTCTTGGTGTCCACGTCGTCCAGATAGCCTTCGTTGACGGCAAACAGGGAAACCGCCATGTTACCGACCGACATGGGCGCGTACTGCTTTTGTTTCATCAGTTCGGTAACCCGGGCACCCCGCTCCAGTTGCTTGCGGGTCGCCTCGTCCAGATCCGACGCAAACTGGGAGAAGGCCGCCAGTTCGCGGTACTGGGCCAACGCCAACCGAACACCACCACCTAACTTCTTGATGACCTTGGTCTGGGCGGCGCCGCCGACGCGGGACACGGACAAACCCGCGTTGATGGCGGGACGGATACCGGCATTGAACAGGTCAGTTTCCAGGAAAATCTGTCCATCGGTGATGGAAATTACGTTGGTGGGCACGAACGCAGACACGTCACCGGCCTGGGTTTCGATGATCGGCAAGGCGGTCAAGCTACCGGTTTTACCCTTCACCGCACCACCGGTAGCATGTTCCACAAAGCCGGCATTTACCCGAGCCGCCCGTTCCAACAAGCGGGAGTGTAGATAAAACACATCGCCAGGATAGGCTTCACGGCCCGGCGGCCGCCTCAGCAACAGGGAAACCTGGCGGTAGGCCCAGGCCTGCTTGGTCAAATCGTCATAGATGATGAGGGCGTCCTCGCCCTTATCCCGGAAATATTCGCCCATGCTGCATCCCGCGTAGGGGGCGATGAACTGCATGGCAGCCGATTCAGCCGCCGTCGCCGCCACCACAATGGTGTGGCCCATGGCGCCGTGCTCTTCTAATTTCCGCACTACGCTCGCCACCGACGAGGCCTTTTGGCCGACGGCGACGTAAATGCACTTAATCCCGGTACCCTTCTGGTTGATGATCGTATCGATCGCCAAAGCGGTCTTGCCGGTCTGACGGTCGCCGATAATCAACTCCCGCTGACCGCGGCCGATCGGCACCATGGAGTCGATGGCCTTCAAGCCGGTCTGCACCGGTTGATCGACGGATTTCCGGGAAATAACGCCCGGGGCCACCTTTTCCAGGGGAGAAGTCCCGGCTGCCTCAACCGGACCTTTGCCATCCAAAGGCGCCCCAAGGGAGTCCACCACACGCCCCAACAGGCCTTCGCCGACGGGCACTTCCAAAACCCGGCCGGTGCAGCGGACCGGATCCCCCTCAGAAATATGCTTGTATTCGCCCAGCACCACGGCGCCGACGGAGTCCCGTTCCAAATTCAGGGCCAAGCCGAAGGTGTTGTTGGGAAACTCCAGCATCTCATACGACATGGCGTCGGCGAGACCATGGATGCGGACGATACCGTCGGTGAGACTTACTACGGTACCCTCAGAGCGGGCTTCTGTCTCGACTTCGAATTTGGCGATCTTGCTTTTGATAAGCTCGCTGATTTCGGAAGGATTGAGCTGCATGATGGCTTCCCAGTTAAATTCTTAATTCAGCGGCCAACTTGTCCAGTTGCCCGCGCACCGAACCGTCTATAACCAAATCGCCGGCACGTATGATCATGCCACCCAGCAACGCTGGGTCCGTCTCGGCTGCGACCTCGATCTCACGATTGAGCCGCGCCTTGAGGGCGGCGGCGATGGCGTCCCTTTGGTCGTCTTCAATCGGGAATGCCGCGACTACCCGAACCTTCAACAGACCTTGGTGTTCTCGTTTTAGCTGCTCAACCTGCAGGGCAATCTCCGGAACTAATCCGAGGCGATCATTTTGCACCAGCAGCTTAACCAAGTTGGCCCCTTCCAACCCGAGTTGGGCGGCACCAATTTCCAACACCAGAGCCTCGACCTGCTGGGCCGATAACTTGGGACTGGAGATCAAGCCGGCAATCTCGGGGTTCCGCACCACCTGCGCGAGGAAATCCAGGATGCTAGACCACTCGTCCAGCTGCCCGGTCTCTTGGGCGCGACTGAAAATCGCCTCCGCGTAGGGCCGTGCGACGGTTGCTTGTTCTTGCGCCATGGATTTGCCTTAGATCTGCTTGGCCACCGACTCCAGGATTTCCCGGTGCCGGATGGGGTCGATCTCCCGCTGCAAAATCTTTTCCGCCGCAGCGACAGACAGTTCTACGACACGCTCGCGCAGTTGCTCCTTGGCACGGTTCAGCTCTTGCTGGATTTCCGCTTGAGCGGCGGTCAACAAGCGCTCACCTTCCAGTTTCGCGTCTGTCTTGGCCTCGTCCAGAATTTCGGCACGCCGTTTGTTGGCCAAGTTGACGATCTCGCCCGCTTGGGCCTTGGCCTCGTGCAACAGTTCCTTGGCTTCCCGCTGGGCCAAATCCTTTTGATGATGGCCCCGTTCTGCCTCGGCTAACCCCGCAGCAATCCGCGACTTTCTAGCCTCCAAGGCAGCGATAATTGGCGTCCATACGAACTTCATGGTGAACCAGACGAATACCGCGAAGGAAATCATCTGGCCAAACAACGTCAAATTGATATTCATCCCTTACCTCGACTCGGAGGGGAGGATTGGAAACAGGTGTAGATCAATCAACCGGCCTTGGCGAACATCAGGAACAGGCCCATGGCGATCGAGATGACCGGCAGGGCGTCCGTCAGACCCATGACGATGAAGAACTGAATACGCAGCATCGGAATGAGTTCCGGCTGACGCGCCGCTCCCTCGAGAAAACGCCCACCCAGCACGCCAATGCCGATGGCCGCGCCCAGGGCACCCAATCCGAGCATGAGACCGGCTGCGATGTACAAGAGAGGGGTTGCGAGTTCCATGTTTTTCTCCGGTGTTTGAGGGACGAAAACGAGACAAATGAATCAATGATGGTGCTGATGAGCCATGTCTAGATAGACGATGGTCAACACCATGAAGATAAAGGCCTGGAGCGTGATGATCAGAATATGAAACACTGCCCACACAAATTGCAGAATACCAGCGGTGGCGCCCAACACCATGCCGCCGCCGTACATCAAGGCAATCAGGATGAAGATCATTTCACCAGCGTACATGTTGCCGAACAACCGCAATGCCAGCGAGACTGGCTTGGCGATAAGGTTGATCCCTTCCAACAACAAGTTAGCCGGCATCCCCGCCTTACCAAAGGGTTGCAGGGTCAGTTCACCCAGGAAGCCGCCGACACCCTTGACCTTGACGCTGTAGTAAAGGATCAGGCCAAACACGGCCAACGCCATGCCGAAGGTGGCATTCGGATCCGTGGTGGGGACCACTTTGAGGTAATGGACGCCCAACATGCCAGCCAACCAGGGAATCAAATCCACCGGGAACAGATCCATCACGTTCATGAGGAAGATCCAGCAGAACACGGTCAGCGCCAGGGGCGCGATCATGGGATTCTTGCCGGTGAAGGTGGAACGAACATTGTCATCCACGAAATCGATGACGCTTTCCACGAAATTTTGCCAGCCGCCGGGAACCCCGTCGGTGGCGCTCTTGGCGACCTTATGAAACAGATACGCGAATAGCCCCCCGAGCAGAAGGGAGAAAAACATGGTATCCAGATGAATCGCCCAGAAGCCCATTTGGGCCGCTTCCTGGGTGCTATGGGCAACGCCCCAACTCCCATCGGCGTGGCGCCCAAAGGTGAGATTCGTCAAATGGTGCGCTATGTAGGCAGTCGAGGTAAGGGGCTCTGTCGATGCCATCTCTCGGTATCCCTAGTCTCTTTCGTTTAAGATCAACGCCCCGCGAAAAACGCGGATGCCAGTTGGACGATAAAATAGGCGCCCAATAGGGTTGGTACGCTCAAGGGCTCCATCCACACAAACACGCTGACCAACAATATCAGGACCAATCCAAGCTTCGCCAACTCAGCGCCATAAAAGCGCATTACCAGCATCCCGGGCTCTTGGGCTCGGTAACGCCCAAATACCCAGACCGCAAACAGCGCATTACCGATGGTGCCGATACCCGCGCCCAGTAGGGCCGATAGCCCATATCGCGTTCCAAACAATGATCCAAGCAGACCCAACGCCGAGGTGACGATGGCCTGGGCGACCAAGAGTTGCTTGGCTTGTCTACTATCCCGCAGATTCATTAAGCTTAAAGGCGCGTACGTACCTTGCAGCGCAGCATTATACGGGGCATGGCGAATAAGGTCAAAGGATACGGCCATAAGAAAAATGAAGGTCGAGGAAATTTATCGAAAATTTTTTATGGCCTGCTGCGGTAGGTGGCGCCAGTTAGGGGACCGGGTCTAAACCCTATTTGCCGGCTGATGGGGCGCCTACTTAACGGCTGCACCTATCGAATATGCGCTAGAATCCCATCTAACTCATCCAGACTATTGTAGGAAATCACCAACTTCCCCTTGCCCTTGGGTCCATGCTGAATCCACACTTGGGCACCAAGCCGGTCGATCAAATCCTCCTGCAATCGGCGAACATCCGGGTCTGTTTCCGTAGGTTTGGCTTCCTTAGGGTGTTCCTCCTGCGCCTGTAGGCCCCGCACCAGACGCTCGGTGTCCCGCACCGATAATCCACGGGATACCACTAAGCGCGCCGCTTCGGACTGGCGGGGCCCCTTGAGGCCCAGCAGGGCGCGGGCGTGGCCCATCTCCAGTTGTCTGGAATCGATATATTCCTTGACGTCTAGGTTCAGGTCCAGGAGTCGCAGTAGATTGGTGACGCTTACCCTGGACTTTCCCACCGCTTGGGCGACCTGCTGATGGGTAAACTCGAATTCGCTCAGTAGCCGTTGCAGCCCAGTTGCCTGTTCCAGGGGATTCAGGTCGTCCCGCTGGATATTCTCGATGAGCCCGATGGCGACGGCGGATCTTTCATCCACGTCCCGCACCAAGGCTGGAATTTCCGTGAGCCCCGCCATTTGAGCGGCGCGCCAACGCCGTTCGCCCGCCAGCAATTCGTAGCGACCCTCACCCAACGGCCGCACCAGAATAGGTTGCAGAACGCCTTGCGCGCGGATGGAATCCGCCAAGCCCTGAAGAGCCTCCGGGTCGAATTCACGCCGGGCCTGATAGCGCCCCCGCTCCACCGTTTCCACTGGCAGGGTCGCGGCCGGGCCGGCGAATTCCTCGGCTTCGTCCTGGTCCTCCGTGTCCCCCCCAGTGAACGGCGATAGTAGCGCGTCCAATCCCTTCCCTAGGCCCCGTTTGCGCGTCGACGCCATGGCAGCTGTTCCTACGCGGGGACGGCCTGGGGCCGGGTCTGCTTGCTCAACACCTCGCTGGCCAGGGCCAGGTAGGAGATGGCTCCCCGGGAGCCCCGGTCATAGAGCAGCGCCGGAATTCCGTGACTGGGGGCTTCCGCTAGCCGCACGTTGCGCGGGATGATGGTTCGGTACACCTTTTCCTCGAAATGGGTAATCAACTGGGTGGACACGTCATTGGCCAGGTTGTTGCGCGGATCGTGCATGGTACGCAGGATGCCCTCGACCCGCAGGCGCGGGTTGACGGTTGCCCGAATCTGGTCGATGGTTTTGATCAAGTCCGATAGACCCACCAGTGCATAATATTCACATTGGATCGGGATCAGCACCCCGTCCGCCGCCACCAGTGCATTAACCGTCAACATGTTCAGGGCTGGCGGACAATCCACCAGGATGAGTTCATAACGCTCCTTGGCGTCCCGCAACGCCTGGGACAGGCGCCGTTCCCTGGCCGGCAAATCCATCAAGCCCACCTCAGCGGCGGTCAGGTCCCCGTTGGACGGCACCAGATCAAAACCAGGCTGGGGTTCCGGGATGCGTTGGATACAGGCGTCCAGGGGCGCCTTGCCCATGAGCAAATCCAAGCTGGATAACCTGAGGTCGGCCTTATTGACTCCGCAGCCCATGGTGGCGTTGCCCTGGGGGTCGAGATCCAGCATTAGGACCGGATGTTTCATGGCAGCGAATGACGCCGCCAGGTTGACGGCGGTGGTGGTCTTACCCACTCCCCCTTTCTGATTGGCGATGGCGATGATGCGGCCCATGACATTCCTCCCCCGGTTTGGGGTCCCGAGGCTCTGGTCGATTTATCCGACGGCGAATTCCACCAGGATCCGTTCCCCTTCCAGGAACGGCACCTGGAGCCGATGGGTCCTAATCTCCCCCACGACCCCGCCCACAACCGGCAACTCTTGTTCGACTCCCGGTCCTTTGGACGCTAATAGAACCCCCGGAGACCCCAACAAGGGTCGGACCAGTTGGATGATCCGGGGCAAGGGGGCAAACGCCCGCGCCAGTATCGTAGCGAACTTTTCCCGCGCCGGGTAAGACTCGACCCGGGCCTGGACCGGCTCTACGTTGCCCAGACCAAGTTCCGTGGCCGCTTGGCGGATGAAACGAATTTTTTTTCCATTGCTGTCCAGCAGGGTAAAGCGTCGTTCGGGTTGGACGATGGCCAGCGGCAGACCTGGAAAGCCGGCGCCGGTACCCACGTCCAATACGGTGCCGCCCCGGAGCCAGGGGGCTAACGCCAGGCTGTCCAATAGGTGGAAAGGAACCATGCGATCCAGGTCCCGCACCCCAGTCAGGTTATAAACCCGGTTCCAGCGTTCCAACAGTCCCAACAGGCCCAGTAACTGGTCGAGTTGGCCTTGGCTCAGGGTCAGGCCCAGGGCCCCGGCCCCCTGCCCGAGCCGGGCCGCCCGGGACTCAAGCGGATTCGGCGGCATAACCAGTGCGGCGGCGCAAATGGATCAACAGCAGGGAAATGGCGGCCGGCGTGACACCCCCGATCCGGGACGCCATGCCCAGGGTCACAGGCCGCTGCCGGGCTAGCTTTTCCCGGGCCTCGGTAGACAGGCCCCGCACTAGGGCATAATCCAGGTCGGCGGGCAGGACCAGTTCCTCGTGGCGGCGGCGGCGCTCGATCTCGGTCTGCTGGCGGTCGATATAACCCGCGTAGCGGGCCTGGATCTCCAACTGCTCCCGCACCTGGGCATCCGCCACGCCGGGTCCGGCGCCGATCAGCTCCAGCAGCCCTGCATACCCGACGTTGGGCCGGGCCAACAGATCCCAGGCCCGGGCTTCCCGGCAGAGTTCAGATCCCAATAGGCGCTCTGCCTGGCCGGGGTCCAGATCCTTGGGCCGCACCCACCAAGTCCGTAACCGCTGCCGCTCCTGCTCCAGGGCCTCCCGCTTGGCCTCGAATCTGGCCCACTGGTCATCCCCCACCAACCCCAACGCCCGGCCCTGTTCCGTAAGGCGCAGGTCTGCGTTGTCCTCCCGCAGCATCAGCCGGTATTCGGCGCGACTGGTAAACATCCGGTAGGGCTCCCGGGTACCCAGGCTGATGAGGTCATCCACCAACACCCCCAGATAGGCCTCGTCCCGCCGGGGATACCAGGGCGCCTCACCCCGCTGGGTCAGAACTGCGTTGGCTCCCGCCAGGAGGCCCTGGGCGGCGGCTTCTTCGTAGCCGGTGGTGCCATTGATCTGGCCCGCGAAGAACAGGCCCGCCAGCGCCTTGGTTTCCAGCCAGGGGTGCAGGTCCCGGGGGTCGAAAAAGTCGTATTCGATGGCATAACCGGGCCGGACGATTTCCGCCTGCTCCAACCCCGGCAGAGTGCGGACCAGGGCATACTGAATGTCGAAGGGCAAGCTGGTGGAAATGCCGTTAGGATAGACCTCATGGGTACTCAGGCCCTCGGGCTCCAGGAAGATCTGGTGGGACGGCTTGTCCGCGAAGCGCACCACCTTATCCTCGATGGACGGGCAATAGCGGGGACCCACACCCTCAATCCGTCCGGTATAGAGGGGCGAGCGGGACAGGCCGGCGCGGATGATGTCATGGGTGGCGGTGCTGGTGCGGGTGATATGGCAACTCACCTGGCGGGGATGGTCGGCGGGGCTGCCGCCATAGGAAAACACCGGCACCGGATCGTCGCCCGGCTGCTCCTCGCAGCGGGAGTAGTCGATGGTGCGGCCGTCGATGCGGGGCGGGGTGCCGGTCTTGAGCCGCTCCACTCGCAAGGGCAACTCCCGCAACCGTTCCGCCAAGCGCAGCGCCGGCGGGTCCCCGGCCCGCCCTCCTGGATAATGGGTCAGACCGATGTGGATGCGCCCGGCCAGAAAGGTCCCCGCCGTCAGCACCACCCGGGGCGCCATGAATTTGAGCCCCATCTGGGTGACCACACCCACCACCCGGTCACCCTCTAGGAGCAGATCCTCCACCGCCTGCTGGAACAGATCCAGCCCCGGCTGGCACTCCAGCGCCGCCCGCGCTGCCGCCTTATACAGCACCCGGTCCGCCTGGGCGCGGGTGGCACGCACGGCCGCACCCTTGCTGGCGTTGAGAATGCGAATTTGGATGCCGGACCGGTCCGCCCCCCGCGCCATGAAGCCGCCCAGGGCGTCGATTTCCTTGACCAGATGACCCTTTCCGATGCCGCCGATGGCGGGATTGCAACTCATCTGGCCCAGGGTTTCTAGGTTGTGGGTCAGCAACAGGGTACGGGCGCCCATGCGGCTCGCTGCCAGGGCCGCCTCGGTGCCGGCATGACCGCCGCCGATGACGATGCACTCATAGGTACGGGGATGAATCATGAAGCCAACCGAGCGACAGGCGGAACACCAGGCGGGAAACGATACCCAATACGGCGGCGCAGCGCCAAGCGGGACTAGGCGACTAGGTGCATCCGGCTCCGCTCCGGCCCACTCCGGTCCAGGGCTCCGGAGCCCTCCAGCCGGGACCTTAGGGAATGGGTACCCTCGTTGGCGGCGGACCCCGACTCGCCCAAGCCCTGCTTAGCAAGTTGGCGCCGTGCGTCGGCGGCCATGGCCGCCGCCTGGGCGGCGACTTGCCGATCCTGACCGGATGGCTCGGCGGGAGCCAGGGCCGCCCGCTGGACGGTCTGGGCTTTGATTAAGGTCGCCTGGGGATCGCCGGGAACCGCAGAAATATCAATGGGTACCTCGCCGCCGGTGGCGTACAAGCGGCCATCGGGACCCCGGCTATAGGAGAACTTGGCGCCGCCGGCCGCGTAACCCCCGGCGGCGGCCAGGTGCGCCGCCTCGTGGGCCCGCACCTCCTGATCCCGCTGCTTGAGCGCAGTGACGCGCTGCTGTTGCTCTTCGGACAGGGGAGTGCCAGAGGACGGATTCCGGGACGACGCCCCCCGCTCCTCGTTATCCGCGCCCCGTCCCGGTACGGCGGCACGGCTGCCCTCCGGTTGGCGCTGGTCCTCCGTCGCGCCCGCTCCATCCGCAGCACCAGTGCCGACTAGGGGTCGTCCAGTGTCCGTGGCGTGCGCGTTATCTTGGGAACGTCCGGCCGTCGCGGCAGCCGTGCCCGTACCCAAGCCCCCGGCAGGCTCCAGGCGGCTGGGGACAGCGTAAAAGGGCGGGTTAAGGCGTTGAATTTCCACGGGGGCAATTCCACATCCGGTATCAATTCTAATATAGCTAGGCTGACCGAAGCTGCTAGGCCATAAACTCCCGAATCCGGTACCAAACCAATCCCAGATATTCATGCAGGGAGTAATAGCTCTTTTGCAGCGCTCGCTGGCTGGGCATGAAATCCCGGAGTCCCAGCACTCCCCCTCCGCCATGGGCAAAGCCGGTGGGAGCCGGCAGCACCTCCAGCCCGGTGGCCTGGAACGCCCGCAATGCCCTAGGCATGTGCCAAGCGTGGGTCACCAGCAACACCCGGGTCAACCCGGCCTCGGCCAGCAGGGCGGAGCCCAGGTGCGCATTTTCCCAGGTATCCCGGCTGCGCTCCTCGATGCCCGCCACCTGCACCTGGAACTCAAACTCCGCCACCTGGGCCATGAGGCGTGCCAGGGAGGGCTCCGGATCGTCAGGGTTGGAACCGGCCAGATACAGGGGCAGGCCGGTACGGCGGACCAGCCAGGCGCCGTAGCGGAGCCGGACCAGGGTCAGATCCCCTAGGTCGTCGCCCCCGTATTCCGGGGCATCCTTGGCGCGGGTGGCGGACAGCACCAGAATCGCCTCGGCCCGGGTCGCCGCCAAGTCGTCTTCACCCAGGGCCGGATAGGCTTCCAAGGGCGCGATCAGTTGATTGGCGAGCACCGGCAGACTCAGGGCCAGCAGGAGACCGGCGGCCAGGCCCACCAAGCCCCGGCCCAGCCAGGGATGGCGCCACCAGGCCAGACCCAGCAGCAGCAGTAGCAATAGGCTGGCCGGAGGCAACAGCAGGGATTTGACCAGCGCGTACAAGGGAATCCTAAGACTCCCCAAGCACCCGGCGCGCCTGGCGATCCGCCTGGTAGGACGACCGCACCAGCGGCGCGCTCGCTACGTGGGCGAAGCCCAGGGACTCGCCCAGGATCTTGAGGGCATCGAACTCGGCCGGTTCCCAATAGCGGACCACCGGCAAATGATCCCGGCTGGGCCGCAGGTATTGGCCCAGGGTGAGCAGTTCGCAGCCCTGGGCGCGCAAATCCTGTAGCACCTGGGTCACCTCGTCCAGGCTTTCCCCCAGCCCCAGCATTATCCCGGACTTGGTGGGAACGCCGGGACAGCGTTCCTTGAAACGGGCCAGCAGTTGCAGGGATTCCCCATAATCGGCACCGGGCCGGGCTTGCCGGTACAGACGCGGCACCGTTTCCAGATTATGGTTGAACACGTCCGGCGGCGACTCCACTAGGGCATCCAGGGCGATGTCCTGGCGGCCCCGAAAATCCGGCACCAGGATCTCCACCTGGATACCCGGATTCAGCGCCCGGGTCTCCCGCACACAGGCGGCGAAATGGGCGCCGCCGCCGTCCCGCAGGTCATCCCGGTCCACCGAGGTAATCACCAGATAGCCTAAACCCATGGCCTGCACGGCCCTGGCCAAGCGGGGTGGCTCCTCCGGATCCAGGGGCTGGGGCCGGCCGTGGGCCACGTCGCAAAAAGGGCAGCGGCGGGTACAGATGTCCCCCATGACCATGAAAGTGGCCGTGCCGTGACTAAAGCACTCGCCCAGATTCGGGCAGGCCGCCTCCTCGCATACGGACGCCAAACCCTGCTCGCGCAGAATGCGGCGAATGCGCCCCACGCCGGCACCACTGGGCGCCCGGGTCCGGATCCAGGCCGGTTTGGGCAGCAAGGGCGACTGGGTTTCCACCCGCACCGGGATGCGGGACAACTTGGCATCACCCCGCTGGTGGGTGTCCGGGCTCAACCGGGACGGCGGTGTGTAGGATGGATCATCGCTCATGGACTCGGATCTCCCAGAGATTCAGCATGGAGCAGTTCGGGAGGCGCATCCTCCAACGGAACCAGGGTCAAACCCAGTTGCCCGGCGATGCGCCCGGCCAGTTCCGCTTCCAGCCGGTCCAGGTCGCAGGGACCCAGATCCGCCACTTGGGTGACCTGCAACCCGGCGTAGCCGCAGGGATTGATGCGGCGGAACGGGCTCAGGTCCATGTCGCCATTCAGGGCCAAGCCATGATAGCTGCACCCCCGTCGCACCCGCAGCCCTAGGGAGGCGATCTTGCGGCCATCCACATAGACGCCGGGGGCGTCCCGGCGCGCCTCGGCGGTGGCTCCGTACTGGGCGAGCAACTCGATCACCGCCCGTTCCAGCCGCTCCACCAGGGTGCGGATACCGATGCCGCCCCGTTTGAGGTCATATAACAGGTAGGCGATGATTTGGCCGGGGCCATGATAGGTCACCTGACCGCCCCGGTCGGACCGCACCAGGGGAATAGCGCCGGGATCCAGCACATGCTCCCAGCGGCCCGCCTGACCCAGAGTGAACACTGACGGATGCTGCAGGGTCCAGAGCTGGTCCGGCGTATTGGCGTCCCGCCCGTTGGTAAAGTCGCTCATGGCCCGCCAAACCGGCTGGTATTGCCGGGTGCCGAGCCGCCGCCACTGGAGCCCCATGGGTCAGGATCCGCCGACCTCGTCGTCGTGGCTCATGGACTTGATGATGTAACCGCCGGACTTTTCGTCTGCTTCCATGTCCAGCAGCTTGCGGCTCTGGGCCTCTTCCAACAGCTTGCCGAAGGTGCGGAATCCGTAATAGGACTCGCTGAAGCCCGGCTTGCGGCGTTTGATGGCCTGCTTCACCATGGACCCCCACACCTTATCCTCGGCGCCCCGATCCTGTAGCAAATCTTCAACCGTTTGCAGCACCAGGTCGAAGGCCTGCTGCTTGCGGCCTTCCTCATCATTTTCGGGCCGCTTGCGGTGGCCGTTGCCGCTGGTTTCCGGGTCCTTGGTGGACCCGCCCAAGGCGCGCCGGCGGCGGGGCTTGCGGCATTCCCGGATTAGGTCATCGTAGTAAATGAATTCGTCGCAGTTGGCGATCAACAGATCCGAGGTGGACTGCTTGACCCCTACCCCGATGACCACCTTGTTGTTTTCCCTCAACTTGCTCACCAGGGGCGAAAAGTCGGAATCGCCGCTGACCACCACGAAGGTGTCCACGTGGGCCTTGGTGTAACAGAGGTCCAAGGCGTCCACCACCATGCGAATGTCAGCGGAATTTTTGCCCGACTGGCGCACATGAGGAATTTCGATCAGCTCAAACGAGGCTTCATGCATGGGTCCCTTGAAGTCCTTGTAGCGATCCCAATCACAATAGGCCTTCTTGACCACGATGCTGCCCTTGAGCAGCAGGCGCTCCAACACCTTGAGAATGTCGAATTTGGCCAAATTGACGTCGCGCACGCCGAGGGCGATGTTTTCGAAGTCGCAGAAGACCGCCATATTGCGGGTGGCGGGTTTGTCGTTCATGGTCTTGGGTCTCCAGGGAGGCCCACCGGGCGCTCCTTGCAAAAAAAGTTCATACCTCGCCCCGGCGCAGCCGCGCCTTGTAGGCTTGATAAAGTTGGTCAATCCGGCGCCAGTTGGGGCCCGGCCGGCCATCGCCCACCGCACGGTCGTCCAGCCGGGTCACCGGCAGCACTTCCCGGCTGGAGCTGGTGAGCCAGATTTCATCCGCGCTCCGCAGTTCGTCCACGCCGATGGGGCGTTCCTCGGCGGACAGTCCGGCACCGGCGGCCAGCTCTAGCACGAGGTCTCGGGTGATGCCGGGCAGCAACAACACCCCCTTGGGCGGTGTGACCAGCACGCCGTCGCGGGAGATGAAGAGGTTGCTGGCGGACCCCTCATAGGCAAAACCATCCCGAATCAGGATGGCTTCCAGCGCCTGCCGGTCTGCCGCTTCCTGACGGGCCAGCACTGCCGCCAACAGGGTCACCGCCTTGATGTCGCAACGCAACCAGCGGATGTCCGGCCGGGTGACGGCGGCCACGCCGGTCGCCAACAAGTCCGGATCCCGGGGCGGCATCGGCATGGCCATGGCGAACAGGGTGGGAAGCGTCTGGGACGGAATGGCGTGATCCCGGTTCGGCGCCGGTCCCCGGGTCACCTGCACATAGACGGATAAATCCCGGTCCCGGTAGGGTTCGATCAAACGCTCCAACACCGGCCGCCATTGGGCCAGGGACAGGGGCGGCGACATGCGAATCGCGGCGAGACTTTGCTCCAGGCGCCCCAGATGGTGTTCCAGACGAAACAGATGGCCGTGGTAGGCTGGGATCACCTCGTAAACGCCGTCCCCGAACAAAAAACCCCGGTCCATAACCGAGATTCGCGCCTGGTCCAGGGGCAGAAATTCGCCGTTGAGGTACACCCATTCCATGGGCGGAATTACTTAAACCAGAGCAGGATCGTGTCCTTTAAGCGCCGCCACCAGCCACCCAGGGGGTTGTCCTGGAGCGCCACCAGGGTGATTTCCGCCACTGGCTCATTGTTATCACCGAAGGTCACCAGCATTCGACCCACCGCCTGCCCCTGACTGATGGGCGCCATCACCAGGGGATCCAACTCGATCTTGGTATTCACCGTCTTACCCTGCTGGCGGGGAATGGTGACGAAGGCGCCCCGGTCCAGCACGCCCACCGACAATTCCGCCTCGTCGCCTTTCCAGACCCGCAGCTTGCTCACCTCCTGGCCAGCCTCATACAGCTTGCGGGTTTCGAAGAACCGGAAGCCATAATTCAGCAGGGATAAGCTGTCCACCGCCCGTGCCTCCTCGCTCTTGGCACCCATCAACACGGATAGCAGGCGCATGCCGTCCCGCTGGGCCGAGGACACCAGGCAATAACCAGCCGCCTCGGTATGGCCGGTTTTGATACCGTCCACGGAGTCATCCCGCCACAACAGGCGATTGCGGTTGGGCTGCTTGATATGGTTATAAACAAATTCCTTCATGCCGTACCACTTGTAGTATTCCGGATACTCTTGAATACTGGCTGCCGCGATCTTGGCCATATCCCTGGCGGTACTGTAATGGTTGGGATCCGGCAGGCCCGTGGCGTTCATGAAGTGGCTGGCGGTCATGCCGAGCCGTTGGGCCTCACTGTTCATCAGCTTGGCGAAAGTGTCTTCGCCGCCGGCGATATGCTCGGCCAGGGCCACACTGGCGTCATTGCCGGACTGGATGATCATGCCCTTCAGCAGGACTTCCAGGGGAATCTTCTTGTCCACCTCGATGAAGGTCTTGGAGCCGCCAGTGCGCCACGCCTTGGCGCTGACCAACACCTGGTCGTCCAACTTGATGTTGCCCTTCTTAAGTTCCCGGAATACCACATGGGCGGTCATGATCTTGGTCAAGCTGGCGGGATCAAGACGGTTGTCCGCGTTGGATTCGGCCAGCACCCGCCCGCTGTGATAATCCACCAGTAAATAGGCGCTGCCGTTGACCGCCGGCGCGCCGGGCATCCCCATGGGTCCAGGCGCGGCCGGAGCGGCCGCCGCCGGGGCGGCTGGCGCCGGTTTATTGGCCTGCTGTTTGTGTGGGGCGGCGGCGGCCAAGCCGACACCCAGGCCAAGGGTTAAGGAAATGAGGACGATCAGGGTCCGAACAAACAACTGAGGGATCATAGGATTCCGCTGGTAAGCATGGGATGGGGCCGCTCCATGGGCGGCGGAAGGCAGAGTCTAAGTTTACCCCGGTCCGGCGTCGATTGGTACGAACCCGAACCCAGGAACTTGCGGGGGGACTTGGAACCACCCAGGCACGGGTGTATCTTGCGGCCCCGTGGATTGCTCCGCCCCCTGAACCGAATCATGCCTAACCTGCTCGTCGCCCAGCACCTGACGCGCCGCTTCGGCGCCCGCGCCGGCATCGAGGATCTGAATCTATGTCTGGGCCGCGGCGAGGTGCTGGGACTACTAGGCCCCAACGGCGCCGGCAAGTCCACCAGCCTGCGCTTGCTGGCGGGCATCCTGGCGCCCAGCGCGGGCCGGGTGCTGATCGACGGCATCGACCTGGCGCGACAGCCCCAGGCGGCCAAGGCTAGGATCGGCTTTTTACCGGACCCGCCGCCCCTCTACCCCGACCTGCGGGTGGATGAATTCCTCATCTATGGTGGTCGCCTGCAGGGTCTGACAGGAACCCGGCTGGCGGATGCCCTGGTCAGGGCCAAGAGCCGCTGCGGGCTAGACGGGCAAGGGCGACGCCTGACCCGGCAGTTATCCAGGGGCTTTCAGCAACGGCTTGGCATCGCCCAAGCCCTGCTACACCAGCCGCCATTGCTCATCCTGGATGAGCCCACCACCGGTCTTGACCCCCTGCAAATCCAGGCCATGCGGGAGCTGATCGCCGAATTGGGCCAGGAATGCGGCATCATCCTCTCTACCCACTCCCTCCCGGAAGCCCAAGCCCTATGCCGGAGGGTGCTGGTACTGCGGGATGGCAGCCTGGCTGGGGAAATCCACCTGGACCAGGAACCATCTGGCACCACCAGTCTGCGGGTCAGCCTGGCGCGGCCGCCGGAAAACGACGCCTTAGCGCTCCTGCCTGGGGTGCGGCAGGCCCAGGCACTGGGGTCCGGGGCGTTCCGGCTGGAGCTGGAGCCAGACACGGATGCCGCCGCCATCGCCGCCGCCCTGGTGGCTGGCGGTTGGGGTCCCCGGGAACTGACCCCGGAACGGCCGGCCCTGGAGCGCCTGTTCCTGGACCTGATGACGGGCCAGGGAGACGTCTGATGTTCGCCATTGCCCGCCGGGAACTGGCCGGTCTGTTTCTATCGCCCCTGGCCTGGGTGCTACTGGCCCTAAACCAGGGAGTGCTGGCCTGGGTCATGCTGCGGGTAGTGGAGCGTTTCACCGGCTTGGAGGCGGCCCACCGGGTGGTGGGTCTCACCCGGGAACTGGGGGTCAACCTGTTCGGCCTGGCGGCGGCCCTAGCGTTACTGGGTGTGCCCTTACTGGGGATGCGCCTGTTCAGTGAAGAATTCCGCTCCGGCAGCTGGGTTCTGTTGGCGGCGGCACCCCTGTCCCTGCCCCAGATCCTGTTCGGCAAACTCTTGGGACTGGCCGGTCTGGTGCTGACCCTAGCCGCCCTGCCCCTACTGCTGAGCCTGTCCCTGCTGCCCTGGGTGCCCCTGGACCTGGGACTGCTGGGCGGCGCGACCCTGGGACTGCTGTTGGCCCAATTCAGCTTCGCCGCCGTCGGCCTGTTCTGCTCCAGCCTGACGACGCAGCCGGCCCTGGCAGCGGCAGCGGCCTATGGCGGACTTCTGGCCCTGTCGGTGGCCAACCAGGCGGCCCCCGCCACCGGCGGCGGCTGGATCTGGGACTGGCTCACTTGGAGTGACCACCTGTTGCCGTTCCTGGCCGGCCGGATGCAGACCTCGGACATCGCCTATTTCTTGCTGCTCGGAGGCCTCAACCTGGCCCTCACGCTGCGCCAACTGGAGCGCCGCCGCCGGGGACCAGGCAGCGAAACCGGCGCCTGGCGCCAGGAAGTTCCCTTCCATGTGCTGCTGCTGCTGGCCACCGGCCTGCTCGCCTGGCTCAGCCTGCGCCACGTATGGGCCTGGGACCTGACCGTCGCTGGCGGCAACAGCTTGGCCCCGGAAAGCCGGGCTCTGGTGGAACGTCTGGAAGCACCCCTCACCCTAACTTGCCATGCGCCGGAACAGGGCCCGCTGCGGCGGCGCATCGCCCCCCTGTTAGAGCGCTATCAGCGGGCTAATCCCGACCGCATCAAGCTCCAGTGGTTGGACCCGGAACTGCACCCGGACCAGGCCCGGGCCGCTGGTGTGCAGGTGACCGGGGAACTGGTGCTGGACTACCAGGGTCGCCGGGAACGGCTGCGAGTTCTCAACGAGGATCAGGTCTCCAACGCCCTATTGCGGCTGCTGGCGCGACCGGACCGCTGGATCGGCAGCCTGGTGGGCCACGGGGAACGGGCCCTGGACGGACGCGCCAATCACGACCTGGGGCAATTCGGTCAAGAATTGCGGGGCCAAGGCTACCGGGTGCAACCCCTGGACCTGGGTACCCTGGGGACCTGGCCGGATAACCTGGGCCTACTGATCATCGCCGGTCCCCAGACCAACCTAGGTGCTGGCGAGGTGCACCGGCTGCGGACCTACGTCCGGGACGGCGGCCGGTTGCTGTGGCTGCTGGATACCGATGGACTGTGGGGCCTGGACGAACTGGCGGAGGATCTGGGTATCAGGCCCCTGCCGGGGGTCGTGGTGGACGCCAACGGCGCCGAACTGGGCATCGACGACCCCACCGTGGCGCTGGTAACTCAGTATGCCAACCACCCGGCCACCCAGGAACTGCGCCTGATGAGCCTATTCCCCAAGGCCGCTGCCCTGGATTTTCAAGCGGTCGAGGGGTGGAGCGCCGTGCCCCTGCTCACCACCCAGGACCGCAGTTGGAACGAGACCGGCACCCTCCAGGGGGCGGTGCGCCGGGACCCGGCACAAGGGGAGCGGGCCGGACCCCTGACCCTGGGCCTAGCCCTCAGCCGCACCCCGGACTCCCAGGGGCCGGAACAACGGGTGCTGGTGCTGGGCGATGGGGATTTCCTGTCCAACAGCTTCCTGGCCAACGTCGGCAACCGGGAACTGGGGCTGCGGCTGGTGCGCTGGGTCATGGGTGAGGATCAGTTACTGAGCATCCCGCCCAGGGACAGCCTAGACCGGGAACTGATGGTGACGCCGGCCCTGGCACTGCTAGTAGGGGTAGGCGGGCTGATCCTGCTACCCCTCGGCTTCCTTGCCACCGGACTCTGGATCCGCTGGTATCGACAGCGGGGTTAGGGGGTCCCAGACGGCAAAGGCAGTTAGACTGGAAACCCAGTCCCTCAGACGGACGAGGCAGCGGGCGGGACCTGGACATGAGCCGCTAGCAGCCCATGATTGACGAGAGCTGTCCCTGGACAAACATCAAGGCGCTATGTCCGATTAGGGCTTGGCCGCAGCCGGTCAACCCGACGCTAGCGGCAGGGATCGCCGGCCCTGTTGGAGGACCGGCTCGCAAGCTTGGCGATTGCTGACCAAGGCCGTGCTGGGTCCAGTGAAACGCCGGTGGGTTCAGAGTTTCACTGGCCCGATGGCCGGTTAGTTTGAATCCCGCCCGCCGATGCCCTTGGTGTCGGCGCCGATGGCCCGGGCCGCCTCCTTGGGGCGCAGACTCCGGGTGGCCTTACCAGCCTGCCACATTTCGCTCTGACCGATGGCCGCCAATTCGGCGCCCAAGGTACTCTGATAGTCGGCAGCCCCGCACACTTCCAGCACCCGGCGCGTTTCGTCGCCGTTCTTGACCCGCTGGTACAGATCCTTGAACACCGGCAGGGTGGCTTCCTTGAAGCGGGGCTTCCAATCCAGGGCGCCGCGCTGGGCGGTGGCGGAACAGTTGGCGTACATCCAGTCCATGCCGTTTTCGTCCACCAAGCGGATCAGGCTTTGGGTCAACTCTTCCACCGTCTCGTTAAACGCCTCGCTGGGGCTATGGCCGTTCTCCCGCAGCACCTGGTACTGGGCTTCCATGACGCCAGCCAGGGCGCCCATCAAAATGCCCCGCTCGCCGGTGAGATCGCTGTAAACCTCTTTCTCGAAGCTGGTGGGAAACAAGAAACCGCTGCCCACGGCGATACCCAGCGCGATGGCCCGCTCCCGGGCCCGCCCGGTGTAGTCCTGGGCCACCCCGAAGCTGGAGTTGATGCCGGCGCCAGACAGGAAATTGCGCCGCACGTTGAGTCCGGAGCCCTTGGGCGCTACCAGGATCACGTCCACGTCGGCGGGCGGCAGGACGCCGGTCTGGTCCTTATAGACGATGGAGAAGCCATGGGAGAAATAAAGGGCGTCACCCGCGTTCAGGCAACCTTTCACCGCTGGCCAAATGGCTTTTTGGGCCGCATCGGACACCAGCATTTGGATCACGGTACCGCGCCGGGCCGCTTCCTCAAGGTCAAATAGGGTCTCGCCGGGCACCCAACCGTCGGCGATGGCCCGGTTCCAGTCCCGCTCGAAACTGGGCGCCTGACCGATGATGACGTTGAAGCCGTTGTCCCGCATGTTGAGGGCCTGGGCCGGTCCCTGGACGCCATAGCCCAGCACGGCGATGGTCTCGTCCTTTAAAACTTCCAGAGCCTTGGAAACGGGAAATTCATCCCGGGTCACGACCTCTTCGCGCACACCGCCGAAATCGATAGTTGCCATTGCTGATTTCCTGAAAAATGGATGGGATTCCGCCCACGGGTCGCGCCGCGCGGGGGGTCAACGACTGGAAACGGGCTACTATAGCGCCCACCGAAGGGTTTGCAAGGGCGCCGGCCCGCCAGCCGGCGCCCTCCGGCGTTTAAAGCGTGAGCCCCTTGGCGCCACGGCTGATGCCGCTAGGCCCGGAACGCACCACTTCAGTGAGCAGGTCCAGCGGTATGGCCCGCAGGAAACCGTCCAGCTTGCTGGCCGAGCCGGTCAACTCGATCACGTAGCTTTGCTCGGTCACGTCGATGATGTTGGCCCGGAAGATGTCCGCCAGACGCTTCATCTCTTCCCGCCCGGCACCCTCGGCCCGGACCTTGACCATCATCATCTCCCGCTCGATGTGGGCACCGTCGGACAGGTCTTGCAACTTGACTGTGTCGACCAACTTGTTCAGTTGCTTCTTGATCTGCTCGATGATCTCTTCGCTGCCGGTGGTCACCAGGGTCATGCGGGACAAGGTTGGATCCTGAGTGGGGGCGACGGTCAGGGCCTCGATGTTATAGCCCCGCGCCGAGAACAGCCCCGCCACCCGGGAAAGGGCCCCGGCCTCATTTTCCAACAAGATAGAAATTATGTGCCGCATGTCAGGCCAGCTCCCGGTCCGGTTGCAGAAACATCTCGTGATGCCCCTTGCCCATCTCGATCATGGGGTACACGTTCTCATTCGGATCTACCTGGATGTCCAGGAACACCAACCGGTCCTTGATGGCGAAGGACTCCCGCATGGCACCTTCCAGATCCTCGGGCTTGCTGACCCGCAGGCCGACGTGGCCAAAGCTTTCCGCTAACTTGACGAAATCCGGCATGGCATCCACGTAGGAGTTGGAATAGCGACTGCCGTAGAAAAACTCCTGCCACTGACGCACCATGCCCATGTAGCCGTTGTTGAGCAGCATTACCTTGATCGGCAAGCCAAATTGCTTGCAGGTGGACAACTCCTGGATGCACATCAGGATGCTGGCCTCGCTGGTGACGCAGGCCACCGGTTGGCCGGGGTGAGCCAACTGCACGCCCATGGCAGACGGCAGGCCAAAACCCATGGTGCCCAGGCCGCCGGAGTTGATCCAGCGTCGTGGCTGGTCGAACTTGTAGAACTGGGCGGCGAACATCTGATGCTGGCCCACGTCGGAGGTGACGAAGGCATCCCCGTTAGTGACCCGGTACAGAGTTTCCACCGCCAGTTGGGGCTTGATGATGGGGCTTTGCCGGTCGTAACGCAGGCAATCCTTGCTGCGCCACTCGTCGATACGCGCCCACCAAGTGGATTGCACCTGGGAATCCGGGGTCCAGCGCCCTTCCTTGACTTCCTTGACCATATCCGCAAGCACGTTCTTGACCGGCCCCACGATGGGCACGTCAACCCGCACATTCTTAGAAATGGAGGAAGGATCTATGTCCACATGCACGATCTTGGCATGGGGACAAAACAAAGCGATCTTGCCCGTCACTCGGTCGTCGAAGCGAGCACCGACCGCCAACAGCACGTCGCATTCGTGCATGGCCATGTTCGCCTCGTAGTTTCCGTGCATGCCGAGCATACCCAGGAACTGGCGGTCGGTGGCCGGATAGGCGCCCAGGCCCATGAGCGTCAGGGTGATGGGCAGATTCATGTGCCGCACCAGCTCAGTGAGGGGCGCCGACGCGTTGTCGCCCACTACGCCGCCGCCGGCGTAAACCATGGGCCGCTCGGCCTTGACCAACAGGTCCAAGGCCTTGCGGATTTGTCCCAAGTGGCCCTTCTGGACCGGATTGTAGGAGCGCAACTTGATCTGGGGCTCGAACTTGTACGGAATCTTGATGTTGGGATCCGTCATGTCCTTGGGAATGTCCACCACCACCGGGCCGGGCCGCCCGGTGGTCGCCAGGTAGAAGGCCTTGTGGATGGTTTCCCCCAGCTTGCTCAGATCCTTGACCAGGAAATTGTGTTTCACGCAGGGCCGGGTAATGCCCACCGTGTCCACTTCCTGGAAAGCATCGCTGCCGATAACCGGCGTGGGTACCTGGCCGGTCAATACCACCATGGGAATGGAGTCCATGTAGGCGGTGGCAATCCCGGTGACGGCGTTGGTGGCGCCGGGTCCGGAAGTAACCAATACGACACCCGGGCGGCCAGTAGAACGGGCATAGCCGTCCGCAGCGTGCGTCGCCCCCTGTTCGTGCCTTACCAAAATGTGCTTGACCGCCTGCTGCTTGAACAAGGCATCGTAAATATGGAGCACCGAACCACCTGGATAGCCGAACACAAATTCGACTCCCTGGTCCTTCAGCGCCTGGATCACTATCTCCGCACCACTCAACTCCACTGCAATGACCCCCCGGTTGGAGAACCGATAAAAATTCATCCGTTAAAGATAACGCCCCGGCGCCGAAAACCGCAAGGGATACACCCTACCCACCAGCACGAGGATATAATTAATCGGCTAAGCATCCGGCAACTGGCCATCCTTGGGCGATGACCAACCCCGGCCTCGGCAATCGTCCATTAGCGGCGCGATCGCTGCCACTCCCCAGGAGGGAGCAGTCACTGCCCGCTCTCGACTCACATGGGCGCAAGTCTGTGGATTCCAAGGCAAAATGGCGTGGACCCACGCAACTGCCAGGGCAACCCCGCCTGGAGTCCGGTCATGACCGGGGCCAGGGGACATGGCAGGCACTGGGTGGTGGCGCCTTGGGAGGATGGCCGCCACCGGGGCGACAATTTGGCGAAACCGGCCCCCGGCGGGGCGAAGGCTCAGAAACTTGCGTCTACTGTTACTACTCGCCGCCCTCGGGCTAGGCGCCTGGCTAGCCTGGTGGTTCAAGCGCACGCCCCCTGACCAGGCCAAGAAAATCCTGAGCCGGGCCGGCCTGTGGCTAGGAGGCGGACTGTTGGTGGGTTTGGCGCTGACTGGCCGGCTCCCCTCCCTTTTCGGGCTCCTTGGCGCCGCGCTGCCGTTCCTGGAGCGCTTGGTCCGGGTATTGATGCTGTGGCCCCTGATCCAAAGGACGGTCGCCACCCTGCGGGGCGGATCCGCCGCCCCATGGGCCAACGCCGGCCAAGGCAGCGAAATCGCCACGCCCTTGCTACGTATGCGGCTAGATCAGGACTCCGGCCGCCTGTCTGGGGAAGTGTTGGCCGGTCGCCACCAGGGCCGGCGTCTGGCGGACCTGTCCCTTGAGCAGTTGCTGCAACTCCTGGACGACTGCGGCGCGGACCCGGCTTCCCTGGAGCTCTTGACCACCTATCTGGACCGGGAACGGGGCAGCGCTTGGCGGGAGCGTGTGGCGCATCCGGGAGCAAGCCAAGAACCTGGATTCGGCGATCCCATGACCAAGGATGAAGCCCTGCGCATCCTGGGCCTGCCACCCACCGCCAGCGAGCAAGAAATCCTGACCGCCCATCGGCGCTTGATGCAAAAATTTCATCCCGATCATGGGGGCTCCAACTATCTGGCGGTCAAGATCAACCAGGCTAAGGAAGCCCTGCTGAAGGGTCCGGCCAAGTCTGCTTGATCCAGACACCCTTGACCGTCGGGCAATACCGGCAGACTAGGAGCTGGGATTGGTATGGTGGGTCCACCCGATACCCTAGTTTACTAATTACTAAATAGATTTTATTGATTTAAAAAATACTTTATCTCTTTGCCGTCCATAACCAGCCCCAACCTATCCAAGGTATCATTTGGATTTTTTTATATGGATGAAGTTTCCCATGAAACGTGCGCTTATCACTGGAATCACAGGTCAAGACGGAGCCTATCTGGCGGAATTCCTACTGGACAAGGGGTATCAGGTCCACGGTATCAAGCGGCGCACCTCGCTACGCAACACGGATCGTATTGACCACCTGTATCCCGGCGCCCAGGCGGGGGATGAACGATTGGTCCTGCACGCCGGTGACATGACCGATACCTCCAGCCTGACGCGCATCATGGCGGAGGTCAAACCGGATGAAATCTACAACCTCGCCGCCCAATCCCACGTCCATGTGTCCTTTGAGGAACCTGAGTACACGGCCAATTCCGATGCCCTAGGGGCGTTGCGGCTATTGGAAGCCATACGCACACTTAAGCTCAAGCACACGCGCTTTTACCAGGCATCCACTTCGGAATTGTTTGGCAAGGTTCAGGAAATCCCCCAAAAGGAAACCACCCCCTTTTACCCCCGGTCCCCCTACGCGGTGGCCAAGCTATACGCCTATTGGATCACAGTGAATTATCGGGAAGCCTACGGCCTGTACGCCTGCAACGGCATTCTGTTCAACCATGAGTCGCCGTTGCGGGGGGAAACCTTCGTCACCCGAAAAATCACCCGCGCCCTGGCCCGGATCGCCCTGGGACACCAGGATTGCCTATACCTAGGCAACCTGAACGCCCGCCGGGATTGGGGCCACGCCCGTGATTTCGTGGCCGCTCAATGGTTGATCCTGCAACAGGAAACCCCGGACGACTTTGTCATCGCCACCGGCGAGCAGCATTCGGTGCGGGACTTCGTGAACGCGGCGGCAGCGGAATTGGGCTTCAGCCTGGACTGGACCGGCAGCGGCCTGGACGAAGTGGGGACCATCGCCACGGCTGGAAATCCGGACTTGCCGGGCCTGGTCCCTGGCAAGATCATGGTGCGGGTCGATCCCCGCTTCTACCGGCCCACCGAGGTGGAAACCCTACTGGGTGACCCCAGCAAGGCCAGGGACAAACTGGGCTGGACTCCCCAAGTAGGGTTCAAGGAACTGGTGGCCGAGATGATGCGCGCCGATTTGAGCGACGCGCGGCGGGACGCCCTGCTCCGTACCCAGGGCTTCAGCATCTTCGATGGCTACGAGTAGTCCTCCGGCCAGCAGGGGAAGCGGGGCCAACAACCCTGGCGCCCCAGGGACACCAATACCCAGGGCGCCGGGCATCCTTAGGTGCCACCATGACATCTATCAAGGACTTCGGTCGCCGGCATGGCTAGCATAATTAGAATCGCGCCAGGAACTACCCTGCTACCCATGTCCATACAACGCCTCATTTGGCCTCTGGTTGCCCTGTTGTTCCTCGGTGTCGCCGGGCTGGCTCTGTACCGGGCCTGGCCGATCTTGTTTCCGTCTTTGCTTGCCAGCGCCCCCCTGGACCCTGCCTGTGACCTGCGCCAGGGTCCCTGCGCCAGCGAGATTCCGGGACTAGGCCGCTTCCTGTTCGAAATCGAGCCCCGCCATCTGCCGGTCGCGCAACCCCTACGGCTACAGGTGCGGGTGGAGGGCGTGGAGCCCCACGCCGTCGAGGTGGATTTCGTCGGCGTGGACATGGCGATGGGTTTCATTCGGCCCCGTTTGCAACCTGTCGGCGCCGGCCGCTTTGCGGGTGAGACCACGCTCCCAGTCTGTGTAAGAGCGCGCATGGACTGGGAAGCCCGGGTGCTGGTGAGCACTGACCAGGGTCTGCTGGCGGCGCCATTCAGATTTACCTCCCGGGCCGGTGGAACCGCCTCGCCCTGACGCCATGGGACGCCTTCGACCTCTGCTCCCCCTGGCCCTGGTGGCCATTCTGACGGCCCTAGCCCTGGGATTGCTGTTTTGGCAACCGGCACCTCAGGGGCCCAGCATCGCCGCCCGCCCCACTGGGGGTGATTTTCACCTGCAAAGTCCGGATGGGCCCTACCGTCTCCAAGACTCCCGGGGCCAGGTGGTGTTGCTTTATTTCGGATATACCTGGTGCCCAGATGTATGCCCCACCAACCTGGGTTACATCGCCCTGGCCCTGGGACAATTGACGCCCCAGGACCGGGAGCGGGTACAAGTACTGTTCGTCAGCCTGGACCCGGAGCGGGACGACTTGGCGCGGCTAGCCCAATACGTGGCTTTTTTTCATCCCCGCTTCAAGGGGTTGACCGGAACGCCAGAGCAACTGAACCAGGTTGCCGGCCAATATGGGGCAAGTTACCGCAAAGTGGCCCAGGAGACTTCCGCCGCTGGCTATTTGCTGGACCACACCGCCTATACCTATGTGATCGATCCCCAGGGCCGCTTGAATCACACCCTAGATCACGCCACGCCGCCGGATCAAATAGCTGTGGCAATCACCCGTTTGCTCGCCAAACATGACTAACCCGATCAGGAGACGACCATGCCCAAATCCCTACTGTCCTTGTTTGCCGGTCTCGCCCTCGCCAGTGCGGTGCCCCTGGTCCAGGCGGCGGGAGCCGCAGACCAGATCAAGGTAGATGACGCCTATGCCCGGGCGGTGCCGCCCGGCCAACCGAACAGCGCCGCGTTTGGGCGCATCAGTAACTTAGGCAGCCAAGCCCACGCCCTAGTGGACGCCAAGAGTCCAGTCGCCAAGGTGGTGGAACTCCATACCCACCTCATGGAGGATGGAGTCGCGCGCATGCGCCGGGTGGAAAAAATCGACCTGCCCGCCAACGGCTCCGTGGAACTTAAACCCGGTGGGCTGCACATCATGCTGATTGGCTTGGAGCACCAACTCCAGGCGGACGAACGGATACCCCTGACCCTACGCTTGGAGGATGGCAGCGAAATCCAGCTAGAGACGCCGGTGCGGGGCATTCAGCCCATGCCCGCCGGGCACCAGCATTAATTCAAACCTGGGGATTTCCCGGCACCAAGAAGCGCGGACCACCCTACCATCGGAACCGATGGTTCAGCGGCTTGCCCTGATCGGGGCCGGGCCGGTGGTCCAAGCCTCGGGTACCGGGAACTCAGGCTCCCTATTGGCGCCCTGTCATGGGCCGGCCGTTGGCTAGGCTGAGCGTTGCTTGCGAATGCGTCCTGGCCCTACCCGGGTGGGGCGCTGACTGCTGCCCCTGATGCTGCACTAAGCCAGCGCTAAACAGCCAACCCACGATCTACATCAGCCGAGTTTTCTCAAACTCGGCGTCTTCCCGTTCCGTTTCCCGCAGCAAATCCCGCACTTCTCGCTGGTCGCGCCAGTTCTTGCGCAGAAACAAACCGATGCCGACCAGTAACAGAGTCACTAGAACCAGGGCGAGAACATAGGCGCTCATGGGCTTTCTCCATCAGGATCCATCAATTCTGACGAGCACTGCGGCCTAAAGGTTCCATGATCCGGCCCCCTCCCGCCGGGAAGCCCCGGATGTCCCGGTCAGGCAGAGGTAATCAGAACTCGCCGTTGGCCGCACCTTCCATCATTTCCCGCATATTCTTGCGGACCAGTAGCGCCCCTTCCTTGAGATCCGGAGGCAGTTTCTTGCCGCCGTGGATCATCAGATCCAAGTTCATGGAATACAACCAGAGCTTGCCCTTGCTGTTTTCCACCAAGGCAATGCGGCAGGGCATAAAGCCACTGTAATGATCCTGATATTCCAGCATCAACTTACCCACCTGGGCGCTACAGAAGGACAAGAAGTTTGTATAACGATACTTTTGCCCCGTCATAGCCTCGACCTGCTTGTAAAACGGTGACTCGCCTACGAACAGCATATTGCGGGACGAAGCCAGGCTCTTGAGGGACTCGATGACATCTGTGGGGGACAAACCATCCTTGACCGGAACTGCCCACATCATGGATACGCCGGGGTCACCAGTCTCCAGCAGACGGGTGGCGAACTCCTTGTAAACGCCAACAAATTCAGGATCAAAATCCTTCAGCCGCCCGGACGCGGAAACATAGAGATAACCCGCCAGCACCACGACAGCCAGGCCGATCAGGGCCAATAAATTACGGATCAGGGCCATGGGATGCTCCTTATGCGTGGATGACGAAGGACCGAACCGGCGTGAGGTTGCGACGGACTATCTTAACCCGCATGCCGGACCAGACTCTAGCCTGGACGCGCAATATCACCGGTCGCGTCCAGCCGATCCAACACCCCTTGCAGCTCATCGCTTAGGGGCGCCTCAATACGTAATTGGTTTCCATCTGGCAAGGGCACCACCAGACGCACGGCATGCAGGAACAGGCGCTTGAGGTTCCAATCCCGGGCCCGGCGGTTGGCATCCCGGTCGCCGTACTTGTCGTCACCCAACACTGGCGTTCCAAGTACCGCCGCATGTACCCGGATCTGATGGGTGCGCCCGGTATCCAGGCGCGCCTCCACCAAGGTGGCTTCCCGGAACTGCCGCACACGCCGAAAACGGGTGCGGGACGGCTTACCGGCCGGGTCCACCCGCACCACCCGCTCCCCGCCTTGCAGGGTATTCTTGAGCAACGGTTGATCCACCTCCTGGCTATCCCGGCGCCAAACACCGGCCAACAGCGCCCAATAGCGTTTATCCAGGCCCTGTTCCCGCAGTTGCCCGTGCAGCCAGCGCAGCATGGAGCGGCGCTTGGCCACCAGCAGGCACCCGGAGGTGTCCCGGTCCAGCCGATGCACCAGTTCTAGGCTGGTTTCCTGGGGTCGCAGCGCACGCAAGGCCTCAATCACCCCAAAACTAAGTCCACTGCCCCCGTGCACTGCCAGCCCAGCCGGCTTGTTCAGGACGATCAGCTGGCCGTCCTCGTACAAAATCGCCTCCTCCAGGGCCGCCGTTTGCCCTTGGGAGGGAACCACAGGGCTCGACTCATCCCCCCCAAGGCGGAGAGGCGGAATACGCACCTGATCGCCGGCCTGGACCCGGTAGGACACCTGGACACGACCCTTATTGACCCGTACCTGACCCGTGCGCACCAACCGGTACACTAGGCTGCGGGGAACAGCCTTGAGCTCCGCCAGCAAAAGATTGTCCAGGCGCTGACCGGCTCGTTCCTCGACCACGGTCAGTATGCGTGCGGAATGGCCCCGATCATCTTCTTTTAGCATTTCCGCGCTGATCTTCGTTCAAGTCGGTGGATTGATGCGTCCGGCGAAGCTTGCTATATTCTCGCCCTTATTAGAGTTTTCGGTTTTTTGGCAGCCTTCCGAGCTCCGGGGGGCGAAATAAGCGCGAGTCGCCTTGGGCAGGAGACTCGCGGGTATCTTGCCAGCTTGGCCGTAGACAGTAAGGCGCATCCTCGACTTCGAGGAGGGACGTAAGCGGAATCCAGCCTAGGGCAGTGTTTCCGCGCGATGCGCGTCCCCGGCGCCGGTCGTCGGCTTGTGGACAAGATCCCTTAAAGGGGCCGCCTCGGCGGCACGGAGAAGATTGTATACGCGCAGCAGCGCGGAACACCCAGCTGCCGCGGAAATATGCCGCGAGGGCATGGGCGAGGATCGGGAAGCAGGCAGACTACGCCGGGACGGCTCCAGTCACCGCGCCAAGCCGCCTGATTCGAAGCGCCCATCCCGCGTCCTTAAACCAGGATCGGAGACCGAGCCGTGCCGGCCCAGCGTCTTCGCGCCGGTGTCCGGCCGTGGCTTGAGCATTTCCGCGTTCTTGGGTCACCCGCCCACGCCTTCACGGGCGGGGTAGACTGCGCCTCGAACCGGGATCCGGAATCTGAATGAAAAGAATGTTGATTAACGCGACCCAGCCGGAAGAGCTGCGGGTCGCCATCGTGGACGGTCAGAAATTATTTAACCTGGACATTGAATCCTTCGGACGAGAACAAAAAAAGGCCAATATTTACAAGGGGCGCGTGACCCGGGTCGAACCCAGCCTGGAAGCGGCCTTTGTTGAATATGGCTCCGAACGCCACGGCTTTCTGCCCCTCAAGGAAATTGCCCGCAACTACTTGACCCAGGACGCCCAGAAACCGGGCGCCAAGGTGGGTGTGCGGGAGTCCATCAAGGAAGGCCAGGAGCTCATCGTACAGATCGAGAAGGAAGAACGGGGCACCAAGGGCGCCGCCCTGACCACCTTCGTGTCCCTGGCCGGCCGCTATCTGGTGCTGATGCCCAATAACCCCCGCGCCGGTGGCGTTTCCCGGCGCATCGAGGGTCAGGAACGCTCCGATCTGCGGGAGGCCATGAGCCAACTGCAAATCCCCGAAAATATGGGGTTGATCGTTCGCACCGCTGGCGTCGGCAAGAACGTGGAAGAACTCCAGTGGGACTTGGATTATTTGTTACAGCTCTGGACCGCCATCGAAGGCTCCGCCCAGGAAAAGGCGGCACCGTTCCTGATTTACCAGGAAAGCGACGTCATCATCCGTTCGATTCGGGATTATCTGCGGGGCGATATCACCGAGATCGTCATTGACGACGAGGCCATGCACGAAAAGGCGCATCAATTCATGCGCCAAGTCATGCCCCACAACATCAAAAAGTTACGACTCTATCAGGACGACGTTCCTCTTTTTACTCGCTATCAGATCGAAAGCCAGATCGAAACGGTATTCCAGCAGGAAGTGCAGTTGCCGTCCGGGGGCGCCATCGTCATCGACCACACCGAGGCGCTGACCACCATCGACATCAACTCGGCCCGCGCCACTAAGGGGGCGGACATCGAGGAAACGGCTCTCAATACCAATCTGGAAGCGGCGGACGAGATTGCCCGGCAACTGCGGTTGCGGGATCTGGGCGGCCTATTTGTCATCGACTTCATCGACATGACCCCCACCCGCAATCAACGGGAAGTGGAAAACCGCCTCAAGGAAGCCCTCAAGCAAGACCGGGCGCGGGTGCAAATCGGGCGCATATCCCGCTTTGGCCTCCTGGAAATGTCCCGCCAGCGGTTACGTCCATCCCTGGGCGAATCCAGCCTCCAGCCCTGTCCCCGCTGTCGCGGCCAGGGCGCCATCCGTGGCACCGAGTCCCTGGCCCTGTCCATTCTCCGCATCATCGAAGAAGAGGCGATGAAGGACAACACGGCCCGCATCCAGGCCCAGTTGCCGGTGGAAGTGGCCACCTACCTGCTGAATGAAAAGCGCCAGGCAATCCGGGACATTGAAATGCGCCAGGGGATCAGCGCCGTTCTGGTACCCAATCCCCTGATGGAGCGGCCCAATTATCTGATCGAACGCATTCGCGTCCAGGATATGGTGCGAGGCCAGGACCCTACCCCCAGCTATCAGTTGCCGACCCGGGCCGAGCCCCTCAACCCCATGGCGCCGCGCACCGACCCAGTGCGTTCCGAAGAACCGGCGGTGAAAAATTTGACTCCTACCACACCGCTACCGACCCGGCCGGTGGTGAGCGCGGAGCCAGAACCCGTGGCGGTAACGGCTCAACCCAGTGGCGGTCTGTTGCGGCGCATTTGGAATAGCCTCACGGGGCGGGACCAAACTCTGGCGGCACCCCAAGTGCCGCCGCCTCCGGCACCTGCGCCGGCACCCGTGCCAACGGCGGCCCCGCCGCCGCCACCGCGCCGCACCCAGGAAGCAGCGCCCCGCCAGACCGCCAGACCCCAGTCGACCCGCTCGGAAAGTTCCCGCAACTCCCAGGAATCCGCACCGCGCTCAGCCCCTCGGCCCGGGTCAGCGAATACCCAGGATGCACCGGCGCCACGCTCGGCTCCCCGTCCCCAATCCGTCACTGCCCAGGAACCGGCGTCCCGCCCGGCTCCCCGTCCCCCGGCGGTGAACAGCCAAGAACCGGTGGCGCGCCCGGCCCGCCCGGCCCCGGCGGCCGTACCCCGCCCGCCGGTAGAACGGGATGGTGATCGCCCGCCGGCAGGCATGGCGCAAGCCGAACCGGCCGAAGGTGGCGTGGAAGCTACCGAAAATCGCGAGGATACGGAACGGCGCAGCAGCGCCAGCCGGCGCGGCCGGCGCGGTGGAACCCGGCGCGGCGGCCGGCGGGGACCCAATGAGCCGATGGCGGTGGAAGGCGCGGCGGTCAACGAGGATTATATCGGCGAGGACGAGGATTCCATGCCGAACCCCAACCTGAATCGTCCCGCCCCCATCACCCCCAGTGCACCCCGGGTCCAGGGCGAGCCGCGCCAACGGAATGCCTATCCGCCGCGTCAATCCTCGCCCCCCTACCGGCGTCAACCGAGAAGCGATAGCTCTGGGGCGGAGATAGGCGCCGAGAGCGCAGCGACGGACTCAGGGGCGCCTCCTCGGCCGGAGACGCCCCAGCGGCCACCCAATGCTCCGGCGCCGGTGGATGTCGTCCCGGCACCCACGCCGGCGCCCCAAGTCGCCCCCGCGCCCCCAGTTCCAGCACCGCCAACACCTGCGCCGGAACCCCAAGGGGTGAGGGCACAACCCCCGCTGCCAGACGCGGTCCCGCCCCTGGCTAGCCCGCGTCCGCCTGCGGAACCAGAGCGGCCACCGACCCCGGGCGACCAAGTCAGCTAATAGCTGCCAGCAGGGATATCAGCCCGGCCCATTCAGGGAGTCCGGGCTGATCCGGGGCAGGACGCCCGGTAGTGGCAACCCAGCGCCCAGACCGGGGTCAAGGTCGCGGTACCGGCCCCGGCGTCGTCAACGCCGGCTGGAACGGCCGGTTCGATTCAGAATTAGGTCGGTCATAACCGGTGGCGGCGGATGTGGTCCAACAGTCCCTGGGCAGCCGCCTCCAGCAAGTCGAACACCCGCTCGAATCCGTTGGCACCGCCGTAATAGGGATCCGGCACTTCCCGCACTCGCATTTCCGGCGCGTAGTCCATCACCAGTCCAATCTTGGCTTCCAAGCCGGGCGGGCACAGATGGTGCAGCCCCCGATAGTTGTCCTCATCCATGGCTAGCACCAAGTCAAAGCGGCTCATGTCATCGGCCCCGGCGGCGCGGGCGCGGAGGTCGCTTAGATCCACACCCCGGCGCCGCGCCGTTTCCTGGGCACGGGGATCTGGGGCTTCGCCCAGGTGATAGGCGTGGGTGCCGGCCGAATCAATTTCGATACGATCCCGGAGCCCCTGCTGTTCCACTAGATGACGAAATACGCCATGAGCGGTGGGTGAACGGCAAATATTGCCCATGCAAACAAACAGTACGCGTACCTTGGACTTGGGTTTCATGGCGGTCAAGGAGTCCCAATCCAGTTAAAGGCCAGTAGCACCTGGCGACTTGCCCGTGCCCGGTGATTTCTCGGGAATGGCGGGAAACCCACGGGGCATTGTTGACCTTGGCTGGGTTTTTCCCCACTTCCTTCAGGTCAGATGGACCGAAAAATCCGGCGCTTCATGGAGATGACGTTTGACGGCGCAGAGGTCCACGGCGCGCAGAATGCCATCTCGATAATGATCGGGAAACCCATCCGGCAGCGTCAAATTTATCCGGATCCCGGCAATTAATTTTTTCTTCTCGTCCCAGGTCCATTCCATACGCAAGCCCAGCCCTTGAGTTTCCAGCTTGCGGGCCTGACAAAAACCCAGGGCAAATATACCCGCACAGGTGGCGATTGACGCCAGAAACAGGTCAAACGGGGCCGGGGCGGAAGCCTCACCACCTAGGCTGACCGCCTGATCGCTCCGAATGACGAAATCCCCCAACCGGGCATCCACTCGTTTACCGCCGGGGAACGTGAGTTCTATATGGTCGCCTAGCATACCTGACCTCCTCGATACTAATGGGAATTTTGACGAATTGCCCCATTACGGCACCCCGCTCCCGGATCAGTCCGGCCCGTAACTGCTGGGCCGGACCGATCAGCTAGGGGCCCGCTCAATAAATCGGCGTTTCCCTTGAGCGAAATGCATGGAGCCACTCCGGTATGTTTTCAACTTTGCGCTACCCAAGCGCACCCTAGCGGCCGACCCGCCCAACGAAAAGGCCGGGCAAGCCCGGCCTTGCGATCTCAGATCCCAATCAATCTCGTGCAGCGGTCAGCACCTGTCAAGTTCAACACAGCCGGTTGCCGCGCGAGGTCCCGGCGGCCCGACCCGCTGGGTGATTAGTAATTACCTGGGTAGAAGGGCGAACTGCCCGGATAGGAGAGCCCACCGCCGCCATAACCGCCGCCTTGTTGACCACCGCCGGACTTGGGCTGGCTGACCGACTTCCACTGCTTGGAATTACCCCATTGCTGGCCGCCTTGACCCTGCTGGCCGCCCGTGCCCTGCTGACCTTGCTGACCGCCTTGCTGGCCCTGCTGGCCTCCCATGCCTTGTTGACCTTGCTGGCCACCTTGCTG
>CAZIHO010000007.1:40252-57482 GCA_964538875.1 uncultured Chromatiaceae bacterium
ACCTTGCTGGCCACCTTGCTGACCCTGTTTCTGTCCCTGCTGGCCACTCTGTTGGCCCTGGCCCTGCTTCTGACCCTGCTGGCCACTCTGTTGGCCCTGCTTCTGACCCTGCTGGCCACCCTGTTGGCCCTGCTTCTGGCCCTGCTGTTGGCCGCTCATTCCACCCATGCCCTGCTGGCCACCCATCCCGCCGGGCTGGGCCCAAGCAGTCGAAGCCATGGCCAGGGTCAAGGCGGAAGCAACCAGGCTGATACGTATTTTGTTCATTTGTCTGCTCCTTAAATGTTCAGGGATATCCTGCTTGGCAAGCTGCCGTACCTAGGGGTACGGCCGGTCGATGGCCTTGCAGCGCTTGCCTAGGCAGGGATCAGCAAACCAAGTGTGCGATCCCGGCTTGTGGTGAAACACGGATCAGGAGTTCCCAACTCCATCAGCCGCTGGAAGGAAAAGATGGCTCTCCCTTCCCGACAAACGGCCAGTGGCCGTCCTACGCTTTAGGCAATCCCGCGCCCTAGTGACCCACAGTAGAGGACTCCCGGCCTTAAGGGATGCTGAACGAGGCATCGCCCAGCTAGGATACGGGAGCGGTGACTCGACGCACAATCAAACCAAGTTCCAGGTTCCGGGCGCCAACTAGACCATACCAGCCCCCTAGGGTTGATAATTGGCACCGCGCCCAGATGTTCGACGCCTGCCTTAACCGGGGACCCTTGCGCCACCGTGACCCAGCAAATCAGTTACCAGATCGGCGACAATCTTTATCTTAGCATTACCGACCGCTGCACCCTGGCGTGCCGCTTTTGTCCCAAGACCCAGGGCAGCCACCAAGTCAAGGGTTACGACCTGCGCATGGACCACCGGCCTGAGGCCCAGGAAATTCTGGCTGCGGTCGGTGACCCCCGCCGCTATGCCGAGGTGGTCTTTTGCGGGTTTGGGGAACCCACACTACGGCTCAAGCTATTGCTGGAAGTAGCACGGGCTATCAAGGCCCAAGGCGGCCGGGTCCGGGTCAACACCGACGGACTGGCCAATTTGGTACATAAACGCAACGTGTTACCGGAATTGGGTACCTGCGTGGACGCCCTGTCCGTGTCCCTGAATGCCCAAGACGAGGCAACCTATGAACGCCATTGCGATCCGGGCGTGGCAGGCTCCTACCCCGCGCTGCTAGAGTTTCTGATGGAAGCCCCGCGCCACGTCGCCGAGGTGACCGCCACCGCCATCGAAGGTCTCGACGGGGTGGATATCCCGGCCTGCGCGGCCCTGGCCAAACGCCTAGGTGTCGCGTTCCGGAAACGTCGGTTGGATGAAGTTGGATAAGGATCCTCGGCATGTCTGCACCCTCCCCCTTTGACCTTTCCCAGGATGATGCCTACCGGACCTGGCGCGATCAGCGCCTGGCACGCCACCCCACGCGCCTGGACGAACTGGTGGTGGAAATTAGCGATCCACGCCGGCTGACCGAGGCGGAACGGGACGCCATCCTCGACCGCTGTCGCCGCTGCAACATGGCCCTGTACGCGGGACCCACCGGCGAGGACGCAGATAAGGACATCATTCACACCCTGGGGCTGCAACTGGGTCTGGCGCGCCTGGACCACAACACCGGCGCCGACGAGGACGCCATCACCTCCTTGACCGTCCAGGGCGACGCCTACCACCGGGAATATATCCCCTACACCAACCGCGCCATCGCCTGGCACACGGATGGTTACTACAACACGCCAGAACGGCAAATCCGGGGCCTCATCCTGCATGCGGTCCATCCCGCCCAAAGCGGTGGTGAAAACGACCTGCTGGACCACGAAATCCTGTACATCCAACTGCGGGACGCCAATCCGGATTACCTGCGGGCGCTCATGCACCCCCAGGCGATGAGCATTCCGGCTAATGTCAGCGGGGGTGCTGAACTGCGCGCCGAGCAAACCGGGCCGGTGTTTTCCGTGGACCCGGACGGCCACCTGCACATGCGCTACACGGACCGCACCCGCAGTATCCGCTGGCGGGACGATCCCGATACCCAGGCCGCCGTGCAAACCCTCAAGGACTTGCTGCATCAACCGGGACCCTGGCATTTCCGGGGCCGGCTGGAGGCGGGCCAGGGCCTGATTTGCAACAACGTGCCCCATACCCGCACCGGATTCACGGACGGAGAGCGGCCGCGTCTGCTGTACCGGGCCCGTTATTACGATCGCATCCAGGCAACCTGAAGACCGCGCCATGACCGAGCAAGCCACCCGTCACCGTCCCACCGAGATCAGCCTGCACCACAAGTCCCGGCTGCTGGTCATCAGCTTCGATGACGGCAGCCGGTTCGAGTTGCCCTGTGAATACCTGCGGGTATTTTCCCGGGCCGCCGAAGTGCGGGCCCTGGAACAGCCCCTGACCGGCAAGGAAAACGTCAATATCCTGTCCCTGGAGCCCCAGGGCCAGTACGCCATCCGCATCCTATTCGACGACGGTCACGACACCGGCATCTTCTCCTGGGACAGCCTTTATGAACTAGGCACCCACCGGGATCGTAATTGGGCCGCCTACCTGGCCCGGCTGGAGGCCATGGGCTACCAGCGGGGTAGCGCGACGGACCAGCGGCGCCGCGTGACCTTGCTGTATTTTTCCTACCTGGTGAAAAAACTGCGCCGGGAAACGGAAACCCTGGAGTTGCCCGCCAGCGTGGCAACCGTGTCCCAACTGTTGGAATACCTGGGCCGGCGCAAACTGGGCGCCGGGCCCCTGTTCGCCGAGGATCGGGTGCGGGTGACCGTCAATCGTCAGTTCGCGGAGCCGTTCACCCGTCTGGAGGACGGCGATGAAATCGGCCTGGTTCCCAGCACACCGACGCCCCCGGCGACGCCGGATTTGATTTAACGGACTGGACCCGGCCCGGCTGGGGCTACCCGCCCATCAGCGCGGGTGCTAGTCGCTGGCGGGAACCCCCGGCGTCCTACTGGATTCCCCTCGTCTATCGCGTCGTCAAGGAACCCCTCGCCGGTGCCTGCCCCCCGCCAAAGGTGCTGGTGCTAGACCAGCACATCTTGGCCCGCCGCCCCAGTCCCGCTCGCCTGATTTGACCGCGACCTATTCGGACGATGTTCTAAGATTGGAGTACCATTAGACCCATCCACCGAGCGAATTCGTCCTTTAACGGATTATTTAGCGTTGATATTCCAAAATCAGCCGGCCATTTTGCGCGAGACGGGCCAAGGACTATTCAGTACCGGACGCTTGGCCATGGGATGACTTGTGGGGGGTGTCACAAACCCGGGACAGGTCCGTTTAAAACGGGGGACAAGTCGCCTAATCTTGTTATCAAGGGATGGATTCCCCATAGCAGGCTGTTGAAAAATCTATCCTGGACTTTTTCAAGGCGGCACCCTAAGCAGGCGGTAACAAGAGTTCGTATTTCATAGCCCGCTAGATCATCTCTAATTCTTAATAACAGGGCGGAACTATCAGTGAATTACGTGGGTGTTGCTTTGCTGGGCATGAACGAACGCTCCCAGGCGGCAATGCAAATGTTTCTTGAACGTCAATCGGCCCATGCCTACCGCACGGTTGACCGGCTCAAGGCCAGTATCGCCGTTTTTGATCTGGATGGCAGCCGCGGTAACCGGGATTGGCTGGAATTTCGCGAACAGCACCCGGATTTTCCGGTGGTCCTAGTTTCCGTGCGGCAGCCGGACGAACCCGACCTGGTTTGGGTCCGCAAGCCGGTGCAGGGTCCCGCCTTGTTGGCCGCCCTGGACAAGCTGCGCCCGCCAATGAAGCCCGAGGAACCGGAGGCGGCCCCGGCCAGCCTGTTCAGCTTCGACCCGGATCCCTCCCAGGCGCCCTTCCCAGGCTGGGAACCCCGTCCCGAATATGTCCCGCCAGACAGCCCCCAGCCCGCAGCGTCCCCGTCTGGACCGGCAGTCACGCCGGTGGCCGCGACACCCGTGCCGCAGGTCCGGCCCCTATTGACGGCCCGCCCGGCTCCCGCCCAGGGTCAAGCTTCCCAACCAATTTCCCAACCGATTTCCCAGCCGAATTTCCAGCCGGCCGCCCGGCCGGCCGCCCGGCCGGCCACCAAGCGCCCCAAGAATCGCCATTACGGCCATGTCATCGACATCAGCCAAGACCGGGAACTGTTTTTTAAGCCAGAGCTTTATTACATGGGCGTAGTTGGGGAAGCCCTGCGCCAAGCCCTGACGGATGGGATACCCAGGGTCATCACCGGCACCCTGCAACGGGGCCAGTCCATTCTGGTCACGGCCGAGAATGGGGGCAGCGTGTACTGCGACCTATCGGACGGTGTGCTCCGCTATCTGTGCCTGGTACCCCTGGCGGACCAAAACGTGGTCATGCGCAAGGGCTCCCAGCAAGACCTGGAGGCCCGCTCCGGGACCCCGGCCCATGGCGAAACCTTTCTGTGGAAAATGTCCCTCTGGTCATCCCGGGGGCGCTGCCCGGAAGGAACCGACCTGGACGCCCAAGTGGTCTTGACCCGCTGGCCCATCCTGGCCCATTTGCCGCCCTTCCCCCACGCGGTGCGCATGACCGCACTTTGGCGATCCCATGGCGTGTCCCTAAACGAAACCGCCAACACCCTGCATATCCCCCTGGCTTATGTGTTGGCCTTTTATACGGCGGCCCTAGCGACGGGAACAGCCCGCCAGAATTCGGCTGATCCGGCTGCCGGGAATGGCTCACCCCCGGCCGTCCCGGACCAGAAAGCGCGGCGCAAGGCGGGCGGACGGTCCGGGCTCCTGTCCCAAATACGATCATTGATAAAAAATTAGGTTGTTGACCGGCCAAATCCCTGGATCTGGCTGGGTTCCAGGGCGGCCGGCAACCCTGGATACCCGTCCCATGACAGTCCACCGGCGCCGCTGGACCGGCTAGGCAATCCAACCTGAATTGCTCCGCTGGCGGATCCAGATGGGTATCCCGAGCCTGGCAACCGCCACCAGCACAGCTGCTGGCTGCTGATTCAACCTCGAATAGCGGGAAGTTTGGCTGGACGGTCGAGAGCCGTTCCGCCGCGCCAGCCTCCCGGCGCCCTGGGCGCCGGCGGCCCCAACACCCCGTCCCAGGGCTGCCAGGTGGAGCAGAGTCGTCCGTTGGGATGAAAAACTAATTCATGCACCAGCCCCGGATGGGCCCGTCGAACAGCTTCCAGGCGGGCCAGGTCGGCGGTTTCGAACACCAGATCCTGGCCATGGCGATGCCAGACTTCCACATAGTAGTAGTAGCCCACGACCTGTTTGACGAATTGAAACGAGGGGTCCCCGCTCACCTGCTCCAGCAGGGGCGCCAGGGGCACCCGCCGCTCACGGATAAACCGGGCAACAGGGTTGAGCGCCAGGGTGGCGGGATCGGCGCGCATCAGTTCCCGGAACACCAGGTTGTCGAAACCCGCCGCCCGGGCGTAATCCAGCATCCGGAGCAAGCCGTACCAATCCTGGACGCCGCCCCGCACCAGTACACAGGACAGGCGCGGCCGGGGTCCGCCCCGGCAGGCGCGGGTGATGTCCGCCAATTGCTCCAGGCCGGGGGCGGCGGCGTAGCCCATCAGCCGTTGATTGACCCGGTCGTCCGGATGGGCGCGACTGATATTGAGGTGGGCGATGCCGGTGGCGATGATCCAATCCAGCAGCCGCCGCCCGTCCCGCTCTTGGAACAGGCCGGAACCGTTGCTGGTGAGGGTGCGCTTACGCAGCCCGCGCCGGGCCAGCAGTTTCAGCAAGCGGGGCAAGCGCGGGTCCAGGCTGGGCTCGCCGCCGGTGATGGAGACGCTGGGATTCAGGGGCGCCAGAGCGTCCAGGCTGGCTTCCAGGGCGCCGAACCAGCGCTCGGGGTCCGGCTCGCTGGTCTTCTGGTCACGCAACCGCCCCCCCCGGGACGCCGGACGCAGTTCCTCCACGCAGAAGCCGCACCGGGCGTTGCAGGGCTGGGCGCTGTAGATGGACAAATTGGCGTTGGCGTACAGTTCCAGCGGTTGGCCCCAGAGGTCCAGCGCCAAGGTCCGTCGGGCACTGCTGTTCTGATGCAGTTCGTAGGCGGTGCTGCCGGCCCGGCGCAGATTCGGGTTGAACGGGGTCAAGGCAGACGGCCCATGGCCTCGGAGCGGGCCACCAGATCCGTGCCCCACTGGGAGCCATCCGGATTGACCAGACGAAAATCGCTGCCAGCAAGCAACGGCGGCTCCCAGTTGACTTGATGGCGGGCCAGGCCATAACGCTGCAAGGGAAAGCAGTTGACCCGCTCGCCCAGGCCGGCCGCTGCCAGCCGGCTGGTCAGCCCGGCCGGATCTTCCTCCCCCGGCCGGTAGCGGGCGTTGATGACCAGTTGCCGGTCGCCACCCAGCCGCTGTAGCAACTCCCCCATCGACACGGCTAACGCCACCAGACCGGCGTCCCGCTCCAGCAGATACTGATTGATGGACAACTTGAGGGTCAGGGGCGCGCCCAAGCGTTCCAGCCAAGGCGCCAACCTGGCCGGCTGGCGCGGCAGTGCCAGGCCGTTGGTGCAGACCACCAGCCGCTGACAGCGTGGATTGGCCCGCAGCCGCTCCACCCAAGTCCAGAAGGCCGGATGCAGCGTGGGTTCGCCCCCTTCCAACTGGGCCTCGAAGGGGCCGTCCGGCACCAACCCCGGCAATGCCTGGGGGTCCAGGAAACGAGTCCCCTTAGGTGACGAATAGGTGCTGCACCAGGGGCAGGCCCGGTTGCAATGGTTGGTGATGGCCAGATAGACCCGGTGCGGACGGCCCGGATAGGGATGGTCCAGGGGATTCATGGTTCCCGCCGGTAGGGAATCACCTTGGCGGCTTGGCCCAAGTCCAGGTTCACCTGCACCTCCAGCGGCGCGCCCCCGAACAGGGCACCGAGGGCGGCCCGCAGGCTGGCCAAGTCCAGCGCCCGGCCCGCCACCGGCCGTACCTCGACCCGCACCCGGCGGTCACCGAATTGGGTCAGGGCATGTTGCAGCACCGGAAATTCCCGCAGCACCCGGCTCACGTCCACTGGATTGACCGGCACGCCGTCCCCATCCTCCAGGGCCACCGGCTCCCGCCCCTCCAGATCCAGCAGCCGGGGCATGGGGTCGCCGCAGGCACAGGGGCTAAAGTCCAGCCGGCCCCAGTCACCGGTGCGATAGCGGAATAGGGGCACGAAGGGATTGCGCCCGCCGGTGACGCAAATTTCCCCCACGCCCTCAGTGGGCCGGCCGTCCTGTCCCAGGGTTTCCAGGTGGACATCCGGCGGCAGCCAGTGATAGCCCTCCCCCAAGGGACAGGCGTAGGCCAGGGGGCCGGTTTCGGTGAGGGAATACCAGTCGATCACCGGACAGCCGTATTGCTCCCTCAGCAGGTCCTTGAGGGCTGGGCTCATGGCCACCGCCGTGGTCAAGAGGGCCAGCGGCCGGGCTACCAGGCCCAGGTTCGCCATGGCGGCAAAGGACAGGGGATCGCCGGCCAGGAATTGGGGCTGAAAGGCGTCGAAATAGGCCTGGGCATCGGCCGGGTCCCGCCAGGCGTCCGGATGCAGATTGAGCTTGGCGAATCCGGCCCCGTTCCAGTAAGAGAAGCTGGCCGGATAGCTGACGGTACGGGCCTGGTGGCCGACCAGGAAATGGGATACCCGCTCCGGCGCCAGCTCCAGGGTCAGGCCCCAACGGCCCAGGGCGTATTGGATCAGGGGCAGATAGGCGTTGACCGCCACCGGATCGCTGGGCACCCCCAGGGCGTGACCACTGGTACCGGCGGTGCGATAGAGGATCATGCGCGCCAGGTCGGCGTCGTCCGGCACCCAATATTCGGGACCCTGGGCCAGGCCGGCGCGGCCGGTGCTGGGCAGGGCTGTCCAGTCCGACGCCAACTCCCGATCCTTGACCAGACGCCGCAGAAAAGGGGTGGCCGAGATCCGATCCCTGGCCCAAGCCAGGATCGCCGGCGCCGGCCGCCGCTCCCGTCCGTCCCGCTGGGTCGCCAGGGTGCCGGCAAAGGCCCGCACCCGGTCTAGATCCGCCAGACTCAACCGGTCGCCAGCACCCTGGTACCAGTGGGGGGCGCTGGGGTGGCGGTACAGGGCGCCCAGGGTTGCTGCCGCCACCGGACCCAGGGCTGGCGTGGTGGCGATCAGGTCTTCCAGTTGAATGGCGTCTTTGATCATTTATTCCCTCGACCCCTTGGCCGCCGCCTCTTCCGCCGCCTTGCGGGCCAGTTCCTCCCGCACCTGGCGGGCACGGGCTTCCTCCCGCTCCGCCTCCTCCTTGGCCAGGCGCAGCTTCTCCTTGGCCGCCGCCACCGCCCGCACCCGGGCCACGCTGGACAGGGCGGTCAGGCGATCTTCCGCTTGATTGGGCGTCTCTCCGTCCGGCACCAGGCCCAGACCCGACAGGCACAGGCGCACCAATTCCTCGCGCCGGTCCTCATCCTGCACGAAGGCCGCCGCGCTGGCCACCTGAGCCAATTCCGGGGCGTCCCGCTCCAGCCAGGCCAGGGCCCGGTCCGCCAGATCCGGCAGCCCCCGGCCAATGGCTTGCAGTTCCCCATCCGCCAGCAGCCAGGCGGCCACCAACGCCAGCCGGGCGCTGCCCTCGGCGGCGCGGCCCCGCAGCCAGCCGAGCCGTTCCGGCGCCGGGGGGGCGCCCAGGTCCCGGCGCCAATCACAGAGCAGCGCCCGGACATCCGGCAACGGGCCCCTACCTGGCAGAAAATCCGGCGGCGTTTCCGCCAGGCGCCGGGTCAAGCGGGCCACCTGGGGACCCGTCATGGTTTGGCCTCGTAGGTGCGGCGGGCGAACTCCCGGGCGAACGCTACCACCCCCTCCCAATCCGGCACCCGCGCCACCCGCCAACCCATGGCCTCTAGGCGCTGGATGCCCGGTTCAAAATGGGTCAAATATTGGGCCGGACTGGCCAATAACAGGGTGGCGCCACCGCCCGCGTCCTTGACCGCCCGTTGCGCCACTTGCCAGCCGTCGCCGCTATTCAGGGACGAGAAAATATCGGTGTCGGTGAGAATCAGCAGGTGGCAACGGCGGCCCCGCCGGATCTTCGGCTTCACTTCCTTGAGGCGCTGAATGCCATAGCTGTAGCCGGTGCCCAGATAATCCACCAGCAGGTTGAACAGCAGATTCTGGTCCCGGATGAAGCCGTCCGTAGCCTTGGACTTGCCCGGCTCGCCGGACAGGCAGGCCATCACCCGGGCGCCGGCCCGCAGCGCGGACAGGCTGACGATGAACCCGGCCAGCACCGCGAAGGAGGTGGTCCGGGTGGGCGCCGGCATGGACCCGGAACAGTCGATGCCCAGATACAGGTCGACCACTTGCTCGGCCTGGGCTTCGCCGGGGGCCTGGCCCCAGGTGCGGGTCAGGGTGGTGTAACCGGGAATCAGCAGCGGCGCGCGAGTCAGGGATTCCAGCCAATCCACCTCCTCAGCGGGACGGCCCCAATCCCAGGTCTCCAGGCCTTCCGGCATCGGCTCCTGGACCCGGGGCAGCACCCGCGCCGGAAAGCGAATCAAATAGGGCCGCGCCCGTTCCCGGTAATAGCGAATCGCCGTATCCCGCTCCTTGGAGCGCACACCCATGGCGCGCAGCAGTTCCCCGTATTCCCCCAGATCCCGGTAGCGTCGCCGGGTCTTGCCGCCGGAGTCCTGGGCACGGGCGGCGCGACTGGACCGCTCCACCGCCAGTTCCCGTTCGCCGTTCAGCGCCGGGTCCTCGGCCGGGTGCAACACTGGGTCCCCCTCGTCCCCGTCCTCCTGGATCAGTCCATCCGGGATCTCCCCCGCCGGCGCTTCGGCGGTGTCGCCCCAACCGGCCAGGCCCGCCCCGGCCGCATCCTGGGGCTCGTCCAGGTAGGGCCGGCACAGGGCGGCGAACCCGGCGGCGCCCCGGAGCCAGTCACGGGCATAAACCCGTACCAGGCGAGCCCCCAGTTGCGCATCCCCTTCCTCTCCATCTTCCAGGCTTTTGCCGCCCAGGCTGCCGGGGGCCAGCCGCCAGAGGATTTCGTAGATACGCAGATAGAGCCACCACAGTCGGCCAGATCCGCCCAAACGGACATAGATTTCCGGAAAGCGCAGCTCAAAGCGGCGTTGCAACTGGTCGTTGATGAGCAGATCCGCGTACAGGTTGGCGACCAGGGGCGCGCTGGCCTCGCGCCCCGGCAGACCCCGCCGCACCCGGGCCAGCAGCCGGCCCTGATCGGTCAAATCCGCCGGACAGAGGATGTGGTGGCCGATCTCGTGGCCCAGCACCTCCAGCGGAAACTCCCCCAGGTTGCGGGCGGCGATTTCCAGGAGATTCAGTACCACCGCGTGGTCATCCAGCCGGATCATAGCGAAGCTGCTGGTGAGACCTTCCCGCTTGGCGCAGGCCCGGTCCAGGCACCAGATGGGCTCGGACAGCCGCGCATAGTCGCTCCACAGCGCCAGGGCCCGGGGCCAGTGGGCGCGCCAGTGGGCGTGCAGTTCGGTCAGGGATGAGGTCATTGGAGTTCGCAGCGCAGCAGCGCCACCCGGTGGGAGGTGCCCAGCGCCACCGCCAATAGGCCCTGATGCCATTGCCAGGCGCGGGCGCTGGCCAGTTCCGGCATGGAGATGCGGCGTCCGTTCCAGGCCAGCAAGCCGGCGCCGCTGACCCGCGCCGGGCTGGGATCCGCCGGCGTGGGCACCGGGCCGCCGCCGATCTGGACTGCTTCGGTGCCGTAGCCGTCGCCGAACAGGGCCACCCGGCTCTCCCCATCGCCGGCCACCAGCCGGCCCGCGTCCAGCCCCACCAGGGGCGGGCGCCGGAACGGGCCGCCGAAACCGGCAAAGCCCCCCGCCCAGCCCAGCAACCGGGGCACCAGCGGGGCAGCGGACTCCCCGGGCATGGCTTGGGGCTGGTGCAGCCAGCGGGCCAGATCCTCCCCGGTGGGCGGCCGCTCCAGTCCCAATATCAGGCGCAGGGGTTCGCCGGGCAGGGTTTGGGCATCGGCCAGAGCGCGCTGGCGCAGGCTGGCCAGTCCCAGCCGCCAGGCCAGCACCCGGCCCAGGGACAGGGCCTGCTCGGCGCTGTCGCACCAGGGGGCCAGGGCAGACAAATCCTGGGCCCAGACCAGGGCCCGCTGGGGCTGCCCCTGGGCGAGCCGGTGCAGGGCGTTCACCAGAGCGCCGGGGAAGCGGGTGGGCTGGGCCGCCAGACACTGGGGCAGCGCCGTCAACAGGGTGCGCAAGCCGGCGTCGATGGCCGGCTCCCGGGCCTTGGGTCCCAGCCAGCCCCGCGCCACCAGGGCCAAGCCCATCTCGTAGAGGGCCAACAGGCTGATGGCCAGCCCGTCCCGCCGGGTAGCCGCCAGCGCTTCCGCCACCGGGTCCAGGGTGCCGGTCAGCCAGGTTTGGAAATCCTCGCCATCCAGGCCGCCAGCGCGGGCCGCGTCCTGGAAACGCTGGTTGAAACCGGCCCGGCCGGCCCGCAGCACGCCGGCCAGGGCGGGTCCGATCATGCCTTCCAGGTCAACCAGCGCAGGTAGTTGGCGTAGCGCTGGTGTAACGACTTGAGTTTGAGGATGTCGTCGGCGCGGGGGCCAGTGATCTTGCGCTCCCGGGCCCATTCGCCCAGGGTGCGCTCGATGGCCGCCATGCGCTTGCGCACCTCCCCTTCGGCGAGCCCCTCCAGACCGGCGGCCAGTTCCGCCTCGAAGCGGGTCACCGGATCCTGGCGATCCAGGCCGATGCGGTCATATTCCTGGCAGGACAAATCGAACAGGCGCCGGATCCAGCCGATACGGTCCACCCGGTAGGACTCATTGCCCGGCTGCTCGAAGAAGGGTGCATCTGGGTTGGGCACCAGCTTGTCGTGGAGCACGAAGGGCAAAATCTGGCGCAGATCCTCCAGCACCACGAAATCGTCACCCCGGAACCAGGCCATGGCCTTCACGAACACCAGGATGGTCATCAAGGCCCGTACCGATACCCCATTGAGGGTCTGGTTGCCCAGATCGTTGGCCTTGTCCTTGCCAGTGTCCAGGGCGTCGATTTGCGCGGCGTCGATACCGGACAGCTTCAAGGTGTCCTTGGTCTTGTATTCCATCTGCTCGGCGGCGAATTCAAAAAACTCGAACTGGCCGGCGAAATGCTCGATGCGCCGCCGCAGCGGCACCGGCACCTGGACCGCCAAGATCGCCTGGTACATGGCGTCCAACTCTGCCTCGGACAGGATCAGTTGGGGCGGCACCTGGTCTTCTGGGCGAATGCCCGCCTCGATGCGGGCCAGCAAATCGCCCAGAAAGCGGGGATTGAAGTGCAGCGCCTTGACCACCAGGTCGATGCGGTCCCGCAGCGCCTCGATCACCTGATAGGTGCCGCCGCCGGCGTCATCATTGGCGGTCAGATACCAGGCCGCCTCGGGACACTCGAAAATCTGGTCCAGCAACTCGGCGTAATTGTCCCCCATCACCGTCAGCAGCGCCGACTGGGTGCGGGTGGGGATGCGGTTGTATTCGTCGATGATCTTGACCCGCATCCCCAGCCATTTGCGCCAGGCGATGCGAATGTCATCCATGCTGGTGGCGCCCACCAGATCCGCCGGCAGGGGATTGCCCAGCAAGTCGGTGACGGTCATCTGGGGCTGGCCGTGCTGGATGGCCCGCTTCACCTCCTGGAGGGAATAGCCGGCCAGCAGGCCCATCAGGATGGCGCTGGCGGTCTTGCCCCGCCCAGGTCCGCCCACCAGCAGGCAGCGGCGCCGCACCGCCAGGTTCAACAGGGGGAGTAGCACGAAGCTGGAATAACTCTGCCCGGACGGCAGTACCAGCTTGCTCTTGTGGTCGCCGAAACTAAAGCTGGGCGACGGGCCGTCCTGGTACTCGATGTCGTAATAGGGGCTGACGATGGCGTGGTTGATGATCCAAAAATAGGCCTGGCGCAGCTTTTCCCCCAGCGCCGCGCCGTCGCCCTCCGCCATCTCCACCGGCGCTGCCGCCAAGGGTCCCTGATACAGATCCGCCACGTCGAACTCCCGGCTGGGCGCCGCCTTGCGCGGGTTGGTCGGTGCCTCGGACACCTTGGTGAACAGATCGAGCAGGCCCATGGCAACCTCGGGATGGCCGGAAACACTGATGGAATTGTAGGCGGACCGGGCTCGGCGTGGGCCAGGACCGGAAATTTACGCCGGCTGGGTCTGGGCCAGGCTTGCCCCCGCCTAGCTCCGGCGGCCCTTCTGATACAGCTTGCGCTGAAACAGGTCGGTGCGGCGGCTGACCACCCGGTCGATGAACAGCAAACCGTCCAGGTGGTCGATTTCGTGTTGAGCGGCGCGGGCCTCGAAACCCTGCATCTCGAATTCCAGGGGTTCGCCCCAGGGATCCTGGGCCTTGAGCCGGATCTGGGTGGCCCGGATCAGGTTGCCGGTATAGTCGGGCACCGACAGGCAGCCCTCGCGGCCCACTTCAAAGCCTTCCCAATGGACGATTTCCGGATTGACCAGCACCAGATGCCCGTGATTAGGCACCGGACGGCGGGTGATGGAGCAATCCAGGATGCAGATACGTTGCAGCCGTCCCACCTGGGGCGCGGCGATGCCTACCGCTGCCGGCGCCGCCTGGCGGGTTTCTTCCAGGTCGGCGACGAAGTCCCGCAATTCCTGGTCAAAGTCGCTGACCGGCAGGGACTCCTGCTTGAGGCGTTCATCCGGGATGGTCAAAATATCCAATAGGGCCATAGGTACTTATCCGAACAGGGTCTCCACCGGCGACACGTCCACCTCGATGCCCTCCCGGGCCAGGTCCGCCAGCGCCCCTTGCAGGGTTTCCAAGGTGGCATCGCAATAGCCCTGGATGCTCATGATGTACACCGGCCGCTCCGCATGGCCCGCCACGTCCGATTCCAATTCCAGGATATTGAAGCCCTGGGCCGCCAGGGCGCCGGTCACCCGGGCGACGATGCCGGGCCGGTCGGCGCCGCTGACCCGCACCTGCACGTTGGGCACCAGATGTTGGTGCAGCCCGCCACCCACCGGGTCCAGGTGAAAGGACAGACCCAGCGCCTGCGCCACCGGCGCTACCACCTGGGTCAAGTCCGGTCTATCGCCGCCGGCCACCATCATCATGATGGAAAAATTGCCCCCCAAACGCAGCATGGACGCCTCGCCCAGGCTGCAACCAGCCTGATACAGGGCCTCGGTGACGCCGGCCACGATGCCCGGCCGGTCCGCGCCGACCAGGGTCAACATTTTCCAATCAGTCATGTTCCGCTCCCCCTTGGTGGTGGTGGGTCCCTGGGTCGATCCAAATCAGGGACGCCATGCGCCCGGTGACGCCATCCCGGCGATAGGAAAAGAATTGGTCCCGATCCGTCAGGGTACAGCAGTCGCCGCCGCCGATGAACCCCACGCCCCGCGCCGCCAGGCGCAGGCGGGCCAGCGCGTACAGGTCCGCCAGCCAGCGGCCGGTGGTGCTGGGCCGGAAGGCGTCCGCCGCCGCCCCGTCCCCGGCCAGGAAGGCGGCGCGCACCTCGTCCCCGACCTCAAACTGGTCCGGGCCAATGGCCGGACCCAGGTAGGCCAGCAATTCTGGCCCAGGCCGGTCCAGGGCGTCCAAGGCCGCTTCCAGCACCCCCCCGGCCAGACCGCGCCAGCCGGCATGCACCGCCGCTACCCGGCTGCCGGCCCGGTCGCAGAGCAGAACCGGCAGGCAGTCGGCGGTCAGCACCGCGCACACCTGGCCCGGCCGCCGGGCCAGGCCGGCATCCGCCGCACAACCCGCCGGATCGGTTCCAGCCAGGGCCACGCCACAACCATGCACCTGGGTCAACCAGAGGGGCTGGCCCGGCAGGTCCAGTTGCTCCGCCAGGATAGCCCGGTTGGCCCGCACCGCCGCCGGGTCGTCCCCCACATGTTCCGCCAGGTTGAGGCTGGCATAGGGTCCCTGGCTGACGCCGCCGGCGCGGGTGCTGATCCAGGCGCGCACCCAAGGGGGCGCCGGCCACTGGGGACTTATACCCTTCATTCGTATTCGCTTGCCTCCCGTAGCCGGTCGATGAGGTCCAGCATATCCTCTGGGGGCGGCACTTCCCACTCCAGATCCTCGCCAGTGCCCGGATGGCGCAAGCCGAGCAGTTCCGCGTGCAAGGCTTGGCGCTTGAAACTCCGCAACGCCAATGCCAGTTCCGGCGGTGCCTTGGGCGGTAGCCGCGCCCGGCCGCCATACACCGGGTCGCCACAAATGGGATAACCAATCTGGGCCAGATGGACCCGGATCTGATGGGTGCGGCCGGTTTCCAAACGCACCTGCAACAGGCTATGCACCTGGAAGTTTTCCAGTACCGAATAATGGGTCACCGCCGGCTTGCCCCCCGGCGTGACCGCCATGCGGGTACGTTCCTGGGGATGGCGGCCGATGGGCAGATCCACCCGCCCCCCCGCCACCGGAATGCCATTGACCAGGGCCAGGTACTGGCGCCGAATCTGGCGGGCCTGGAGTTGCGCTACCAGGGAGGTATGGGCGCGCAGGCTGCGGGCCACCATCAATAGGCCGCTGGTGTCCTTGTCCAGCCGGTGCACGATGCCGGCCCGGGGAATGCGGCCCAGATTTGGATCATGGTAAAGCAGCCCATTTTGCAGGGTGCCGTCCCAATTACCGGCGGCGGGATGCACCACCAGACCCGCCGGCTTATGGATGATGAGCAGATCCTGGTCCTCAAATAGGATGTCCAGGGGCACTGGCTGGGGCTCGCATTCGCCGGGCGGCAACTCCGGATCCGGTTCCACTTGCACCTGCTCGCCGCCCCAGACCCGGTCCCGGGTCCGGCAGGGGCCGCCATTCACCAGTACCCGGCCGGCCTTAATCCAGGTTTGAAGGCGGCCCCGGGAAAACTCCGGCAGTTCCGCCGCCAACGCCTGGTCCAAGCGCTGACCGGCCAAATCCGGTGGCAAGGTCAGGTGCCGCCAGGCCGGATCCGCCATAATTTCCTCGTCCTGGGGCTCGTCAATGGGTTGGGTTATACTGGGCAACTGGGTTTCCTGAACTGCGTGAATTTCTATGCGTTACCGGCACATTCTAGCCATCCTGGCCCTCCATGCGGCGCTCGCGGGTTGTGGGGTGTTTTCCGACGCCGAGGATAAAACCAAGGACTGGAGTGCTAGCAAGCTGTATAGCGAGGCAACCGCGTCCCTCAAGGAAGGGGACTATGACCAGGCGGTCAAGTATTACGAGAAGTTGGAAGCCCGCTATCCGTTCGGACGCTACGCCACCCAGGCTCAGATCAACCAGGCCTACGCGGCCTATAAGGCGGACGAGCCAGACGCGGCCATCGCGGCGGCGGAACGCTTTATCAAACTGAACCCCCAGCATCCCAATGTGGACTATGCCTATTACCTGAAGGGCTTGGTCAACTACAACCGCAGTATTGGCTTCCTGGATCGCTACATCCCCAGCGACCAATCCCAACGGGATCCGGGCTCCGCCAGGGATTCGTTCCAGGATTTCGCCGAACTGCTACGCAAGTTCCCCAATAGCAAGTACGCCACCGACGCCCGCCAGCGCATGCTCTATCTGCGCAACAACCTGGCCAAGGCGGAAGTCCATGTCGCCAACTATTACCTGCGCCGGGGTGCCTATCTGGCCGCCGCCAAGCGGGCCGCCAGCGTGGTGGAGAACTATCCCAAGACCACGGCGGTCAAGGACGCCCTGGAAATCATGATCGCCTCCTACACCGCCCTGGACATGCCGGAACTGGCCCAAGACGCCCGCCGGGTGCTGGACCTCAACAAATCCAAGGGTAACTTCGAGTACACCAAGGACGAGCCCAGCCCAGACCTGAGCCACGAAATCTGGCAGTACCTGGAACTGGATAAGAATTAGTATTTCAAGGCTGCTGTTGCCCATGGGTCGACCGCATGGGCTAGGGCGGCTTCTGGCGCGGGTGAGCCGGGCAGCTGTTGGCCAGGGCGCTTAGCCTGCTGGCGCACCGTCCAGCGCGCCTCCACCCCACATCGGCAGGCCCCCGCAGGCGACATGGTGATCGCGGGACCGCACTACCCTCGTTCCAGAGGTTTGGGTAGCACCCATCCTGGGTCCTAGCACCGGCTGCCCAGTAAGCCCAACCAGGGCTTGGGTGCTTCCCTTGCCAGTCGGCATCATTGGGTTCCCCCCGTTGCGGCTAGGCCCCACATAGCCCGGCGGGGACCTGACGCAGCCCAACCTAGCCCCCCGGCACGAATGATGCTATTCCTCCAACGACGCCAACTCCTTGGCGGGCAACCAG
>CAZIHO010000008.1:0-55237 GCA_964538875.1 uncultured Chromatiaceae bacterium
CCCCGATCTGGGCCGTCCCGCTCCTCTGGTATCGACCTCCCGGCCCGTTGCTTGAGCGAACCAGCCCTGTCGGCCTCGGGCTAGTTATCCTGCGGGGGCGGCATGTCTAGGAGTCTGTATCGATGCAAACCCACCTGTTAGCCCAAATCCACACGGACATCGACGACCGGGTGGCCACCATCCGCCGTGACCATGCCCCTTGGCTCTGTGGCAAGGGTTGTGCGGCCTGTTGCCGCAATCTGGCCGGGATTCCGCTCCTGACCCCACCGGAATGGCAGTTGCTGCAGGAGGGGCTGGCGGCCCTGGATGCGGAGCGGTTGGCCTGGGTGAGTCGCAATGTCGCGGCGTTGGCCAACGCCACGGCCGGTCCCCTGACCTGCCCCTTACTGGATGCGGACGCGGATGCTTGCCTGGTCTATCCCCAGCGGCCGGTGGCCTGCCGCACTTACGGCTTCTATGTGCAGCGCCATCTGGGTTTGTATTGCGGGGATATCCTGGCCAAGGTGGACAGCGGCGCCTACGACCTGGTGGTGTGGGGCAACCAGGATGCGGTGGACGCGGGGCTGGGGAAGCTGGGCTAGGCGCGGACCCTGACCGATTGGTGGCAGGCATTGGGGTACGCGCCTGCTCACCCGGCCCGCTGGGCTGGTGGCGCCGGGGAAGCGCCGGCCGGTCGCGCGGATTCCCCGGAGCAGCATGAGCGGTGATGGCGAGTCGCAGGGGTGCTGGCCGCTGGTCTGGTCATTGGCGGGTTGCCAGCGAATACTGAATATTTTACGAAAATTGTTGCGTTGCACAAAAACGCCGTTATAGTAGCCGGGTCGGCGGGAGAAAACCCCCATCATCATATAACCATGTGTTAATACTCGAAAAAACGACTATGACAACACGCGCAACCCGGCCTGTATACCTCAATTTGCTGGAAATTAAATTACCCGTTCCTGGGTTGGTTTCCATTGGCCATCGGATCAGCGGTGTATTAATGATCCTTGCTATTCCCTTCGTGGCGTATCTGTTTGCCCTGTCCCTAGAGAACCCGGCGGGCTTTGCACAGGCCAAGGCTTTCCTGAGCCATGGCCTGGTCAAGCTGGGTCTGGTGGTGCTGTTCTGGGGCCTAGCCCACCATCTGCTGATGGGCATCCGCTATCTGTTGATTGACATGGACCATGGCGTGGATTTGGCCAGCGCCCGGGCCACCGCCTGGGGCGCCGGTATCGGCGGCCTGGTCATCACGCTGCTGTTCCTGGGGGTGCTGCTATGAGCCGTCAAGCGACTGGCCTGCGGGCCTGGCTGTTTCAGCGTATCAGCGCCGTTTATTTGGCGCTGTTCAGTCTGGTGCTGGTCTGGCGTCTGCTGGTACAACCGCCGGCGGATTACGGCGTCTGGCGGGCCTGGGTGGGCACCCCCTGGGTCAGCGCTGGGCTGTTCCTGTTCATCGTGGCGCTGCTGGTCCACATGTGGGTGGGATTGCGGGATGTGTTGATCGACTACATCCACCCCGTGGGGCTGCGGCTAGTGCTGCTGACCCTGTTCGCCCTGGGTTTCCTGGCGAGCGGTTATTGGGCCTTGCAGGCCCTGATCCTGGCCCATCTGGGCGCCTGAGCAAGGGTCCCGACCATGGCTTTAGCAAAACGACGTTTTGATACCCTGATCATCGGCGCCGGTGGCGCCGGTTTGAATGCTGCGCTCCAATTGGCCAAAGCTGATTCGCGGGTGGCGGTGGTTTCCAAGGTGTTTCCCACCCGCTCCCATACGGTGGCGGCCCAGGGCGGCGTGAACGCGGCGCTGGCCAATATGATGCCGGATAGCTGGCATTGGCATATGTTCGACACCATCAAGGGGTCCGACTATCTGGGGGACCAGGACGCCATCGAATTCATGTGCCGGGAAGCGGTGCCCACGGTGTATGAGCTGGAACACGCCGGCGTGCCCTTCTCCCGGATCGACAATGGCAAGATCTACCAGCGGCCCTTCGGCGGCCAAAGCCAAAACTTCGGCGGCGCCCAGGCAGCCCGGACTTGTGCGGCGGCGGACCGCACCGGCCACGCCATCCTGCATACCCTCTATCAGCAGAACATCCGGTCCCGGACCCATTTCTTCGACGAATACTTCGCCATCGATCTGATCCGGGACCAGGAAGGCGCTTGCATCGGCGCCCTGGTGCTGGAAATGGAAACCGGCGAACCCCTGTTGATCGAGGCCCGCGCCACCCTGCTGGCCACCGGCGGTTGTGGCCAGGTGTTCCGCACCACATCCAACGCCCACATCAATACCGGCGACGGTATGGCCATGGCGTTGCGGGCCGGCGTGCCCCTGATGGACATGGAATTCTTCCAGTTCCATCCCACTGGCATCGCCGGGCGGGGCATGTTGATTACCGAGGGCGTGCGGGGCGAGGGCGGTTATTTGCTCAACCAGTCCGGCGAACGCTTCATGGAGCGTTATGCGCCCCGGGCCAAGGACTTGGCCAGCCGGGACGTGGTGTCCCGGGCCATCGTCACCGAAGTCAAGGAGGGCCGGGGTTGTGGTCCGGACAAGGACCATGTGCTGCTCAAGCTGGATCACCTGGGCGAGGAAGTGATCGCCAAGCGCCTGCCCGGCATCCGGGAAAGTTCCCGCATCTTTGCCGGCATCGACCCGGCCCGGGAGCCGATCCCCGTGTTTCCCACCGCCCACTATGTGATGGGCGGGATTCCCACCGATCGCTTCGGCCGGGTATTGGCACCCAATCAGAATGGCACCGAGGAAGTGGTGCCGGGCCTGTACGCGGCGGGTGAGTGCGCCTGCGTGTCGGTGCATGGTGCCAATCGCTTGGGCGGTAACTCCCTGCTGGACATCCTGGTATTCGGACGGGCATCCGGCTTGGACATCATCGAACGCCTCAAGGATGGCCGTGCCCACCGGGATCTGGACGAGTCCGCCGTGGAGCAAGCCATGGCCCGGCTGTCCCGCTGGGACCAGAAGGGCGACGGCATCTCGGTGCGGAGTCTGCGGGACGAATTCCGCAAGGCCATGGAGGATCACGCCGGCGTGTTCCGTACCGAGGACGTGATGCAAGAGGGGGTGGAGCGGGTGCGGGCGCTGCGGGACAAACTGCCCGACGTGCGCCTCAAGGACCAGAGCCGGATATTCAACAGCGCCCGGGTGGAAGCCCTGGAGTTGGAAAATCTGATCGACGTGGGGATCGCCATCGCCAACTCGGCCTTGGCCCGCAAGGAAAGCCGGGGTGCCCATTCCCGGCCGGATTATCCCCAGCGGGACGACGCCAACTGGCTGAAGCACACCCTGTTTTACCGGGCAGGGGAGCGCTTGGAGTACAAGCCGGTCTGTATCCAACCCCTGACCGTGGAATCCTTCGCGCCCAAGGAACGGGTTTACTGAGGACCAGCCCATGAAATTCCGAGTCTATCGTTTCAACCCGGAGCAGGATGCCAAGCCGCGCATCCAGGAATATGAGATCGCGACCCGGCGCGGCATGATGCTGCGGGACGCCCTGATGGAAGTGCAGCGCCAGGATGAGTCGTTCGCCTTTCGCCATTCCTGCGGCGAGGGCGTGTGCGGGTCCGATGGCGTCAACGTCAACGGCCGCAACTGCCTGTCCTGCATCACCCTGGTGGAGGACCTCAAGGAGCCGGTGGAGGTACGTCCCCTGCCGGGCCGGCCGGTGATCCGGGACCTGGTGGTGGACATGAGTCAGTTCTACGACCAGTACCGGGCGGTGCGGCCCTACCTGATCCACCAGGACGCGGTGCCAGAGACGGAAGTGCTCCAGTCCCCCGCCGACCGGGATAAGCTGGACGGGCTGTATGAGTGCATCATGTGCGCCTGCTGCTCCACCTCCTGTCCCTCGTTTTGGTGGAACCCGGAAAAATTCCACGGCCCCCAGGCGTTGTTGACTGCCTGGCGCTTCCTGGCCGATAGCCGGGATCAGGCCACCGATGAGCGTCTGGATGCCTTGGAAGGCCCCTACAAACTGTTCCGCTGCCACACCATCATGAACTGTGTGGAAGCCTGCCCCAAGGGCCTCAATCCCACCCGGGCCATCGGCTTGATTAAGGAATTGATGCTCAAGAATGCCATCTGACGCTGCACCAGGTCCGGCGTCGCCGGACCTGGGCCGGTTACGCTGGCAGTGCCGGCGGGGAATGCTGGAGCTGGATTTGCTGCTCCGGGATTTCCTCGACCAACACTACCAGGAATTGCCGGCTACCCAGCAAGCGGCGTTCGTCCGCTTGCTGGGTAGTCCGGATCCATTGCTCTATGACTGGTTGATGGGGCATGGCGCCCCGGAGGATGTCGAACTGAGAGAACTGGTGACTTTACTGCGGAAGTAGGACTTTTAGGATGTTTAAGTTTGTTGTTGTACTTTGGGGTGGATTGATGGGCAGATTTGGAAGGCTCCTGATGGCTCTGTTCGGCCGGACAACTCCTGTCCCGGTGCCGGTTGCCGATGACAAGACCAAGCGCCACGGGCGCCAAGGGTCCAACGGTTCCGCTGTGCGGGCTGGGCGGCGCAAGTCTGCTCTTTACAACGGCCCCTTTTAGCCCGCTGCTCGCCAGTTGCCGGGCGCCGCTTCCTTCGTTCCCTTGCGGATCAGCCCCAGCCGGTCCTGCTGGCTGGGCTGGTTTTTGGTTGCTAGCCATGGCCTGGCCCTCGCCGGGCTGCTACTGGGGCCCTGGCCCTGGTGGGGTCAGGCCTTGCTGGGTGCCCTGGTGCTGGCCCATCTGCTGCTAGCCGCTCTCGGACCCTGGCTGCGGCGCCTGCCCTGGTCGATTGTCGCCGCCCAGTGGGATGGTCAGGGCCCCTGGACCCTGACCCTATCGTCGGGCGCCCAGGTGGAGGGGCGCTTGTTGGCGGATAGCCTGGTCACCCTGCCCCTGATCCTGCTCAATTTCCGGGCCGGTCGTTGGCGCCGCCTGACCCTGATTCTCCCGCCCGACGCCCTGCCTGCGGATAGTTCCCGGCGCCTGCGGGCCGCATTGCGCATGGCCCCGCAAGCCAGGCGCCTGGACAAGACCGCCACCACCACCCACTAGACCCCTGCTTGGTCTGACCGCCCTGCCACGGAGTCGACTTTTGACGCCTTGAGTTCTTGACGGGCCTGATACAGGGTTCGATACTGGCCAGCCTGCTTGTTGACTTAGGGGGCGCGCGGTTCGCCGGGCGTCTGGGGTTGGGCCAATCACCGGAGGGGATGCAAAATGACGAATTTAGTAGGTCGGGGCGGCGTGGCGGCGGTTGCGCTCACCCTGCTTGGGATGTCCTGGACTGCTTGGGGGGACCAGGCCAGCGCCGTATCCGGGGACGGCCCGGTGGGTTGGCGGGTTCAACGTGCCGCCGACGGTAGCGTGATTCTGGCCCCTCAGGACGGCCAGGCAAACGGTGCCCAGGCCCACGGGGACGGGGATTGGCAGACCCTGGTCAGTACCCTGGAAGCCAGCGGCTGGCGGGTAGAACGGGACGCGGGCGAGGCGGTCAATCTGTATCCGGGAACCGCGCCCAAACCGGCGCCACCATCCCCGGCGGCGCCGCCAGAGCCGGACGGGAAGCGGCTCAGCCCGGCTCAGGTGGAGGAACTGATGGCGGCGCGGGGCTGGAAGGTTGCCCGGGATTCAAACGGGAATTTGATCCTGGAACCCCAGGCCAAGCCGGCCCCGGCCAAGGACCCGGTCAAGCCGGCGGACCCGCCAGCGCGCCAGGATGTCCCTGCCACCCAGGCTGGCGCGGCGGCCGAGCCGCCAGCGCCGTTTGCGGACCCTGCTCCGGAGACCAGCGCGGCCGGGCTCGACTTTGAGCAAGCCAAGCAAATCCTGGAGAAGCGCGGTTGGCGGGTGGAGCGCCAGCCCGGCGGGGATCTGATTCTGACGCCGGCGGCCAAGGATCAGCCTGCCAAGCCGGCTGCCTGGGCGCCGCCGGTCGCCCAGCGGGAGGGCGAGGCGGACCGCCTGATTTCTTTCGATCAGGTCCAGGGTCTGCTGGCGAGCCGGGGCTGGAATCTGTCCCGGGATCCGGCCAGTAACCTAGAGCTGGTACCCGCCAAGCCGGATGCCAGCGGCGGCGCTATGGCCTGCGCCGGCTGGCGGCCGGACGCCACTCAGCTCGCCAAGGACAAAATCGCCCTGCCGTTGGATTCGGACTGGAACGCCCATGTGCTGGCGGATATCTGGCTTCGTGCTCAGGGTGGTACGGACCGGGTGGTGGGCGCCGTGCGCAGGATCAACCGGGTCTACCTGGTCAGTATCCTGGAGCGGGGCACGCCCAGCCGCCTAGCCACCCAAGTGTCGATTCGCCAGCGGGACGGCTGCGTCATGGATTTGCTCTAAGCCGTTGCGGGGCCACCCGGTGGCCCAAGGCTGTTCCTAGGGCCGCCGCGCCAGGGGCCGCCATCCGCTGGAGGTGGCGGTGCCCCTGGGTCCAGGCCGCCCGGCCAACAAAGACCCGCTATTTACCCGTGATTCCCTCGCCTGGTCGCCAAGGTTAAACTGGGCTCCGCCTGGGGCAAAGAGGCTCCAGGTTGCCACCCGCTTCGGTCACAGGGGGTTTCATGGGCGCTCGATGTTGCAACAAAGCTCGCTTGGGGGGCTGGCTGGCGTTGGTCCTGGTGCTGGTGGGCTGCGGGCCCCAGGGTCCGTCGCCCGGGGCTGATTCAGGCATCATGGGCGAAGTCCAAATCGTCCGCCTGGGCTTTGCCGCACCCCTCACCGGTCCCCAGGCCCATTACGGCAAGGAGATGGGCAACGGCGTGCTGCTGGCGGTGGAGGAAATCAATGGGGAGGCGCCCCGCATCGGTGGCGGGCCGGTACGTTTCGAGCTGCTGTCCGAGGACGACCAGGCGGATCCCAAGCAGGGTCCCCTGGTGGCGCAAAAGCTGCTGGATGCCGGCATTCGCGGCATGCTCGGCCATTTTAATTCCGGAACCAGTATCCCGGCTGCCAGGCTCTACGCCGCAGCGGGAGTTCCCCAATTGGCCATGGCCACGGCGCCCGCCTATACCGCCGGGGGCTACCGGACCACTTTCCGCATGATGACCAACGACCAGCAACAGGGCGGCATCTTGGGTCGTTTTCTGGTGGAACGGCTGGGCGTGCGGCGCCTGGCCCTGATCGACGACCGCACCGCCTATGGGCAAGGGCTGGCGGACCAGGTGCGGCAAGCTGCCCAGGCCGCCGGCGCGGAAATCGTGGCGCGGGAATACACCCACGACAAGGCCAGCGATTTTCTGGCCATTCTTACCAACATCAAGGCGGCGGACCCGGATGGGCTATTCTTCGGCGGTGCGGATGTCCAGGCCGGGCCCATGGTGCGCCAACTGCGCCAACTGGGCATGGGGCTGACCTTCGTGGGCGGGGAAATGCTCAAGTCCCCGACCTTTCTCAAGTTGGCGGGCGACGCGGGCGAGGGCACCATCGCGTCTCTGGCTGGGCTGCCCTTGGAGCGCATGCCCGGCGGTCCAGCCTACGGAGAGCGCTATCTGGCCCGCTTCGGAATGCCGGTAGAGACTTACTCGCCCTACGCCTACGATGCCACCCGGGTGCTGGTGGAGGCCATGCGGCGGGCGGACTCCACGGAACCGGCCGTCTATCTCCCGGTGTTGGCCCAAATCCAGACGGCGGGGGTCACGTCCGGGCGGATCGCCTATGACCAACAGGGCGATCTTCGGGACAGCCCCATCACCCTCTACCGGGTGGAACAGGGGCAGTGGCGGGTGCTGGAGACGGCCGGCGCGGTCCAAGCGGGGCGTTGAATTTCTAGAGCCGGGAACCCCCACGGCGCCCAAGGGCGCCGTGGGGGCCGGGGTTTGCCTTCAAGGGGGGGTCATGGGTCAAGCATCGCCGCGCAAATATTTTGGTACCGACGGTATTCGGGGCCAGGTGGGCCAGGGTTGTGTCACGCCGGAGTTCGTTCTCAAGTTGGGCTGGGCGGCGGGCCGGGTGCTGGGCCGGGGGCCCGGTAGCCGCATCCTGATCGGCAAGGACACCCGCATCTCCGGTTATCTGTTCGAGTCGGCCCTAGAAGCGGGCTTGGCGGCGGCCGGGGTGGACATCCAACTGCTGGGTCCGATGCCGACGCCGGCCATCGCCTACCTCACCCGGGTCCTGGGTGCCACTGCCGGCATCGTCATCAGCGCGTCCCACAATCCCCATGGGGACAACGGCATCAAATTCTTTGGCGCGACCGGGGAAAAGCTGCTGGACGAGGTGGAACTGCTCATCGAACGGGAACTGGACCAGCCCCTGACCCTGGTCGAGCCCCATTTGCTGGGCAAGGCGCGCCGCGTGGATGACGCCGCCAGCCGCTATGTGCGCTTCTGTAAGGACAGCCTGCCCAGCGGACTCACACTGGCCGGCCTCCGCATAGTGGTGGACTGTGCCCATGGCGCCTGTTATCAGGTGACCCCCCGTGTGTTGGCGGAATTAGGCGCCGAGGTGACCCGGCTCGGTTGCGAGCCGGACGGACTCAACATCAACGCCGGGGTCGGCTCCACCCACCCGGAGGCCCTGCAAGCCCGGGTGCGGGAACTGGGTGCCGATCTGGGGGTCGCCCTAGATGGGGACGGCGACCGGCTGATTCTGGTGGATGGCCAGGGAAACCTGGTGGACGGCGACGGCATTCTGTACCTGATCGCCCGGGCGCGGCGCCGGGACGGCACCCTGACTGGCCCAGTGGTGGGTACTCTGATGAGCAACCTGGGGCTGGAGCAGGCGCTCCGGGCTCAGGGCATCGGCTTCGAGCGTACCGCCGTGGGCGACCGTTACGTGCTGGAGCGGCTCAAGGCCGAGGGCGGCATCCTGGGCGGTGAACCCTCGGGGCATATCATTTGCCGGGATCGCACCAGCACTGGCGACGGCACCATCGCCGCGCTGCAAGTCTTGGCGGAAATGGTCCACACTGGCTCGGACCTGGCCGGCCTGGTGGCGGGGCTGGAAATCTTCCCGCAGGTGTTGGTGAACGTCCGTTTGGAAAGTCCCGGCAACCCCTTGGCATCCCAGCCCGTGCGGGACGCGCTGGCGGCGGCCGAGGCGGAGTTGGACGGTCAGGGCCGGATCCTGCTGCGCCCGTCCGGGACCGAGCCCCTGGCGCGGGTGATGGTGGAAGGACGGGACCTGGATCAGGTGCGGCGGATCGCCGGGCAGCTGGCGGACGCGGTGCGCGCAGGATTGGCTGGTTAGGACCGGCCCATCAATCCACCCGAAAGGTGGCTTCCACGATGTTGCCGGTGCCCAGGTAACGCAGGGACGAGCAGATGGCCCGCACCAGGCGGATGCCGCGACCGTGGGGCCGGACCAGTTCCTGGCTGGAACCGGCGTCCACGCCGGCCGGGTCGAAGCCGGCGCCACTGTCTTCCACCTGGATAATCAACTGCCAGCCGCTGGGCAGGGATTCGCGGCGTACCGAAAAGCGTACGAAGCCTTCCCGTAATTGCTTCAGACGGGTTTCCCGTTCCTCGAAATAGGTGACGAAGCCGCCCGGAGTCCCCTTCAGGCCGGAATCCATGCCCAGCACCCCATGGTCCAGGGCGTTCAGAAACAGCTCAGTCAGCACCGTGTACAGGGGGCTGTGGTCGAAGGTGGTGCCCTCCATTTCCCGGACCTGGTTGATGACCAGGGGCACTGGGTTCACCTTGCTCAAACGCCGCCCGGTGATGGTCAGCACCACTTCCCAACTGTCCGGGGAGGAGTCGTCCTGGGGTTCCGGCTCCCGGTCCCAGGGTGCCGCCAGATAGGGGGTCATGGATTGCCCTTCCTTGGGGAACAGTTCCTCTACGCAGGGAATCTCCACCATGCTGATGTCGTCCGCCTGGTCCGCGTCGCCGCAGAAGGCATTGAGTGCCTCGTCGATGCGATCAATGGCGGAGCGATGGGGACCGGTGGTGGTGATGGCGGCCTCGAAGCGCTCCTGACCGAACAACTGGCCATCCCGGTCCATGGCTTCGGTGACGCCATCGCTGGCCAGCAGCACCCGGTCACCCGGTTGAATGAAAATGTGCTTGAACAGGGGCCCCATTTCCACGTCCGGGAGAATCCCCAGGGGCAGCCCGGCCGATTGGACCCGTTCCTTGATACTCAGGTCCTCGCCAGCCAGCACCAGCCCCCCCGGCAAACCGCAGTTGCAGATCTGGACCTGATCCAATTCCCGCTTGACGCGCACGAAGAGGGCGCCCAGAAACATGCCAGTGGGGAGCATCTGATGCAGCTTGTTGTTGAGGGCCCAGAGAATCTGCTCCGGGGCGAAGCCCTTGCTGGTCATGGCCCGGAACACATCGGCGGTGGGCATGGCGCCCAGCGCGGAGGTCAAGCCGTGGCCGGTGAAGTCTCCGAGCAGCACATAGAGATCCCCGGACGGGGCCTGGGCGGTCAAAAACAGGTCGCCGCTGAAAATGGTGGCGGACTTGAGTTCGGAACGGATCAGCTCCATGGCCACGTTGCCGGCCATGATGACCCCTTCCAGCATTTGTTGGGCGATCTCCTCTTCCTGGCGCATCCGGTCATACAGGGAGTTGACCGCGTTATGGAGCTCCTTGATGCGCTCCATGGCCCGGATTTTGGACCGGAGAATAGTCCGGTTGAAGGGCTTGGTGAGAAAGTCATCGCCGCCGGCGTCAATGCAGTGGGCTAGGGACTCCTCGTCCGTGAGGGCGGTCAGGAAGATGATAGGAATGAAATGGTCGCCACTCAGGGACTTGATGTGTCCGGCCGCCTGGTAGCCGTCCATGAGCGGCATCATCACGTCCATGAACACCACGTCTGGCCGTTCGGCGGTGGCCACGGTCACCGCCTCAGCGCCGTTGGTGGCTTCCAGGACCCGATATCCCTGGCGTCGTAATAGGGTTCTCAGCAACACCCGGTTGGAGGGTTCGTCGTCCACCACCAGGGCTAGGCCCTGGCGCGGCGCCGATCCCTGGGGGGCTGGGAATTTTCCTCTAGCGATGGGGTTCACCGGGGGCTCCTAACCGGCCCGCGACCCTGGGGCAAGACACCCGGAGCGGCGGCCGCCGCACGACGGCCGGGCCCCTTGGGGGAGGGTCCCCAAGGATTATCCCTATGCAAGAACTCTGTACGCATAGCCCGCATTCCGTGTCAGGTAGGGTCCGGGGGCAGGGGATAGGGCTAACCAGCCCTGCCCATTGGCGGTAACGCCTAGAGACGGCTACAGACCTCCTGCCATAGGGCGTAGTACGCCTGCATGGCGGGACCCTTGGGCGCGTATTCTGCTAAGGGGGTGCGGTATTCACCCATGCGCTCAATATCCGAGGAATAGGGGATTTGAGTGCTCAGCAGTTCAGGAAAGCTTTCCGGTAAGCTGGAAATGATTTCTAGATGCATCCGCTTGCGCCGGTCCACCATGGAGAAAAAGGGCAGCAGATCCACCCCCAGGGTGCGCCGGTGTTCCCTCAGGAAATCCCGGAGTTGTTGCAGGGTACGCACCGACAGCGTGGTGGGGATCATAGGCACCAGCAACAGGTCGGCGGCCCGGAACACGTTTTCCGACACCAGGGAGATGCTGGGCGGACAATCCAGGATGATGAGGTCGTAGCTGGACTTGAGGGGTTCCAGGATACGTTCCAACTGCTTGGTGGGATGACCCGCGTCCTCCAACATCAGGTCCATGTGCCGATAGGAAAAATCCGCCGGCAACAGGTCCAGGAGATCGTAGTCGGTGCCCTTGATGAGGTCTTCTAAGTCTTCTTTGCCCTTCAGCAGGGAGCGGCTGCGGGCATCCAGCTTGGGCTTGATGCGAAAATAAAAGCTGGCGGCGCCCTGGGGATCCAGGTCCCAAACTAGGGTGCGCAGGCCATGGTTGCTGGCCATCCAAGCCACGTTGACCGAGGTTGCGGTTTTGCCAACCCCACCCTTGATGTTGTAGACGCCAATAATTTTCATGCGCCTTGCTCCCGGAACAGGGAGCGAAACAGGGCGTCATGCTCCTTGGTGTCGAATTCGCTGAAAATCTGGGCGAAGTGCATACGCTCGGTGTTTTGGTGCCGGATCAGACAGCCGATCAGGCTGCCCATGGCCAGGACGGCATTGGTATTGCGCAACCCCTCGCTCACCATTTGCTCCGCGAAATGTTGTAGGGTATGGGCCTGGACTTCCAGGTCCTGGAAGGCGCCCAGGTTGTCCAACAGGGTCTTCATGATCTTGACCAGGGCGGTGACCTTCTTTTCTGGATACAGGCTGGCGAAAAACTCTAGCAAATAGCGCAGCTTCTTACAGCTCTTACGCATTTCGTGGAGTTCTTCCGGGGCGGACAGATCATTGATGGCCCGCCCTTCGTCGATGACCCGGCGATACATTTTCCAGATCCGCTCATCCGCCAGATTCTTGACCGGACGCCGGCCATTGGCGGCCAGGGACTGGTCCGGCACCGGCGTTTCCAGGAACGAGCGCCAACTCTTGAGCAACTGGACGAATTGGACCGATTCCAAATGGCGGACCAGTTCCCGTTGCTCTTGGGCGTAGTGGCTTTCCAGGAAGGTGCGCAGGGCGCCAAGGTCATTGCGCAGGAAGACCGGCAGGTCACGCCGATAGTCGTCCAGGGCCAGCAGGTAAACGTCCAGATCCCGCACCGGGCCGGTGATTTCCTGGAGCCAGGCGAAGCCTTCCGTGTAATGCCCGGTGACCTCGGGGGCGAATACGTCCTTGATCTGGGTGAGGGCGGAGCGGGTGCGGCGCACCGCTACCCGCAGGTCATGGAGGAATTCGCTGTCCCAGTTGCCCTTGGTGCCCTCGATGTTGGCTTCCAGGGTCCGCAGCAGCCCCAGTTGAATTTCCTTGGTGGCCTCGTCCGAGCGGGATTTGGGATCCAGCCGGTAATTCAGGTTGGAGTTGTAATCGCCGGGCGCGCGACCGATGGCCTGGAGCGCGGTATCCAGCACCGAGGGTCCTGCCGAGTCATAGAAATTGCCCAGGGCGTCGCGTACCACCTGATAGTCCGCGTCATAACCGCGCACCGGCGTCAGACGCAGCCGGGGCGCCAATTCGCCGCTCAGGCCGCCGTCCGGGGTGGAGTAGCGGTTGCGGTCCATCTCGATGCGCACCACGGTCTTGGTCTCGTCGTCCAGCACCCTGACCTGACTGTGCCGGCTCTCCACCTGCACGATGGGCAGCAGCACCCGGATCGACAGGGTTGGGGCAATCAGATCCCGCACGGGGCCGGGCGGTATATCCTGAAGATGGCGGGGCAGGGCTTGAACGCGCTGGCGGGCCACCAATTCGCCGCCGTGGCGATCGGTAAAACTGAGTTCCAGCAGGTCGCCATCCTGGACCATGGCCAAGATGCCCCGCGCCTTGTAGATTCGCCAATCGAAACTATCCAGATAGACCCGGGTTATCAGCCGTTCCGCTTCTTGCTTTAGGCCATAGTGCCCCGCCAACCGCGCCTTAATGTCATCTAGGCTGGCCGTTTCCGGCACCCGTAACTCAGTAATGGTAGTCGTCATTATCTCGTAATGCCCCTTTATGCAGAGATTTTCACCTCTAATTGTAACATTATTGACCCCGCACCCAGTTTTTGACGCCCAGGCGCCGCGAGCCGGTCCCGGTATCTGGAGCCCGTTATAGGGGGGCCACCGGGCTCAGTCCCGGGCTGCCGGCGCCCTGTATCCAGCCAGGCCCAGCAACATATCTGCCAGGGCCGTCTCGGCAGCGCCCAGGTGGTCAGTGACCCGGATGCGGGCCTGGGGATGGGCGCGGCGGCACTCCTCCACCAAGGCGGGCAGGTCCAGGGCCACATGCCGGCCGGCGGATAAAAAGTAGGGCACCACCACCACCTCGGATGGGTTGTCCGCTACCGCCGCGTCGATGGCCTCGGTGATGGAGGGCGCCGCCAGTTCCAGAAAGCCCGCCAGTACCCGGCGGCACTGGGCTGACGCGCGCTGGGTCAGGACTTGGGCCAGGTGCCGTACTTCCTCGTTGGAGGCGGCGCGCCGGCTGCCGTGGGCAGCCAGCACCAGGATGCTGTCCGGCATCATGGCCGGCTGGCCCTAGCCCGCCGGGGCAGCCAGACTCTTGAGGGCGATTTCATAGGTGTCCTTGGATAGGTTGGGGGTCGTCAAAATCCGCTCCAACTGGTCGTGCATGGCCTGCTGACGGGGGCCGTCGTAGGCGCGCCAGCGGGCCAGGGCCCGCAGCAGCCGGGCCGCCACCTGGGGATTGCGGGGATCCAATGCCAGCACCCGGTCCGCCAACAGGCGGTAGCCAGCGCCATCCAGACGATGGAAGCGGACTGGGTTGGCGGTACTGAAACTACCGATCAGGGCCCGGATCCGGTTCGGGTTGGGCGCAGCGAAACAGGGATGACCGAGCAGTGCCTGGACCTGGTCCAGGGTGTCCGGGCGCTTGGACAGGGCCTGTACCGTCAGCCATTTATCCACTACCAGCGGATTGTCCTGCCAGCGGTGGTAGAACCGCTCCAGGGCCTGGTCCCGGTACGGCGCGAAGGAATGCGCCAACAACTGGAGGGCAGCCAGCAGGTCGGTCATGTTATGACCCGCCTCGAATTGTTCCCAGCAGAGGTCCAGACCGCCAGCGCAGTGGGCCAGGTATTCCAGGCAGCGGTTCTTGAGGGCGCGGCGCCCGATGGAGGTGGGGTCGAGCTGGTAGGGGCCGGGGTCCGAGGTGGCCTGGTAGGTTTGCCGGAATGCCTCACCCAGGGTCCTGGCCAGATGCCCCAACAGTTCTTCCCGGACCTGGTGAATGCCGTCCACGTCCACCCGGTCCATCTGGTCCCCCAAGAAGGCCTCGCTGGGCAGCGCCAGGACCTCCGCCATCAGGGCCGGATCGGCGCGGGGGTCGGCGAGGGCGGCGGCGAAAGCATCTTCCAGGCCCGCCGGAATGCGGGGAGCCCCGGAGCGGGGACCCAGATTGTCCAGGATGATGCGTTCGGTCAGACGTTGCGCCGCGTCCCAGCGGTTGAAATTGTCTGTGTCATGGGCGATCAGGTGCAGCAATTCGTCATCCGAATAGGGATAGCGCACCTTGACCGGCGCCGAAAAGCCCCGGCACAGGGAGGGCACCGGTGGCGCCGGAATATCCACGAAACTGAATTCCTGGTCCGTCTCGAGCACTTCCAGGATCCGGGTACCGGGAGTGCTGCGCTGCTCCCCGGCCAGCCGCAGTTGCCACTCCTCACCAGCAGGACCCAGCAGGCCCAGGGCCAAGGGAATGTGGAACGGCTCCTTATGGGGCTGGCCTGGTGTGGCGGGGCAGGACTGCCGCACCCGCAGCCGGTAGCAGGCGTTGGTCTCGTCATAGGCGCCGGACAGGGTCAGTTCCGGCGTGCCGGCCTGGTCGTACCAGCGTTGGAATTGGCTCAGATCCCGCCCCGAGACTTCTGCCATGCAGGCCAGGAAATCATCGGTGGTCACCGCCTGGCCGTCGTGGCGGGAGAAATAGAGATCGGTACCGCGCCGGAACAACTCAGGTCCCAATAGTGTCGCCAGCATCCGTACCACCTCGGCGCCCTTTTCGTAGACGGTGGCGGTATAGAAGTTGTTGATCTCGATATAGGACGCGGGCCGCACCGGATGGGCCATGGGGCCGGCGTCCTCGGCAAACTGGCGGGCGCGCAGGGCGCGGACGTCGGCGATGCGTTTGACGCCGGGGGAGCCCATGTCCCCGGAAAACTGCTGGTCCCGGAACACGGTGAAACCTTCCTTGAGGGACAGTTGAAACCAGTCCCGGCAGGTGACCCGGTTACCGGACCAGTTATGGAAATATTCGTGGCCGATGACGCTCTCGATGCCCTGGAAATCCTGATCGGTGGCGATGTCCGGTAGGGCCAGCACATAGCGGCTGTTGAAGATATTCAGGCCCTTGTTCTCCATGGCGCCCATGTTGAAGTCACCGACCGCGACGACGTTATACACATCCAGATCGTATTCACGGCCGTACTTCTCCTGGTCCCAGGCCATGGCCCGCTGCAGGGACGCCATGGCGTGGCCGCATTGATCCCGGTTCTGGGCTTCCACATAGATGTTGAGGTCCAGAGAGCGGCCGCTCTGGGTTTGGAAGCGGTCCCGGATCCGTTCCAGTTGCCCCCCCACCAGGGCGAACAGATAGGCGGGCTTGGGGAAGGGATCGTCCCAGCGCGCCAGGTGGCGCCCGTCCGTCAAGCGGCGGGTGCCGAGGGGGTTGCCGTTGGCCAGCAACACCGGATAGCGGGTCTGGTCCCCCACCAGCGTGACCCGGAAGCGGGTCATTACGTCCGGGCGGTCGATGAAGAAACTGAGGCGCCGAAAACCCTCCGGCTCGCACTGGGTGCAGAGCATGGGGCCGGAGCGGAACAGGCCCTCCAGGGCGGTGTTGCGATCCGGGTGAATGGCCACCAGGGTTTCCAGTTGGAACTGGTCCGGCACCCGGTCCAGAATCAACCCCCGGCCATCCTGTTGGTAGCGATCCGGCCCCAGGGGTTGGCCGTCCAGCCGGATGGCCAGCAATTCCAGGTCTTCGCCATCCAGGCGCAGGGCGCCATCGCCCCGGGGGAAGGCCGGGTTGCGGCGCAATACCAGCCGCGACCGCACTAGGGTGCGGGCATCGTCCAATTCCACCCGCAGCATGGCCCAGTCGATCCAAAACGGCGGGGGTTGATAATCGGCCAGCAAGACCGCTTGGTGGATGGCGTCGGACATGGGGACCCTCGGGAAACAAAGGTGGCGGGGGGATGCCGGTTTTGGCTGCGCGGAGCCAGGCTGCTGCCGCTCCGGTTGGCTGGACCCTCCTGCGGCGGCCTGATAGAGTGGATTGGAAGTCCTTGTTGCAGGGGAGGAAAGATTATGCCAAAGATCGAAGTCTATACCACGGCCATTTGCCCTTACTGTATCCGCGCCAAGCGGTTGCTGGATCGCAAGGGCGTCCGCTACCAAGAGATCCGGGTGGACCTGGATCGAAACCAAATGGCCATCATGCTGGACCGGAGCCGCCGGCAAACGGTGCCCCAAATCTTTATCGACGGATTGCACGTGGGCGGCTACGACGATATGGCGCGGCTGGATGTGCGGGGGGAACTGGATCCCCTGCTGGGGCGGACCTAAGGAGCGCGCTACACCATGAGTCTGCCTCCCGAGGTGATGCGCCTGGACAAATGGCTATGGGCGGCCCGGTTTTTCAAGACCCGCCAATTGGCGGTCGAAGCCGTCAACGGGGGCAAGGTGCAGGTCGGCGGTCAGCGGGTCAAGCCCGGCAAGGAAGTGCGCCCTGGCGCCCAAATCTCGATCCACAAGGGTTCCCTGGTGTGGGAGGTGCAAGTGCTGGGCCTGGTGCTGCAACGCCGGCCCGCCGCCGAGGCCGCCCTCCTGTACGAGGAGAGCCAAGCCAGCCAGGAACGGCGTGCCCAGGAGCTGGAGCAACGCCGCCTACTGGACCAGAATCACCCCCCGGGACCTCGCCCCACCAAGAAAGATGGGCGTCTGCTACGGCGCTTTACCAGAGAAGAAGAGTCTTAGATAGTCTCTAAGCCCTTGTCGAGGCCGGGAGACAGGGTGCATCAAGAAATAAAAAGATTTATGAATTGTTATTAAGTAGTCACAGCAAGGTTATGAATTGGTCACGGATTCGCAATAGATCGGTAGCAACATATTCAACTTGTTCGCGCTGGAGTCGGTGCAAGGCCCTAAGCCCCGGCGCGATCCTTTACTCCACTCACCTGATTGACCCACTAAGGGGGAATCTTAATGTTTAGTAGCATGATGCCTAAGAAAAACGAGTTTTTTCTGCAGTTTAACTTGCATGCGGAGCGTTGCGTGGCGGGGGCCGGCGCGGTCATGCGTCTGATGGGCGCGCTGGGCCGCTCTGCGGACGAGGTCACCCGTCTCATGCAGGAAGTGGACATGGCGGAGTCCAGCGGTGACCAGATTGAGCACGATACCATCGTCATGCTGCACAAATCCTTCATCACGCCCATTGACCGGGACCAGATCCACAGCATTATCAACGGCCTGGACGGCATCTTGGACCGTCTCCAAGACGTGGGTGAGACGGTGGTCATGTACGACCTTAAGGAAGCCACCCCTGAAGCCCGCGAAATGGCGGAACTGGGCGCCGACGCGGTGGAGCGGATCCGCAAGGCGGTGAACCTGATCGGCACCCAGAACGAGGTCACCCAAGCGCTGGCGTTCTGCAAGGAAGTTGGCGAAATCGAGTCCAAGGCCGACAAGGTGATGCGTACCGGCATGTCCCGCCTGTTCCGGGAAGAGCAGGATGCCCGCCAGATCATCAAGTTGCGTGCCATCTACATGGTGCTGGAGGAGGTGCTGAACTCCTGTGAGGATGTGGGTCATACCATCGAAGAAGTCGTGCTCGCCAACGCTTGAGGTCACCCCATGGAAGCTCAAGCAGCGGCAAGCATCGGCCTTTGGGTGTTGGTTATCCTGATTTTCCTCGCCCTAGCGTTCGACTTCATGAACGGTTTCCACGATGGCGCGAATTCCATCGCCACCATCGTAGCCACCGGTGCCCTCACGCCTAAGCAGGCGGTGTTGTTCGCGGCCTCCCTAAACTTTGTCGCTATCTGGGTGTTCCAGCTCAAGGTGGCGGCGACGGTGGGCAAGGGCGTTATCGACCCGTCCTTCGTGGATCATTACGTGATCTTCGGCTGCTTGGTGGGGGCCTTGTTCTGGAATATCCTGACTTGGTATTACGGCATTCCTTCCTCCTCCTCCCATGCCCTCATCGGCGGGCTGGTCGGCGCGGCCGTCACCAAGGCTGCGAGTTCGGCACCTATCGTGTGGGGTAGTCTTTGGCAGTTGAAGGGCCTGGCCACTGTGATGTCCTTCATCATTCTGTCACCCCTGATCGGGTTCCTGATCGGCGGGTTATTGATGGTGGGTACCAGTTGGATTTTCCGAAACCGGACGCCCTATCAGGTTGGTAAATGGTTCTTGCGCGCCCAGTTGGTGTCGGCGGGCATTTATTCCATCGCCCACGGCGGCAATGACGCCCAGAAGACCATCGGCATCATCTGGTTGTTGCTGATTACCGCTGGCGCCGCCGCCATCCCCCTGACCGGGCACTTGGTCACCAAGGATGTGGCTACTCTGCCTAACTGGGTGATCTATGGCTGCTACATCGCCATCGGTTGGGGCACTTACCTGGGCGGCTGGCGCATCGTTAAGACCATGGGTTCCAAGATCACCAAGCTCACCCCGGTCAGTGGTTCCAACGCGGCCTTGGGCGGCGGTATCACCTTGGCCATGGCTACCTCGTTCGGTATCCCGGTCTCCACCACCCATACCATCACCGGCTCCATCTTTGGTGTCGGTAGCACCCGCGTCAATGCGGTGCGCTGGGGTTTGGCGGGACGCATCATGGTCGCCTGGGTATTGACCATTCCCGCCAGTGCCTTCGTGGCCGGCGTGTTCTGGTGGATCGGTACCCACACCTTCTAATTCGACTTTTTTCCCTCTGTGGAAGCCGGCCTTTGGGCCGGCTTTTTTTTGCGCCCAGCCAGGCGCACTTGGGCGGGAGCCGGACCCGCCGCCTGGCCTGGGCGGATCCAGGGCAACCCCATCCCAGCGGGGGCCAGCATGAATACCCTAGCGGACCCGAGGGCAGTGTTGGACGGGTGCGGGTTATTGGCTGGCCATGAACTGGATGAAATCCCCCTTCTCAATGGGCGTGCATTCCCGCCCCAGGACGCCCTTGCAATTGCGCAGGAACCACTTGGCGACCTTTTCCGGATCAGTCAGGCGCTGGGGATTCAGGGACAGGGCCAGGGGCTCGATGGGTTTCCCGGCCCGGGTCTGGCCGCTGGCGCGGGGAGAATCCCGGTGACAACTGGTGCAGGAAGGGGTGTCCGCGTTACCACCCGTGAATTGTTGCCGGTAGAGCTGTTCGCCCCGTTGGGCGGAAAAGCCGGCGAAACCCGGATTCTGTTGCTTGGCCTGGGTGGCGAATCGGTCCAGGAGTTGGTCCTTGGGGTGGGCACCCAGGCTGGGCAGGGGGCTGGCCAGGATCACCAACAAAGAACCAAGGGCAAAGGCAGGATGGCGCATGGGGGTTGACTCCAAGGTTTAGGGGATTTGAATGGCCTGGTCCGCGAACAGTCCCTGGTCCGCGTCCCGGTGGCAGGCTGGGCAATTGACCTTGGCGCCCACCGGTGGCCGGGCGAAGTCGGCGTCAGACAAGGCTTGGTGGCGGCGGCGCCAAAAGGCGCCTTCGGTCATCCGCCCGGCCGGGTCCAGAGAATTCGGCGCCAGTTCATGGGCCGCTTCCGTGTCCCAGGTTTCCGCGCCGTTGGCGGTCAGAAATTGGCTGATGGCACGGGCCGGCTCCGGCGCCAGGCTGGCGCTGTCGCCGAAGTGGTCATCCAGACCGGCCATGATTTGGCTCCAGCGGGCGGCTGGCAACAGGCTCGGATGCTGGGGCCAATGGCAGGCGCCGCATTCGTCCCGGTACAGGGCCGGAAGCGCCAGGGGACGCACGCCGATGGCTGGGGCCTGGGCCAGCCACCACCAGCTGGTACCAGTCAGCAGCCCGGCTCCGGCCAGTATGGCTAGGGCGGCCCGCCAGCGGCCAGGGGCGGGCGCCGGACAGCCGGTGGGCACCCGCTTGCGCCCGTCAAGCATCGTCCGGACCAGGTTTTCCCCGGTGGCCAGGCTTTCCAGGAGCACGCCGGCCAGGTGGCCGCCAATGGCCAGGGTCAGGGCGCCGGCCAGCCACGCGTGGAGGTTCAAAGCTTGGCGGCCCAGGGCGTAGGGTACCCAGCCGGCCAAGGGCCCCTGCTTCTCGACGCCGCCCAGTCCCATCAGACCGCTGCCGGCCAGGGCTGTCAGCAGGCCCAGCAGCAGAAAAATCATCAGGGCGCCGGCCGGGTTATGGCCCAGGTAGTGACGCGGGCGGCGGCGCCAAAGGGCCTGGAAATGGGCGCCTAATTCGGACAGGGGATACCAGAAGCTGCGGAAGCGGCTGGGCTCTGGTCCCTGCCATCCCCAAACCAGGCGCAAGATCAACAGGCCGCCCGCCAAGTAACCGGCCGCCAGATGCCAGCCCAGCCACCAGGCCGGCGCCAGGTAGCCGATCAGCAGGGCGGCTCCCACCGTGCCTGCCAGCAGCCAATGGAATAGGCGCGTGGCGAGGTCCCAAACCGGCCGGATCTCGGTGGTCATGGGCGGTGGCCTAATCATCCCAGGGACCATGGCCGGGGATATGGATCGCCCGCTCCCGGTAGCCACCCTTGGCCGCGTCTTGGTGGCAGGCGGGACAATTGCTGAAGGTCGTCACCGCGGGATTGCCGCTGACCAGCGCGGTACCCAACTTGCGGTGCTCCCGCTGGAAATAGGCGCCGGTACTGATCCGCTCGCCCTGGACGCCGCTGACCAGCTTGGAGTTGGCCCCGGCATTGGCGGTCAAGTAGGCGCTGATCTCGGCCGCCTGGGCGCCCGGCAGTTCCGCGTTTTCGCCAAAATGCTGGTCTAGTTTGGACATCAGATTCCGCCAGGAGGGGGCCGGCAGTAGACCCGGCTGGTAGGCAAAATGGCAACTGCCGCATTCCTTTTGGTACAGGGCGTTGTCGACTGGGGCGACCCGGGGCTGATCCCCGTGCCGGTCGGCCCAGGCCGCGAGGGCCGTCAGCGCGAGCAGCAGGCCGATGAGGGGGCGGGTGGGTATGACCATGGGCATCAAATCTCTCCCTAGGTTAGGCGGTGGTGGGCCAGGCCCCGGCGGGACCCGAAGGATCTGGCACCAGCCTAGCGCTCCAAGACTGAAAATGGCCTTAGCCAGCTTTTAAGCCTGGGTTAAGGGACCGGCTAGGATCCTGACCATCCCCGCCGCCAGCCCAGGCGGGCCAATTCGGCATAGATCGATTAGGAACAAACATGAGGCTTGGTGTGACTGACCCTGGCTACTGCTCCTGGGGCGTGGCGCTGCTGCTGGTTCTGGTAGTAGTGCCGCCCCTGGCCGCCGGCGACCGGGACCCGGGCCGGGCGGTGGCAACGGGCCAGGCGGCGCCCTTGGAGCGGCTGCTGGCGCGGGTGGCGGCGGATCGGGGCGGCCAAGTGCTGAAGGTGGAGTTGGAATGGGAGGATGAGGGCCCGGCCCCTGGCTGGGTTTATGAGGTCAAGGTGTTGGGCGCGGATGGCCAGGTGGTCAAGTTGCACTATGGCGCCAAGACCCTGGAACTCCTCCGGATGTCCGATAAAAAGCGGGTCCGGCGGCCTGGCCGGGAACCTTAGGGAGGCTCCATGCGACTCTTATTGGTGGAAGATGATCCCCGGCTGGCCCAGCAGATCGATCTGGCCCTTCAGCGGGCGGGTTATGTGGTGGAACTGGCGGCCAACGGGCGGGATGGCCAATACTTGGGCGCGACCCTTGCTCTGGACGCGGCGATTCTGGACCTGGGGTTGCCCCTGGTGGACGGCCTGACCCTGCTGCGGGAATGGCGCCGCCAAGGGTTGCGGCTGCCGGTACTGATTCTTACCGCCCGGGATACCTGGCGAGAAAAGGTGGAGGGACTGCGGGCCGGCGCCGACGATTACCTGGCAAAGCCGTTCGCCATGGAGGAGCTGCTGGCCCGTATCGAAGCCCTGATCCGGCGCGCCGCCGGACACGCCGGGTCCCTGTTGGCCTGCGGCAACCTGACTCTGGACCTGGGGGGCGGCCACTTCACCCTGGGCAGCCAACGTCTCGAATTGACTGGCTATGAATACAAAACCCTGGATTACCTGATGCACCATCAGGGCAAGGTGATTTCCAAGACCGAACTGACCGAGCACATCTATGACCAGGATTTCGACCTGGATTCCAACGTGATCGAGGTCCTCATCAACCGGCTGCGCAAAAAGCTGGGCGCGGACTGGATCAGGACCCACCGGGGGCGGGGCTACCAATTGGTCGCGCCGGGCGATGGCGACTGATTCCCTGTTCCTGCGCCTGCTGAGCACTTCTGCCCTGTGGGTTATCGCCACCTTGGCCCTGACCGGCATCCTGCTGGTGTTTCTGTTCCGTCAGCACGTCGAGCAGCGCTTCGACTTGGATAGCCGCGAACATCTCCAGGAATTGGTGGCCCTCAGTGAGTGGGACCCGGAACAGGGCTTCTCCCTCGGCAGGCCCCTGTTCGATCCCCGCTTCGAGCGGCCGGGTTCGGGCTGGTATTGGCAAGTGTGGCGCAACGGCGAGCCGGTGGCCCAGTCCCCGTCCCTCTGGTATCAGCGCCTCGCGGTCCATCTACCAATGGAACGGGGCGGGGAGATGATCCAGGAAATCGCCGGACCCGGCGGCGAAGGCTTGCGGGTCTTGACGCGCGGCATCGGCTTGCCCGGTAGCGAAGTTCCCTTGGTCTACACGGTCAGCGGCCCCCGGGCCGAGATCGAGCGGTACGTGGGCACCTTCGCCTGGCAACTGAGCCTCACCTTGACGGTGCTGGGTCTGGGCCTGATCGGTGCCATGTGGGTCCAGGTTCGTTATGGTCTGGGTCCCCTGCGCCAGTTGAGCCAGGCCCTGGCCCGGATCCGGGCCGGTCAGGCGGACCGGCTGCCGGAGTCTTGCCCCCGGGAAGTCCGGCCGGTGGTGACGGAACTGAACGGGCTGTTGGAGCATAACGGGGCCCTCCTGGCCCGGGCCCGCGCCCAGGCCGGGGACCTGGCCCACGCCCTCAAGAACCCCATGAGCGTCATCCGCCACCAAGCCCAGGACCTGGACGGGGAAGCGGGCGCCATTCTGAAGGAGCAGGTGGCCCGGATGGGCAACCAAATCGACCGCTATCTGTCCCAGGCGCGGGTGGCCGGCGCGGGCGGCTTGGGCGCCCGGTCCGGGGTGGCCGAAGCGGTGGCGGCGCTGCGGGATACGCTGCTGCTCCTGTACCGGGATCGAGAGTTGCGCTTCCAGGTCCAGGATGTCACTGGGCTCCAGTTCCGGGGCGACGCCCAGGATCTGGAGGAAATGCTGGGAAATCTGATGGACAACGCCTGTAAGTGGGCGCGCCGGGACATCCGGGTCGGCGGCAGCCGGGACGGGGAGCGGCTCTGTCTGTGGGTGGAAGACGACGGCCCCGGAATTCCGGAACAGGCCAGGGAGCAGGTGCTGGGGCGGGGCCGGCGCCTGGATGAGCAGGTGCCCGGTAGCGGTCTGGGGCTGGCCATCGTCCGCAATATCGCCGAGCTATACCGGGGCGGGGTGCGTTTGTCCCAGGCCAGCCTGGGGGGGCTGCGGGCGGAACTGGACCTTCCGGCGCTGCCCTAGGCCAGACCGGGACGGTGCCGTCCCGAATCGTTTCGATGGAAGAGAATCCCTGGCGCTCAAGCCCGCGTCCGCACTGGATTTGTCCGCTTCCGAAGCGCTGCTGCCCGCTTTCCTGGCGGTTCGGCGGCCGGGGGGACATGTATACTTACTTAAGTAAACAGGCTGTCCGGCGTGCTAATCCTGGTCGGTGCCGCGCCACGCCGCGCGGATTTCCGGGTTCCGTGAACGGCGTTACTCACCCTTTTCCGATGTTCCCGAGGACCATGGCCGAGCAAACCGGAACGACGCGCAGGTTATCCAGCCGAATCCTGGTATGGGCGCCCGCCGTGATCGGTTTGCTCCTGTCTGGCCTGTTGTTTTTATTCTTGCGGGGCGTGGATCGGGAACGGGCGGAACATGCCTTCAAACCGGTGGCCGCTTCCGTCGGCAATGCCTTGCGCCTGGCCTACGCGCAACATCTGGACGAACTGGGCGCCCTGCAACGCTTTATTCGCCGGACGCCACTCATCACCAAGGAGGATTTGGTGGGGTTCGTGGGTTCGTCCGATGTCCGTCATCCCGATATTTTGGCAATGGCCTGGGTGCCGCGGGTGGCGGACCGGTTTCGCGCCTCCCACGAAGAACGCCTAGTGAACGAGGCGGGCGTAGCCGTCGGCTTTCGGGAATTCGACCTGGATGAGCGCCCGCGTCGGGCCGATCAACGGGACGAATACTTCCCGCTCGCCTACCTCAGTAATCTGGAAGTTGATGACCTGCTAGGCCTCGATCTGGGCGCCGATCCCCAGTACCGGACCGTGCTGGAGCGGGCCCGGGACGAGAACCTCACCGTCGCCAGCGAACCCTTCTTGCTGCCAGGTCACCGGGGCGCCGGTTCTCTGGTGTTGATCGCCAAACCCGTGTACCTGATGGAGGTGGAGCGGCGGCAGGTTGCGGAACGGCGCCAATATCTGCGCGGCTTCGTGGCATTGCTGCTGCGGGTCGCCACCAGTATTGAAACCGCTGTGAATGAACAGCCTGGGGCGGCGGTGGATGTGCAGCTGGTTGACCGCTCCGCTGGCCGGGCCGCGCAGCCCATCTACATCAGCCCGCGGGGGACCGAGTTGGTCCGGGCGCCGGTCATGCCCTGTGCGGAGCAGCGGCTGGAGGTGGCGGATCGGATCTGGGGGCTGTGCGTGGAACCCAGGGCCGGTTTTCTGGACCTGAACCAGACCGGCGAACCCCTGTTGGCACTGGCGTTGGGCGTGACCCTCACCTTGGCGCTGACCCTGGTTCTGTCCGTGATGCGGGGTCGCGCCCTGGCCATCGAGGCGGCGGTGGCGGCGCGCACCGCCGAGTTGCGGGAAAGCGAGGAACAGTACCGGTCCGTGTTCAACGGAACCCTGGACGGCCTCATCGCCCTGGATCCGGAGGATCGCATCAGTTCCTTCAATCCAGCCGCCGAGGCGATGTTCGGCCAGGGGGCGGAGTTCGTGCAGGGCCGCTCCATCAGCCTGCTGCTGGGGGACGGGCACCAGAATTTCATCGAGGATCTGCGGTGTCAGGCGGAAGGCCAGGGTCATCCGGTGAGTTTTATGGGCGAGATCGAGGGGCGGCACCGGGATGGCGGCACCTTCCCCCTGGAGATCACCGTCGGCGAACGCATTCTGGCCGGTCGTTCCACCCTGTTTCTGTTGCTGCGGGATATCACCGAACGCAAGCAATGGGAGCGGGAACTCATCGCCGCCCGGGATGCGGCCGAGGCGGCGGCCAAGGCCAAGAGCGAATTCTTGGCGACCATGAGTCACGAAATCCGCACCCCCATGAACGGCGTGCTGGGCATGGCGGAGCTGCTGGAGGACACCTACCTGGATGAGGAACAGGCAGAGTTTGTCGATACCATCCTGAAATCCGGGCGGGCGCTGCGCACCCTGTTGAACGACGTGCTGGACTTTTCCAAGATCGAGGCCGGCGGCCTTGTCTTGGAACCCATTTCCTTCAACTTGGAGCTGATCATTCAAGAAATTTTCCAGTTGCTGGCTTCCCAGGCCCGGGATAAGGGTCTGGGCCTGTTCTTGGACTATGCCGCCGATTGTCCGCGCCGCTTTAGTGGTGATGCCGGGCGGATCCGGCAGATTCTGGTCAATCTGGTGGGGAACGGCGTCAAGTTCACGGAACAGGGGGGCGTGACGGTGCGGGTGAGCTGTTGCCGCCAAGCGGAGGGGCCGGTGCCATTGGTCCTGGAAGTGCAGGACACCGGCATTGGCATATCCCTGGAGGCCCAGCGGCGCCTGTTTCAACCCTTTACCCAAGCAGATGGCTCCACCACCCGGCGCTATGGGGGTACCGGATTGGGGCTGGCCATTTCCAAGCAGTTGCTGACCTTGATGGATGGCAGCATCGTCGTCAGCAGCCTTCCGGGGGAAGGCAGTCTGTTTCATCTGGAATTCGACCTGCCGGAAGCGGGAGACGTCCAGGAAGTGGAAAACCAGGACCTGGCCGGCGTGCGGGCCCTGATCGTGGACGACAACGCGGTCAATCGCCGGGTATTCCTGGCCCAATTGAGCGGGTTTGGCGCTCGGGCGGAAGCCCTGGCGGATGGCTTCGCCGCCTTGGCCCGGCTGCGGGAGGCGGCTGCGGCCGGGGATCCCTTTGAATTGGTATTGCTGGATCACCAGATGCCGGTCCTGGACGGTGAACAACTGGGTCGGCAAATCCTGGCGGACGTCCGCCTGGGGGACGCCCGGCTAGTACTGATTACTTCCTTCGGCCAACGGGGCGACGCCCAGCGGTTTCGGGACCTGGGGTTTTCCTCCTACCTCATCAAGCCGGTGCGGGGGCCACTGCTGCGGGCCACCCTGGAAGCGGTGCGGGCCCAGCCTAGCCCACCCTTGGCCGCTGGGGTAGGGACCAGCTTGCCGGTGCAACCCAAGCCGGAGCAGGAATTCAGCCCTCACCTGCAAGGCCGGGTATTGCTGGTAGAGGACGTGCTGGCGAACCGCAAATTGGCCAAGATCATGCTGCAACGCCTGGGTCTGACGGTGGATATGGCGGAAGACGGGCAGCAGGCGGTGGATGCTTGGAGTCAAGAGAGTTATGACCTGGTCCTGATGGATTGCCAGATGCCGGTGCTGGATGGCCTAGAAGCCACTGCTGAGATTCGCCGCTTGGAACAGGTGGAGGATAAGGCCCGTACCCCGGTGGTGGCCCTGACTGCCAATGCCTTCCCCGAGGATCGGCTGCGCTGCCAAGCGGCCGGCATGGACGACTTTCTGTCTAAACCCTTTGATCTGTCCGGATTGCGGGCGCTGTTGGCGCGTTGGTTACCCAGCACACCGCCCCCCAGCGAGGACGAGTCGGCGGCGACCGCCAGCCTCCCGCCGCCGGCGGACGAAGAGTCGCCGATCCTGGATCAGCGGCGGATGCGGGAAATGCGCGCCACCATGGGTGACGACTTCCGGGAGTTGATGGTCGAGGTCATGGAGATCGTGGACCGTACCCTGGCGGAGGCGCGGCTGGCGCTGGAGCAGCAGGATCGGGGGCAACTCCAGTTGTTAGCGCAGCGGGTCAAATCGGTCAGCGCCGACATGGGCGCGGTAGGGCTGCGGGAAAGCGCCGCCAGCTTGGAAACCCGTCTGCGCCAGGATTCCGCCGCCGACTTGGGCGCCGGGTTCCGGGAGTTGGAGCTAGTCTACCGGCGTACTCAGGAAGCCCTGGCCAGCGCCGCCTGTTTGTCCTCCCAAGCTAGCCTGGACCCCGCCAGCGGCACCGGGTCCTGACGGGCCGGAGCTAGGCCGGGATGGGGGTACCGGTCAAATTGCCGTCATAAAAAATTGATAGGGCTGTCATATTCGGATCTTATGATCTTTCTTAACCCAGCGAAAGACAGCTGGCGAAGTTTCCGGACCGTCCCGGCATAGGGACCCAACAACAGGTACTGACGCTGTCTTATTCCAGGAGAAAGATCATGACCCAAGATTCCTTGCGCACCCCCAAACGGGTTCTAGCGGTTGCCACCCTGCTCGCCTTTGGCGTGGGACTTAACGGCATCTACCAGGCCCAGAGTTCCGGCGCCAGCACGCCGGCCACCCAAGCCCAACCGGCCGGATCCCTAGCGGGGTTTGCCGGCGGATTGTTCTCTTTCGCAGGCCACTAAACCCACCGGGGCCCTGGGGCCCCAGCCCGCGACAGGCGCCGGGCCGCCCCTTGGGGTTGGCCCGGCTTTTTTTTGGGATTCCCTTGATCCGGGCCGGCGGACCCCGGCTTGTTCCGCAGTCTAGGCGGCTAACCTTGGTCATGGTGGCCGGTTATTCGATGGGCGCAAGCCGAGGAGTCCCCGATGGGGTCGCTGGTCTGGGCGGTCGGCATTGGCCTGGTCTGGGTGGCCGTCGCGGCGGGCGCGACGGAGCGGATCCTGTTGCAAAACAAGGGTTCCGATACTCTGGTCAACGCCGCCCAAGCCTGGGCCGAAGCCTATGCCAGGATCAAGCCGGGCGTGGCGGTGGCGGTTTCGGGGGGCGGGTCCGGCACCGGCATCGCTGCCCTCATCGCCGGCACCCTGGACATCGCTAATTCCAGCCGCGCCCTGTCCGACAAGGAACTGGACCTGGCCCGCCAGCAGGGCCGCCAGCCCCGGGAGCATATCGTCGGTTTCGACGCCCTAGCCCTGTACCTGCATCCCAATAATCCCCTGGCCGGATTCACCAAGGCCCAATTGGCGGGGATTTATGGCCGCGACGGCCCCATCCGCCACTGGGCGGATTTGGGGGTGAGCGTTCCGGGTTGCCGCGCCGGCAAGATGGTGCTGGTCAGCCGGCAAAATAATTCTGGCACCTATGCCTATTTTAAGGAATATCTGGTCGGAGCCCGGGGCCGGTTGCGCCTGGGGACGCTGGACCTGCACGGCTCCAAGGATGTGGTGGATCTGGTGGCCCACACCCCCTGCGCCTTGGGCTACAGCGGCCTGGGTTACGCCACCGCCCAGGTCAAGCTGGCCTGTGTGGCGGCAACCGACGCGGGGCCCTGCGTGTTGCCCACGCTTAGGGCCACCCTGGAGCGCACCTATCCCATTTCCCGGCCCCTGTTTCTGTACACCGACGGCGAGCCCCAGGGGGCGGTCAAGGACTATTTGGACTGGATCCAAAGCGACACCGGTCAGTGCATCCTGGCCGCCCAGGGCTACGCGCCGGTCCGGGAATTGAACTGCGGCGGGCCGGCGCCTGCGTCAACCAGACCGGCCAACCCGGGGAGGGCGTTGCAATGAACCATCTGGAAGTCCGTATGGCACGGGACCTGGCCGCCCTGCGCGCCCAGGTCAGCGCCCAGGCCGCCAAGGTGGAACAGGCCATCCGGCAGGCGGTGCGGGCCCTGCAAACCGGCAACCAGGACCTGGCCCAGGCCACCATCCTGGCGGACCACGGCGTCAACCGGGGCATGCGGGAAATCGACCGGCTTTGTCACGGCTTTATCGCCGTGCATCTGCCCAGCGCCGGGATTCTGCGCCTGCTGTCGTCGGTGATCCGGGTCAACATCGAACTGGAGCGGATCGGCGACTATGCGGTCACCATCAGCCGCGAGGCCGTGCAACTGTCCCAGGTGCCGGACGGCCATCTGGCCCGGGAAATCGACTGGGTGGCGGGCACCACCCTGCTGATGCTGCGCCAGTCCATCGCCGCCTTCAATGAACAAAACGGCGACCTGGCCAGGGGCACCCTGGGCATGGCGGGCCAGATCGCGACCCACCTGGACGGGGTGTACGAACTACTGATGGACAACCCAGAGTCCCTGTCGATCCGGGACCTGTTGGCGGTGTTTGTGACCTTCAACCTGCTCAAGCGGGTGGCGGATCAGTCCAAAAATATTTGCGAAGAAACCCTGTTCAGCGCTCTAGGGGAGCTGAAGACCCGCAAGCCAGTGCGGATCCTGTTCTTGGACCAGGATGACAGTTTGCTGGGTCCGTTGGCGGTGGCCATCGGCCGGGTCAATTTCCCCGCCAGCGGCCGCTACCAAAGCGCAGGCCGGCAGCCGGCCGCGGCGGTGAATCCCCGGTTGCTGAATTTCATGCAGTCCCGGGGCCTGGATTTGGCTGCCGCAGCGCCGGTGGGACTGACGTCCCTGACCCGCGCCGACCTGGGGGACCAAAAGCTGGTGGTGAGTCTGCAAGGGCCGGTGCGCTCTTATATCCCGCGCCTGCCGTTTCATACCGCCGCCCTGGAATGGAACCTGGCAGAGGTGCCGGCAGAACCGGACGACGCCCAGTTGGAAAATCTGTACCGTCACCTGGCGCTACTGATACAGGATCTCATGCATCTGTTGCGCGGGCCGGACGCCCAATAGGGGATGAGCCACATGGGACGCGCTGCCGCCAAGGATTTCGACCGCCGGGACCTGGACTGGTACCTGGACAAAGGGGTGGGCCTGCTCCTGTTCCTGGGCGGTATTTCCGCCATTTTGCTGTTGTTCTTCATCCTGTTCTTCATCGCCAGGGAAGGGCTCGGCTTCATGGTGGGGCGGCTGTCGTTCCGGGAGTTTTTTCTGTCGTCCAATTGGTATCCGGCCGAGGAGTACCAACCGGAATACGGCATCCTGGCCCTGATCGCCGGCACCGCCGCCGTCACTGGGCTGGCCATGCTGGTGGCGATCCCCTTTTCCCTGGGCGCGGCCATCTATATCGGTGAGTTTTCCAGCGGCAAGACCCGGGAATATCTCAAGGTGCTGGTGGAACTGCTGGCGGCCATTCCATCAGTGGTGTGGGGCTTCATCGGCCTGTCCCTCATGAATCCTCTGATGATCTGGCTGTTCGAGGTGCCGGTGGGACTCAACGTGCTCAATTGCGGCATTCTGCTCGGGTTGATGGCGGCGCCCATCATGACCTCTATCGCCGAGGATGCCCTGCGGGCGGTGCCGGACCGCTACCGGGAAGCGGCGGAGGCACTGGGCGCCACCCGCTGGCAGATGATTGTCCGGGTGCTGTTGCCAGCGGCCCGGCAGGGCTTGCTGGGCGCGGTGCTGCTGGGGGTGGGGCGGGCGTTCGGCGAAACCATGGCGGTGCTCATGGCCAGCGGCCACGCCGTCAACATTCCCACCAGCCTGTTCGACCCGGTGCGCGCTCTCACCGCTACGGTGGCGGCGGAACTGGGCGAGGCGCCGGTGGGGTCCGATCACTACCAGGTGTTGTTCGTGATTTGTGTGCTGCTGTTCATTATCAGCTTTGTCATCAACCTGGCCGCCGATCTGATTGTGCGCGGCCTGGGCAGGGACTAGGCCCATGTTCGCCGAGACCGCCCGCAATCGCCACGACAAACGGGTGCAGGCTCTGGCCCGGACCCTGTTTCTGCTCATGACCCTGCTGCTGATCCTGCCGGTGGCGGCGATTCTGGTCACCCTGCTGTACCAGGGCGGCGGGATACTGTCGGTGGACTTTCTGTTCACGGATCCAGCCCAGGGCATGACAGCGGGGGGAATTTTCCCAGCGTTGCTGGGGACCGTCTGGCTAGTGAGCGTGGCCCTGCTGGCGTCGGTGCCGGTGGGTATCGCCGCCGCCCTGTATTTGAGCGAATACGCCGCCGACAATTTTTTTACCCGGGTCATCAATCTGGCCATCATCAACCTGGCCGGGGTGCCGTCCATCGTCCACGCCCTGTTCGGTCTCGGCGCCTTCGTGATCGGCTTCGGCTTTGGCACCAGCATCCTGTCCGCCAGCCTGACCCTGGGGGTCATGACCCTGCCGGTGGTGATCGTCTCCACCCGCGAGGCCCTGCAAGCGGTGCCCATGGCGTTCCGGGAAGCCTGTTGGAACATGGGCGCGACCCGCTGGCAGACCATCCGCACGGTGGTGCTGCCCAACGCCTTGAGCGGCATCCTGACGGGCATCATCCTGCAAATTTCGCGCACGGTGGGGGAAACTGCACCCATCATGTTCACCGGCGCGGCATTCTTCCTGCCGTTCCTTCCACAGGGGATTTTCGACCAAACCATGGCGCTGGCGCTGCACCTGTTCGTGGTGACCACCCAGGTGCCCGGCGTGCCGGAGGCCCTGCCCTATGGCGTGGCGCTGGTGCTGATCGGCGTGGTGCTGGCCATGAATGCCCTGGCCATCGCCCTGCGCATGTACCTGCGGGGCAAACGCAAATGGTGAGGGAGCCGGACCCGGCGCCGCTGGTGTCGGCCCGCCATCTGAGTATCCAATACGGCTCCAGGAGCGCCCTGCGGGACCTGAGCCTGGACATCCGCGCCCAGGAAATCTTCGCCATCATCGGCCCCGCCAACTCCGGCAAGACCTCCTTTCTCAAGGCCATCAACCGCATGGATGAATTCGACCGCCGCATGAGGGTGCGGGGGCAACTCCTGTTCCGGGGCCGGGACGTGGCCAAGCTGGCCAACCCTTACGCGTTGCGCGCCCGTATCGGCGTGGTATTTCCCTTGCCGGTGGGGCTGCCCATGACGGTGTACGACAACGTGGCCCTGGCGCCCCGCTGGCGGGGTATCCACCGGCGCGCCGAGTTGGACGAGATCGTGGAACGCTGCCTGACCCGCGCCGCCCTCTGGGACGAGGTCAAGGACCGTTTGAACACCCTGGGTAGTCTGCTGTCCGGCGGTCAGCAACAGCGGCTTACCATCGCCCGCGCCCTGTCCCAGGAACCGGAGTTGCTCATGTTGGACGAGTTTTCCATCGCCGTGGACCCGGTCACCACCATGCGCATCGAGGAGGTGCTCAAGGAACTGCGCCAGGACATGACCATCATCCTGGTAACCAACCTGGTGCGGCAGGCCTGCCGGCTGGCGGACCGGACGGCCCTGTTCCTGAACGGGGAGTGTGTGGAAACCGGCGTCACCGAAGATTTGTTCGCCGGGAAGGTCCAGGACCCCCGCACCCTGGACTACATTGAAGGCCGCTTTGGCTAATGCCGGAAGTTTTGCCAATGCCGAATAGCATCCCCTACGCGGTTGAAATACAGGACTTCAGTCTCTGGTACGGCACCTTTCAGGCCCTGCTGGACGTGAGCGCGCCCATCAAGGCCGGCATCATCACGTCCCTGATCGGTCCATCCGGCTGCGGCAAATCCACCCTGCTGCGCAGCATCAACCGCATCAACGAGCGGCAGGGCTTAGTCCGTACCCAGGGCAGCATCCGGGTGTTGGGCAAGAACATCCTGGACCCGGACGTGGAACTGGTCCAGGTGCGCAAGTCGGTGGGCATGGTGTTTCAACGCCCCAATCCCCTGCCGATTTCGATCCGGGACAATGTTTTATTCGGCCATCGCATCCATGAGGGCGCCAAGCGGATCACCCGGGCCCAGGAGGATGAAATTCTGCAACAGGCCCTGAGCCAGGTGTTGCTTTGGGATCAGGTCAAGGATTGCCTGGGCCGCAAGGCCACCGAGTTGTCCCTGGAACAACAACAAAAACTCTGCATCGCCCGCCTGCTGCCGGTGCGGCCGGCGCTCCTGCTGATGGATGAACCCTGCTCGGCCCTGGATCCCCGGGGCACCGCCGCCGTGGAGGAACTGATCTGGGAGTTGAGGGGCCAATACAGCATTTTGATCGTCACGCACAACATGGCCCAGGCGCGCCGCGCCAGTGACGAATGCCTGTTCATGCTCATGGGCCGGGTGCTGGAGCAGGCCACGACCGCCGAATTGTTTGTGACCCCCAAGCGTAAGGAAACCGCCAACTACATCGAGGGACGCTATGGCTAGGGCGGCGCCTGCCTTAGTCAGTGGGGTTCAGCGAGATCAAGCAACCGGCGCAGGCGGCTATCGAGAAGGGATGCTTTAAAGTCTTGACAATTCACTGGCGCCTAGGTTTAGTCGATTTCAAGCTTATAGGGCAAATAACGAAAATTGACCCAAACCAATCCCCGGAATAGGATACTAAAATTCCTTAAACCCTATTATCGGCTGAAAAAATGGAAACTTTAGGGCGCACCCTGCGGAACTATTACCAGCCGGGTCTAGGCGCTAGCAGATCGTCCTCAACCTCCTGGATAGGTATCCTCTTGCTTGGATTGGGGTCGATTTTCTGCTGGGGCGCCGTCGCTGCTGACGCCAGCGCCGCCGCCCATTCGGTCGGAGGGACCGTCTCCGGGTTGCGCGGGTCCGGCCTGGTGCTCCAGTTGGCGCCGGCGGACTTGGCGTCACCAGCGGTGATTGGCGCGCCGGACCTGGGCGAAGCCCTGGCGATCAGCAGCAATGGTGCCTTTGTTTTTCCGACGCCCTTTCCGTCCCAACTTCGCTATCGCGTCAGCGTGCAAACCCAGCCCAGCAATCCGGGCCAGACTTGCACGCTGGTCAACGGCCTGGGCCTCATGGGCGAGGCAGATGTGACCGATGTTCAGGTCAACTGTGAAACCCAGCGCTTTACCGTCGGTGGCAGGGTGGAAGGGCTGTTAGGGGCGGGTTTGGTATTAGGGATCGATCCCCCCAGTCTCCTGGTCCCGGCCGAACCGTCCAGTGGTTCAGCGCGACTGGTGCCCCAGCCGGACCTGGCGGAGACGCTGGCGATCGGGAGCAATGGCGCCTTTACCTTCCCAGTGCCGCGGGCGTCCGGCAGCCGCTATAGCATCTCGGTCGCGACCCAACCCAGCGCCCCGGATCAGGTTTGCTGGGTCGCCTATGACAGCGGTACGGTGATCGACCGGGCCGTCAGCGATGTGCAGGTGACCTGTACCGCCCGCGCCTATGTGGGTCCGGTGGGAGATGCCGCCGCGCCCGGTCAGGCCAGTGTGGTGGGGGGCGGGGATGGCTGCGGCTTCATCGGGCCCAAGTTCGTGTCCCTCGCTGGTCTGCCCAGTCCGCCGGCCGGTTATTCGTTCCCCTATGGTCTGTTTGACTTCCGGCTGGAACATTGCACACCGGGCAGCCAGGTAAGGGTCAGCATCGAATATCCCGGCACCTTGCCGGGAGGGACCCAGTACTGGAAATACGGCCCCACGCCGGATAAGCCCAATGAGTATCATTGGTATCAAATCGCCGCCCATATCGCGGGCAACAGCGTCACCTTCCATATTACCGACGGCGGGTTGGGGGATGACGATCTGACGGTCAACGGCACCATCGTCGATCAAGGCGGGCCGGGCCTCCGGGAAGCGGCGGCGGTTCCGGCCCTGTCTGGCTGGGCGTTGCTGGCGTTGCCATTCCTATTGCTGGCCGTCGCCGCCCGGCGCCCCGGACTGAGCTGATTTGACCGGCACCCCCGTTGAGGGGAAGCTTTCTCCCTTCTGCGCCGGGCCTGGCTTGGACCCCCTTGGGACGACCTGTTAGGCTTGCTTCCCCTAACCGGGGACAGCAACAGGAGCCTCCATGAAAATCGTCTGTTTTAACGTCAACGGCATCCGCGCCCGCCCCCACCAGTTGCGGGCCATCCGCGAGCAGTTGGACCCGGACCTAGTGGCGCTCCAGGAGATCAAGGTCCAGGATCAGGATTTCCCCTTGGAAATGATCCAAGATCTGGGGTACCGGGCCTATTTCCACGGACAGAAGTCCCATTACGGCGTGGCTCTGTTGACCAAAGCGGAGCCCCTGGCAATCCACAAGGGTTTTCCCGGCGAGCCGGAGGATGCCCAGCGGCGGGTCATCAGCGGCCAGTTTTCCCTGCCGGATGGCCGCACCCTGACCCTGGTCAACGCCTATTTCCCCCAGGGCGAGAGCCGCGCCCATCCCGAAAAATTTCCCCACAAGCGGCGCTTTTACGCGGATATGGCGGCCTATTTGGCCCAGTCGTTTCAGCCCGCCGACCCGGTGCTGGTGGTCGGTGATATGAACGTGGCGCCCCTGGACCTGGACATCGGCATCGGTCCGGACAACGCCAAGCGCTGGTTGCGCACCGGCAAGTGCAGCTTTTTGCCCGAGGAACGGGAGTGGCTGGGAACCCTATCTGCCTGGGGTTTGCGGGATACTTTCCGGCACTTGCATCCCGATCTCGACGACCACTTTAGCTGGTTCGATTACCGCAGCCGGGGCTTCGAGCGGCAGCCCCGGCATGGCTTGCGCATCGACTTGATGCTGGCCAGCGAGGCGCTGCTGCCCAATTGCCGGGACGCGGGCATCGACTATGGCATCCGCGCCATGGAACAGCCGTCCGACCATTGCCCGATCTGGGTGGATCTAGCGTTCTGACACCGGCCCCTAGGTTTGACAGGGACCGGGACAGCGTCCGGCAATCCGGGGGACGAATAGGTTATGCTACCTTGGGAATGGGGGCCTGTGCGGCGCCCGCGGCTTCATGCACCAGGAGAATGGCCCGATATGGTTCTGGAACCGTTAGTGGGAAGAATGGCGCGGATTCTGGTGGTAGCGGTCGCCGGGTTGGCCCTGATGCCGGCCCTGGGAGGGGCGGCGGAATCTTGCGCCAAGCAGGTGCTCAACCTCTATTGCCTGGGAGGTGAGTTTGACCGGCTGCTGCGTCAGCCCCCGGAACCCCAATTCCAGCAGAGGGACGGCGAACGGCGGGCAGCGATCTACGTCCAGGGCGCGGAACGGGTGTATGTGATGGCATTCAAGAACCAGATTTATAAGGTGGTTCGGGAGCACCGTCCCTCCACCCAAATGCATCATCAAGAGATGTTGCGTTCCCTTCAAGAAAAATACGGTCCGCCCGAGGACCATAGCCAATACCCCAAGTATGCCGTGGACGCTCCCACCCGCATCGCTGCCATCCGGCGCGGCGAGGGCCAGGCTAACCACCTGTGGCGGGCTGGCCAGGGCTGGCATCTGGAGCTGAGCTGGACCCGGGAGTTGGGCCTGGCGGTGACCTATCTGGACGATGTCCTGGATGCGGAGCAACACCAGGCGACCAAGGCCGGTCTATAGCGGCTTCGACCGGCGCGGTGCCCCGGTCAGATACGGCCCAGCAGGGCCTCGCCGGCCTCGGCCAGGCCCGTCAACTGGGTATCCAGGATGCGGTTTTCCAGATCGCCGCCAGCCTCCAGGGGAATTTGCACCGGTACGAAACTGGGGCTGTAGCCGAACCAGTGTTCGTTACCCGCCGAACTGCGTCCGCGACCTTCCACCAGCACCGGCACCCGGCGCCCCAGGTAGCCCTCTAGGTGGGCGCGCTTGAGTTGCCGCCCCACCGCCTGCAACTGTTGGCAGCGGGCGCGCAGGGTGACCGGGTCCACCGGGTCCGCAAGCTGGGCGGCCCGGGTGCCCTGGCGGGGCGAAAAGGGAAAGATATGCAGTTGGCCGAAGCTGGCCTGCTGCACCAGACCCAGGGTGGCCTGCCAATCCTGGTCTGTTTCGCCAGGAAATCCCACGATGATGTCCGTGGTGAGGTTGAGGTCCGCCACCCGCTGCCGGGCCCGTTCCGCCAAGGCCAGAAATTCCGACGCTTTGCAGCGACGCGCCATGCGGCGCAGGACCGGGTCCGATCCGCTTTGCAGCGGCAGGTGTAAATGGGGCAGCAAGCGGGGGTTGTCGAATAGGGACCAGAATCCCCGGGGCAATCCCCAGGGTTCCAGGGAGCCGATACGCAGCCTGGGCAGATCCGTGTCCGCCAGAATCGCCCGCACCAGGTCCGCCAGGCTGGTGCCCAGGTCCCGGCCATAGCCGCCGATTTGGACGCCGGTCAACACCGCTTCCTGAATGCCGGACGCCCGGAGCTGGTTCAACTCGGCCACCACCTCCGCCACCGGGCGGCTGCGTTCCTCGCCCCGGGCTAGGGTGACGATGCAGAAGGTGCATTGATAGCGACAACCGTCCTGGACCTTGATGAAGGCCCGGTGGCGCCGCCGGATCCAGAGGGGCTCCCCATCCGGTTCCATGGCTTGGGCCGGCATGGTATCCAGGTCCAGGGCGCGGCTGGCGATTTCCACCAGCCGGTCCTTGTCCGGGTTGGGAACCAGCAGATCCACGCCCGGCAAGTTGCCCGCCGTGCCCGGTTGTAAGGACGCGTAACAGCCGGTAATGACCAATTTGGCGCCCGGATTATCCCGGTGGGCGCGGCGCAGCAGCTTTCTGGATTTGCGTACCGCTTCTTCGGTCACCGCGCAGGTGTTGACGACCAGCAGGTCCGCTTGGTCCGGGTCGGCACAAATCCGGTGTCCCCGGAGCTGAAAGTCCCGGCTCCAGGATTCCACTTCCGCCTCGTTCAGGCGGCAGCCCAGGGTTTGCAGATGGACGCGCATGGCAATTGGCTTCCGCCCGGTCAAGGAGCCTTGGCGGTGGCTCTAGGCCCGCCGGACCGGTGGCGCAGGCGGCGGCGCCGGGGAATTTTGATGCAGGATCAGCCGCCAGCCATCGCCGGCGCGCCGGTAGATATTGGTGGCGTACATGGGCGGCATGGGCTGGTTGCGGCCGACCAGCCTGACCCGCTCCTCCACGCAATGCACGGCCAGGTCCGCCGACTCCATCCAACCCTGATGGCGCACCTCGACCTCCATGCCCCCCGCGCCCTCCAGCGCCTCCCGCCAGCCGTCCCGCACCCCGGCCCGCCCCATGACCAAGGGGCGCATGGGTAGCAGGCAGGCGATCTCATCGGAATCCGCCCAGGCCCGCATCACGGCGTCCAAGTCCTGGGCGTCCAGGGCGTCATAGAAGGCATCCTCGGCGTCCTGGGGCGTTTGAAAGGTTGGCGGCATGGATCAAGCTCTCTGGCGATGGGAAACCGGGAAGTCTGACATTGAAACGGCGGGATGGGCAAGTCCCAAACCCGGCCTGGGCCGGGATCGGGATTTTGCAGCTAACGGCGCCGTGGGATCACGAGCCGGACCAGACCCGGTTGATTATCCCGCGCCATGGCGGAGAAATCCGCGTCCGGCGGCAGAGTGATCCGCATCATCTGCTGGCCGCCCCCAAAGCTATAGGTGCGGGTCCAGCCGTTGCCCTGGGGACTGGTGAATTCCTGGTGGGTCGAGCTCCGGTCCTGAATCCGGATCGTTAGCCAGCGGCCCTCGTCAAGACTGACCAGCACCTGTTCCGGGGCGGAGCCGGCCAACTGAATATTGACGTAATAGCGGTCAAGGTCCGCGCCTTGATTGATATGAAATCCCGTCTGCATCGGCATGGCATTCCAGGTTCCAGGGCCCCAAACCGGCAACTGCCAAGCGCCTGGCATACCCCACCAATACTGATTGAAGTAGTCGAAATTATGGTCAAAAGGCGGATATGCCCAAGCCAATCCTGTACTCAAACACCCGGCTAGGACACTGGCCCGGCCGAGGGAGCGGCTGCTGATTTTCACCCTAAATTCCTCCTGGGTTATGAGCCTGCTTAAAGTATAGGCCCAATGCCGCCGCGATGAGCGCCCGGCCGGGGGCGGACGGGGGCCAGGGCCTGGCCCCCGTTCCACTCCAGCGCCCTACCGCGCCGGTACCACCACCAGGGTTCCAGAGTCGCCCCGGGCCCGGTAGCGGGGGCTGTACATGTCCTCCACCTCGGTGGGCGGCAGACGATAGGTGCCCGGCGTCACCGCCCGGACCAGGTAGGCGAGGCGAAATTCCCGCTCCTCGCCTAGCAGGTCCAGGGCCGCCACGAAGCGGTCGTCCAGGCCGTCCATATAGAGGGCGGTGCTGAGGTCGCCCAGCCAGCCCAGGTCACTGATGGAGCGGGACTTGGCTAGTTGGGGACTCTCGATTTCCAGTCCGGCGGCCAGGGGATCCACGATCAATGCCTGATGATCTAAGTCCTTGCTGTCCGCCTTGCCTTCTAAGAGCACCACCAGCACCTCGCCCTGGGGCACCTGCTGGAGGTTGACCGGCTTGCCCTGGAGATTGAGGAAGCGCCGCTGGATGCGGAACCCCGCGTTGAGGGGCGGAGGCGCTTCCAGGGGGCTGCCGTTGACGGCGGCGCTGAGCCACACCGGACTCTTGCCCTCGTTGACCAGTTCCAGGCCCGGCTTAAACTGCTCCAGGCCGGGGTTGAGGATCAGGGGTTTAGTCCGTTCCGGCACCGGCTCGCCGTGGACCCGCAGGCGCAGGGGCTCGCCGTCGCCACTGGTGGCCGCCGCCGCTCGCACCAGCCAGGCCTGTTCCTGGGTGGATAGCCAGGGGTGCTTGCGCATCTGGTCCACCAGTTCCCGCAGGGACGCGGCCGGATCAGCGCTGCCGGCCGGCGCTTCCGCCAGCAACAACACCCGGGCGGCCAGGTCCCGCAGGGGTGAGCCGAAATCCCGGGCACCCGGTTCGCGACTTTGCTTGGCGGCCAGGGCGAAGGCCTTGCCCGCCCGCTCCCGGTCCCCCAGGTTGGCCAGGGCGGCGCCGAGTTGGGCGGCGGCCAGGGGCGGCAGGGAGTCGCCAGCTTCATCCAATAAATAGCGGGCGGTTTCGGCATGGGATTCACCGGCCCGGCTCAGCACATACAGGGCGTAGGCCTGGACCGCCAAGTCGTCCACTTCCTCCAGGTTGGGGTTCTGGATTTCCCGGCGTAGCCACTCCAGGCCCCGGCGCCAGCGGAAATCCGCCACCGGCAGGCCCGCTTCCTTGGCCCGCTGTAGAAAGTCCAGGGCATGCACGGTCAGCCAGGCGTGCTCGCCGCCGTCCGGGTCCCAGAGGGTGAAGGCGCCATTCTCCAGTTGCCGTTCCTGGATCAGGGCCACTGCCTGGGATAGGCGCTGCCGGGCTGGGACCTTGCCCTGGTATTCCCAGCGGGCCGCCAGCTTTTCAAACTGGAGCAGCGGGAAGGCGCGGCTCACCACCTGTTCCAGGCAACCGTAGGGGTAGAGGTCCAGTTGCTTCAGCAGGCCTAGCACGTCCAGATCCGGTTGACCGCTTAGGGTGACTTGGGCGCCCAGGGTTTCCGGGCGCAGACCCTGGGTCAGGTCCGGGCCCAACAGGGTCTTGGACTGGCCGCCGATTTGGGCGAAGCGGCGCCGGGTTTCCGGCAGGAAGGGGGCGCGAATGCCCACCTCGGCGGTCTTGGTGAGTCCAGTGCCTGGAGGGCCGTCCAGGGTGACGCTGATCTGGCCATTGCCCAGTTCCTTGGCTCGCACCGGCAGCTTGAGCACCTGGCGCTGACCGGGTGCCAGGCTGATGGCGCGGGGCGGCTGGGGCTCGGTCCACTCCAGGGCGCCGCTGGCTTCCAGGGTCAGCCGGTACTCGCTGGCGGGTCCGTCCAGATTCTGGATCAACAGGGTCGCCAGGCTGGTGTCCCCGGCAGCCAGGAAGCGGGGCAGGGCGGGCATCACCACCACCGGATCCCGCACCGTCACCGCGCCCTCGCCACTGCCCACCCGGGTTGGCGACCAGGCCACCGCCATCAGCCGCACCCGGCCGTTGAAGTCCGGCAAGTCCAGCGGAATTTGGACCCGGCCATCCGCGTCCAGGGTTTTGATCCCCGAGAATAGGGACAGAATGCGTACATGGGATTCCGGCATGCCCTGGCGGCCGGCCAGGCCGGCGCCACTGCGTAATTGGGCCGGCTGGCCCTTGCGGCCGTCCAGCAGGCGGCCGTACAGGTCCCGCAGGCCCACCGCCAGGGAGCGTTGGCCAAAGAAATAGCCGAGAGGATCCGGGGTACGATAGTCCGTGAGTTGTAATACGCCTTCATCCACCGCTGCCAGGCTGATGAACAGGGGCGTCCCCGGCGCCGTGTCCGTCACCTGGACCCCAATGTTCAGTTGCCCCCGGGGCCGGGCCAGGGCCGGCGGGTCCAGGGTCACCCGCAGCGCATGGCCTTCTTTGGCGATGCCTAGCCAGGCGACCCCCACCGCCCGCCGGGGGCCGTGACCCGCCTGGGCGCCGTCGGGCCGGAACGCGGTGACCAGCGCATAGGCGCCCGCACCCCAGTTGTCCGGCACCGCCACGTCCACCACCTGTTCTTGGCCGCTGACCTGGATTTCCCGGATCTCCAGCACCCGGTCGGTGGCGATGACCAGGTCTGCCCGGCCGGCGAAGGGTGCCTGGAGGCGTAGTTTGGCCAGTTCGCCAGGCCGGTAACTGGGCTGATCTGGGTTCAGGGACAACTGATCCGGCGTTTCCAGGTCGGCCAGGTCCCCCTCCCAGCCCGCTTGGACCCGGGCGCTGGTGAGTACGTCCGTGTCCGGGGCCCGCACGTCCAGCCGGTACCGGCCCGCCGCGAGATGCAGCGCCAGCCGCGCCGGCCCCGCCTCAGTGACGTCCAGGCTCCCCTCCTGGAGCAGCCGGTCCCGGATTTGACGCTTGAACAGCCAGCGTCCGCCATTCTGGTACCACTGGTAATGGACCTGCTCTTCCAGCAGCCGGTAGCCCAGTTGGCGGGTCTGGGGCTGGGCGTCCCGGTCCAGGGCCACCACCTCGAACTGGGCCTCGGCGCCTGCCGGCAGGGGGCCGTCCGGTGCCTTGACGCCCAGATACAGGGCGTCCTGGCGCACCGGCGTCCATTGTTCAGCACCCACCGGACGGCCGTCCACGTCCGTCACCTCGGCGCGCAAGCGGGCGCGCAGGGGCTGGCGCAGCTTGGGCAGGCGCTCCAGTTGAAAGTCGAATTGGGCTTGGCCCTGGGCGTCAGTCTTCACCGGGGTCAGGGGCGTCAATAGGGTGTCATCCGGCTCGTCCAGGGGGCCATAGCGGAACCCGGGAAAGCCGGGGAAGGGATCTGGGTCCCGGGCCACCAAGAGTTCACCATTGGCGCCCAGGTCCGCCGCTGGCGCGCCGAACAGATAGCGGGCCAGGGCGCCGAAGCGCCCGCTGGTGCCAGGCAACAGGTAAGCCGTGGCGGGTCCCTGGAGTTCTACCTCGATGCGGGGCGGCACGATGCTGTCCACCAGGAAGCGGACTTCGCCCACCGGCGCCCCCTTGGGGTCCGCGAACGCCTGCACTTTCCAATGGCCGGTGCGGGCCGAGGCGGAAAGCTCCAACAGTTCCGAGTAGCCGCCGGCGCCCTGGGGTTGAATCACCCGTTCCACGGCCAGTTGCTCGTCGGGGCGCAATAGCCGCAGGGTCAAGGGCAGCCCTTCCACGGCGACGCCCAGTTCGTTGCGTAGCAACAGGCTCAGATGCACGGGTTCGCCGGGCCGGTACACGCCCCGTTCCGTGAACAGGAAGGCGTCCAGGGGGCCGGGCGCCGCCCGGCCGCCTACGCCCCGGTCACTCAGGTCGAAGGGCGCGCCGCTGATGTCGAAGAAATTGAAATCCCCCTGGGGGCCGGATGCCAGCAGCAGTACCGGCTCCCGGCCGCCCTTGCCGCCCAGGATGCCGGCCGGGAAGTGGGCCTGACCCTTGGCGTCGCTGACTTGCTCGCCCAGCACCAGGTTGTTGCGTCCGTACAGGGTCAGGCGCACGCCGGGCAGGGCGGTCGCGTCCGCCAGGCTCCGGGTGACCACCGACAGGCCGTCGGCGCCCCGGTAGCTGGAAATGCCCAGGTCCGACACCAGAAACCACTGGGACGCTGGTGGGAGTTTTTCCGGGTCGTCCCCTTCCTGGTCTTCTTGGGCCGCCTCGCCGGGTGTGGCCGTCCCCAGGGCGTCGGCATTGAGGATGTAGACGCCCGGGGCCGGCTTGGCCAGGGCCGCCACCGGCAGGTTGGCCAGGGTCGTCTCGTTGGGGCGGGCTGGCAGGTCAACCTCGCCAGACCATACCCATTCCCCTAGATGGTCCCGGATGCGCTGTAGGCTCCATTTGGATAGATCGGTGCGGAAATTGCCGAGCACGAATTCATGGACCAGATTGCGGTCGCCGATGCGGAACAGGGTCAGGCGTGCCTTGGGCACGTTGAGGGCGTGGATCGGCACCCCATCGCTACCGGCGGGCAGCACGTAATAGTTGTTCTCGAAGCGGAGGCTGGGCGGCCGGTCACCAGTGTCGATGGGTTGGTCGAAGGTTTCCAGCAGTTGCAGGCCCTCGTCGCCGGCTAATCCCTTCAGCACCCGCACCCGGTATTGGGTGGCAAATTCGGCGCCGTCCGCGCACAACTCGTTGGGAGACTCCTTACGGAATTCGGCGGGGAAGGGGGGCTCGAAGCGCACATAGTCCCCATAGCGTTGTTGGCTTGGGTCCGGAATGGCCCGGTTGAACGTCAGGCAGATGGACGGCAGGCCCTTGCCCGCCTGGATGAAATGGCGATCCACCCGCAAGGCGCTGGCTTCCAGGGCGTCCTGCTCTAGCCGGCCCACCAGTTCCCGCAGCTTGGCATCCTCGCCCAAGGCCAGGGCTTGCCGATAGGCCACCAGGGCCGAGGCCGCGCCGTGGCGGGGATGGGCTTCCATGGCCTTACCGAGCAGCAACCAGGCGGGGCGCTTGTGTTTGGGGTCCGCCTTGCCGAGGGCCATCCAGGCGCCGTATAGGGCGTCGTCCCAGCGCTTGGCGCACAGGGCGTCGGCGGCCAGGCCAGACCAGTCCGCCGTGCCGACCTGGTTGGGACCCGCCAACGCCAGCCGGCGCAGATCCACCGCCTGGCCGCAGAACTTGCGATCCGTCAACAGGCGGGCGGCGCCGGCTAGGGTGGCCTGATCCTGGGGGGAAAGGGCCGGACCCCGCTGCTTGGCCAGGGCCGCTGAGTAAGCCGTTGCTTCCTTCTGCAATTCCGCGAAGGGATCCTTGGCCGCCTGGACTGGCCAAGCCAGCATCCCGAGCAGGCCCAGTGTCGCGAGCAACCATCTGTTGGTCATGATTCAGCATCCCGTTAGCCACCTATGGCCATTAGCATAGCGCTGGGATGGAGCGGACGCTGCCAAGGCGGGGGGCAGCGGTCCCCGCCAAGCCGGATCCGGCTAGTGGCGAGCCGCTCTGGTATATTGGGCCTCCCAATTCAGCCCAGCCGCTGCCAGTCGGCACAACCCGCTCCGGTTTACCCAGGATGTCTGCTCAGTCTGATTCCGGCCAGCGTCCCAAGACGCGGGTCCGCAACCCCTTCACCCGGCCACCCAAGGCGATCATGCGCCGGGTGGGCAAGGCGCTGTTGGATTTCGAGATGATTCGGGCCGGGGACCGGGTCCTGCTCGGCGTGTCCGGCGGCAAGGATTCCCTATCCCTGCTGCATATCCTGGGATATCTGAAGGGTTACGCGCCGGTGTCCTTCGACCTGGGTGTGCTGACCGTGGATCCCCAGGTGGAAGGCTTCGATCCCGCGTCCCTCCGGGACTATTACAGTGCCCTGGGCGTTCCCTATTTCTATGCCTCCGAGCCGATCATGGAAGAGGCCAAGACCCGGATGCGGGGCGATTCCTTCTGTGCCTACTGTTCCCGCATGAAGCGGGGCATCATGTACGGAACCTGCCGGGAGCAGGGGTATAACGTGTTGGCCTTGGCGCAGCATCTGGACGATCTGGCGGAAAGCCTGCTGATGTCTCTGTTCCACGGGGGCCAATTGCGCACCATGAAGGCCCATTATGTGAATGACGCCGGCGATATTCGCATCATTCGGCCCCTGGCCTATGTCCGGGAGCGGCAAACGGCGGACTTTGCGGCCGCCGCTGGTTTTCCGGTGGTGCCGGACTCCTGTCCCGCCTGTTTCACGGCGCCCACCGAGCGGGCGCGCATGAAGGAATTGCTGGCCAGGGAGGAAAGCCTGAATCCGCAACTGTTCGCCAGTCTGGTCAAGGCCCTGGGTCCCCTGATGACCGAGGGCGGGATTCCCTAACCCGGCCCAAAGCGCTGGGCCGATTCGGGCCAGGTTAGCGTTCCGCCGTCCATCGCTGAGTCCGACCCTATGACCTATTGGCGGCTATCGTTATTTTATTTCTGCTACTTTGCCTCCCTCGGCGCCCTGGTGCCCTATTGGGGCCTGTATCTCAGCGACTTGGGCTTTGACGCGCTCGCCATCGGCCAATTGACCTCCCTCCTGATGGTCACCAAGATCCTGTCCCCCAACCTGTGGGGCTGGCTGGCGGATCGTAGCGGCCGGCGATTGGAACTGGTGCGAGCGGCGTCCCTGGTCTCGGCCCTGGTGTTCATGGGCGTTTTCTGGGCCCGGGAATTTTGGAGCCTGGCGCTGGTGATGGTGCTGTTCAGCTTCTTCTGGAACGCGTCTCTGCCCCAGTTGGAGGTGATTACCTGCAATTACCTGGGGGTCCAGATTCGCCGCTATGCCAGCATCCGGCTCTGGGGCTCGGTGGGATTCATCCTGGCGGTGGTGGGCTTGGGCCAGTTGTTGGAGCACCGGGGTACCAGCCTGGTACCCCAGGTGCTGGTGATGCTGTTCCTAACCATTTGGTTGTCCAGCCTGCTGGTGCCGGACGCCCCCTCGTCTCACCAGGAGCAGCAGGTCGCAGGCCTCTGGGCGACGCTGCGCCGTCCCGAGGTGCTGGCTTTTTTGGTCGCCTGCTTCGCCCAACAGGCCAGCCACGGCGCCTACTATGCTTTTTATTCAATTTATCTGGCCGAGCAGGGTTACGCCAAACCCCTGATCGGCGCCCTGTGGGGCACCGGAGTGTTGGTGGAAGTGCTTACCTTCTTGGGTATGCATCAGTTGCTGCATCGCTTCGGCGCCCGGCGTCTGTTGCTCGCCAGCCTGGGTCTGGCGGTGCTGCGCTGGCTGTTGATCGGCGCCTTTCCCCACCAATTGCCCCTGCTGTTCCTGGCCCAAACCCTGCACGCGGCCACCTTCGGCACCTTTCATGCCTCGGCCATCCACCTCGTGCACCATTATTTTCCCGGGCGTTTGCAGGGTCGCGGCCAGGCCCTGTATGCCAGCATGAGCTTCGGCGCCGGCGGCGCGCTGGGCACCCTGGTGAGCGGCTATGTCTGGGAGGGCATCGGTCCCGCCGCCGCCTTTTGGGTTTCCGCCGGCGGCGCGGCCCTGGGCGGGCTCATCGCCTGGCGGTGGGTGGACCGGAACCATCGCTTCTAGGCGGTGCCGGGCCAATGCCAATCTTGTCCGGTCCGCTCTATCCTTGGGGGAGCGACCGTTCCAGGCTAGATTCCTGCCCCCACGGAGACCCGATCCATGTCCCCCATTCCCCTGAATGACCTACTCGCGTCGGCCGGGATTCCAGCCGGAGAAACGCCACCCTTGCCCATCGGCGGCGTCGCCGCCCTGCACGACGCGGGTCCGGACCAACTGACCTTTGCCGAGCACGGGCGCCTGGCGGAACAGGTACGGCTCAGCCAGGCGGCGGCGGTGCTGGTGCCCCTGGAATTTCCCGAGCTGGACGCGGGGCCCAGGCTGATTCGTACCGGCGCCCCCCGGATTGCCTTCCTGCGGGTCGCGGAGCGCTTTCTGGACCCGCCCGGGGCCAGCGGCGTTCATCCCCGGGCGGTGGTGCATCCGGACGCCCAACTGGGGGAGGGCGTCAGCGTCGGTGCCTGCGCGGTGGTCGAGGCCGGGGCGCGGATCGGCGCCCGCACCTGGATCGGCCCCGGTGCCTATCTGGGCGAAGGGGTGCGGGTGGGCGCCGATTGCCGCATCGAGGCCAATGTCTGCTGCCATCCCCGGGTGCGGCTGGGGGACCGGGTCATCGTGCATGGCGGCGCCAGCATCGGGTGCGACGGTTTCGGCTATGTCTGGCTGGACGATCACCATCACCGGGTTCCCCAATTGGGGGACGTGCTGATCGAGGACGACGTGGAAATCGGCGCCAATAGTTGCGTGGACCGGGCGACCCTGGGCACCACCCGCATCGGCCGGGGCAGCAAGATCGACAATCTGGTCCAGGTGGGTCACAACTGCGACATCGGCGAGCACGTGATTCTGGTCAGCCAGGTGGGCATTTCCGGCAGCGTCAGCGTGGGGGCGGGTGCCCTGCTGGCCGGTCAGGTGGGGGTGGCGGACCATAAGCGCATCGGTGCCGGCGCCCGGGTCGGCGGCGCTACCAAGGTTACCCGGGACCTGCAACCGGGGGAGGCGGTGCTTGGTATGCCGCCGCGTGCGGTGCGGGATTTTTGGCGGGAACAATCCGCGTTGCAGCGGTTGCCCGAACTGGAGCGTCAGTTGCGGGCCCAGGAGCGGCGTATCCGGGAACTGGAACAAGCGCTGGACCGGGTTGGCGGGACTCCGGCCGGGGAAGCGGCGGGGGTGGATGAAGCCACGCCCATTTAGGGAGCTAATCGCTTTTGTGGCCAACTATCGCACCGAAACCTGCCTCTTGGCCCGGATATTTTGCTTGTCCAGTGCAACGGAGTTTGCTATTACATTTAACCTATGGCTGCCTAGCCACCCTAAGCCAAGAAAAAAGACAAATTTCCATAACGGGGCGGTAGTCGTTCGGCCGATCTCGGTCTATCTCTCAGGCATTCTCCCCGGCCTTCGCCGGTGAAGGCCTTTCGCTGTTATTTTTTTGGAGGACTCAACATGCGGTATTCCTGGCGTCTTTCCGCTTGCGCCCTGGCCTTGTCTAGTTTGTCTCTGACGGCCCTGGCCGCCGGGGTTCCCAAGGACCTGCCCATGCCCAAGGGCACCCCGAACGCGGATGAGCTGGCCCAGCAAGTCTATTTCGTCAATCACTTCTACGCGCTCAAGAATTACGGCATCACCCAGAAGGGCGATACCGTGACCGTCCTGATTAACCAAGCCAAGGACAGCGCCCCCACCACCGTGACCCTGGAGCGTTACCTGAATAACGACTACCCGGCCGGTGGCGAGGTCAAGGCTATGGACTTAGCCATGTTCCGTTCCGGTAAGTTGCGCGGTACCGGCATGCTCATCACCGACTATACCGATGACAACAAGAGCCAGTCCTATGCCATTTGGCTGCCGGACCTGCGCAAGATCCGCCGCTTCGCGGAACCGGCCCATGACGACGCCTGGGGCGGCACCGACTTCACCTTCGGCGACGTGACCCTGTCTAAGCCCAAGGACGAGACCCACGAACTCATGGGTACCGAGTCCTTCAAGGACTGCCTGGGCTCCATCCCCAACGTTCAGGTCAAAAACCTGCCCAAGCCGCCCCAGGCGTCCTGCGACCACAAGGGCAAGCAGGTTTACAAGATGAAGAGCACCACCAAGCGCCAGAACTGGTGGTACGACTACCGCATCAGCTATGTGGACACCAAGACCTTCGCCGACTACCGCTCGGAATATTTCAAGGGCGGCGCCATGGTCAAGGTCATCGACCGGGACTGGGGTAGCCTGGGCCTGCCGGATCCCCGCGCCCAGTCCTGGAAATATTGGTATGGCAAGACCCTGGCCACCGGCCACGAGACCTGGGCGGTGATTCCTCCGGAAGTCGTGGAATTCAACAAGGATTGGCCTAGCGACAAGTGGTCCGAGCAGACCCTGCGTCAGATCAAGGAATAAGGTATTCAGGGCCCGCCCTTGGGTGGGCGCACGGGGGCCGGTGCGGGCTGGCCCCCGATCAGTTAAAAATGAGAGACGAGAGGGGATTTAGATGTTTAAGCAATCTCAAGTTGCCTTGGCGGTGGGTCTGGCGCTGGCGGTGACCGGTACCGCCCAGGCGGACGTCAAGGTCAGCGGCTATCTGAAAAACGAGACTTCCATATTCGCCCAGAGCGGTCAGGTCACCGGCCAGGCGTCCAGTATGCTGGACCGGGACGGGCATGACGGCGGTGATTTACTCAAGTTCCAGAACCAGGCGCGCATCTTTTTGAATGGGGATATCAACGCTAATAATTCCTGGCACGCGGACCTAGACCTGATCTATGACACCGAAGGCGTCAACGACGACTATCAGGGCCACCGGGTCTACACCTCCTATGACTGGTTGCGAGAACTTTACCTAGATAGCCAAGTTTCCGACTGGAAGTTGCGCCTGGGCAAGCAGCAGGTGGTGTGGGGCACCGCCGACGGCATCAAGTTGCTGGACATCATCAATCCCACCGACTTCCGGGAACTGAATCAGGACACCATGGCGGACGCACGCATCCCGGTGTGGATGCTGAACGCGGAGCGCAACTTCGGTGACAATGCCAACGTGCAGTTCATCGTCTCCCAGCACGAAAGCAATAAGATTCCTGGCATGAACGGCAACGGGGATTCCGGCCATCCCTTCATCATGAAGGGCGTGGATACCATCACCGGCGACGTGAACGGTTTCCTAAATGTGGCACCGGCGCTGGCGGGCGTGGCCACCAGTTTCTCCAACGCCGCGTTCGCGGGCATGTTCTCCGGCAACCTGAATCCCGCGGGACTCACGCCCTTCACCGGTATGACGGTGGATGCGTTCGCCAAAAATCCCAACGTGATGGCGTTCCCCTGCCCCAGCACGGGCTGTAATGGCACCCAGACGCCGGTCGCCTTTGGCCAGGGCGACGTGGTGTTGAACAACATTGCCCAGAATGGTCTCTATCAGGGGGACCCGAACGGCAATAACAATGTCACCAACCTGATGAGCATCACCGGCGCCTTGCCCAATCAGGTGACCTGGGATCCGTCCAATCCTAAGTCCGCGTTCGAGTACATGCCGAACGCCACCTTCGCCACTTTCAACAGCTTCGCCGGTAACCAGCAGCATGGTTCCGTGACCACCGACTATGTGGTCAAGAAGCCGGATGACATGGACCTCAACTATGGGCTGCGCTACAAGGGTTCCACCGGCGGCGGCTTTAATTTCTCCCTCAACTATTTCTACCACTACGACGCCAACCCGGCGGTGGACTTGAGCTGGCACGACGCCCTGACCAATCAAAAGCTGGTCACCGAACTGCGTGCGCCCGGCACCCTGGTGGATCCCAGCACCGGCGCCCGGCTCCCGGACGGCGCCCTGATTTCCCCGGACAATGCCCCCAGCAATATCGCCGCCGACGGCAGCAACTCGGCCACCGTGCTGCTGAAAAATCCCCTAACTAACCAGTATTACGGTGCCTTCAATCCGGACCTGACTGGCAGCCTGGGTTCCGCCGGTCTCAGCTCGAACGGTGCCAAGTTGAACTTCACCGAGCACTACCAGCGCCTGCATAGCCTGGGCACCTCGTTCGACTATGCCCTGGATACCTCCTTCGCGCCGGTGGTGTTGCGGGGTGAGTTCCTGTACCAAAAGGACACTCTCCAGCCGGTGGTGGACAAGCGCCTGCTCGCCCTGGGCGATTTGGAGGATGCCCTGAAGACCGACAAGCAGGACATGTTCAAGTACGTGCTGGGTGCGGAAGTGAATGTGTTGACCAACCTGCTGGTCAGCGCCCAGTTCATCCAGTTCATCAACCTGGGCTTCGAGGACACCCAGCGGTCCTGTACCTCCCAGGCGGGCACCATCTTCGACTGCTCCAGGTACACGGCGGACCCCGCCACCCTGGCCATGTCCAATGGCTTGGCCAAGGGCCAGGAGTTCGACAATTTCGTGTCTCTGTTCTTCTCCAAGCCGTTCGGGCCGTCCCAAGAGCACCGCTGGAACAACATCACCATCTACGAGGAGGGTGGCGGCTGGTGGAACCGGTTCGACGTCCAGTACGCGTTCCGGGACGAGATCATCGGCACCTTCGAGTGGAACCAATACTGGGGTGACGAAAACACCACCTTCGGTCAGTTCGATAATTCCTCGAACGTTCAGGTCGGCTTGAAGTTCATTTTCTAGTTCCCTTCCCGGAGCCGGATGTGGGGCGATGGAAGTCGTCCCGCATCCAGTCCGGCCCTTCGCCAGCCGCGCCCCTGGAGGCGCGGACCCGCCTTGGCACCCTGAATAACGAGTTTGGAGGTTGTTGTCTACCATGAACGCGAATAGCCAAATGGCCGACGAGGAGCGAATTGCCCGTCGTTATGCGGAATTCTGTCTGCGTAATAAATCTATTATCTTGCTGGTTATGCTGCTGTTGACCCTTCTGGGTGCCTGGTACGTGCCCAAGGTGGACATCCGCAACGACCCGGACACCCTGCTGCCGCCGGAAAACCGCTATGTGGCCACCAACGCCTACGCGGAACACAACTTCGGTATGGGCAACCTGATGGTGATCGGCCTCAAGGTCAAGGAGGGCACCATCTACCAGCCCTGGTTTATCAACCGGGTGCAGGAGATTCACCGCAAGCTGGAGGCGCTGCCTAATTCCATCAACGCCAATTTCCTCAGCTTGGCCGCCCAGAAGGTCAAGTTCATGGGGGCGGACGACAATGGCCTGGTTTTCAAACGCTTGATTCCCACCGGCGGACTGGATGAAAAGGACCCGGCGGCGGTCAAGACGCAACTGGAGTTTCTCCGGGAGGGGCTGGAGGAAAATCCGGTCATGGCGCCCATGCTGCTGTACATGGAGGACGCCAAAGGCAACAAATGCACCATGGAAAATGGCGTCTGGCCCCAGGGCTGCGTCGCCAAAGGTACTTTTCTGATCGCGGACTATGACGACGGCGTCAAGGAAATCTATTTGTCCTGGGTGCGCCAGGTGCGGGACATCGTGGATAGCTACGGCGGCGATGCCCGCCACGAAATCCTCATTGCCGGCGAGCCCTACTTCCTGGCCTATATGCTGCTCAATCTGGTGCAGAATTGGTGGCTGTTCGCCATTTCGGTGGCCATCGTGTTGGTGGTGCTCTGGATCGAGTTCCGCAACTGGCGGGGCGCGGTGTTCCCGCTGCTCGGGGTGGGCGTCACCATCGTGTGGACCCTGGGATTGATGGGCTTCAGCCAGTTTAAGCTGACCACCATGATGGTGCTGACGCCCATGCTGTTACTGGCCATCGGCATCGGTCACTCAGTCCAGATCACCCGCCGCTTTTCCCAGGAGTTGCGCCGGCTGAACGGGAATTGCCGCCAAGCGGCGGCAGTCGCCATCGAGCACACCATCATCCCCGCTACCCTGTCCGCCCTGGTCAACATGGCAGGCTTCGCCACCCTGGGCCTGGTGCCCATCTCCTTCTACCAGGACTACGCCTATTTCGGCGTGTTCGGTATGGCGACCCTATTGCTGACCACCACCACGTTGATTCCTATGCTGATGGTGTTGCTGCCCTGTGCCGGTGCGGCGGAGCATCAGATTGAGGAGGGCCGGGAGTGGGAACGGTCCGTGGGTAACTTCATGGCGAATGTCCTCGGCGGCGCCGGCAAGTGGCTTCCGGTCGGCGTGGTGGCGGTGTTGATCGCCGTGACGGTGCACTATACCGGCCTGCTGGACATGGGCCGTTACAAGGTGATTCAGGGCCAGTACGTCAAGGCGCCGGACGGGGAGTTCGACCCCATGCCGGGCGTGGAGCGGGGGATCAACTATTCCCGGGCCGCGTTCAAGGCCAGCGCGCCCACCATTGCCGACATTACCCGCCTGTCCCAGATCATGCCGGGCGTCATTTCGCTCAATATTCCCATCCGGGGTAAGGAGCCCTTGAAACCTGAATGTACCGCGCCCGGCCAGCCAGCGGGTTGCTGGGACGAGGACAAGATGGGCCAACAGGGCATCATCAACGACGCAGACGTGATGCATGACGTGGCGGCCCTGGAGGACTGGCTGCGCAAGCATCCGTACGTCGGCTTCACCGGCTCCTATGCCCAATACCTGAAGCTGGTCAATATGTTGCTGGCGGCGGAACCGGGCCAGAAGCCCCTATTCAAGGATTTTGTGATTCCTACCAAGGACTCCCTGCGCGCCGCCGATCCCAACGACGACCGGGATCCAAACGGCATCGTGAGCCTCTACAACGGCTTGCTGCAAACCATGACCGGCCCCGGTGAATTGACCTCGTTCGTGGACGACCGCAGCGAGAAGCGTTGGAACCAGGCGGTGGTATTGGGCTTCGTCAATACCATGGATCCCCGCAAGACCCATCAGGTTACCAAGGACATTCAAGCCTACATCGAACAGCACAAGAACGACACCGGTTTCCGTAAGGTGAACTTCGGCCTGCGCAATGGGGATGAGTCTGGTGACACTAACGAACTCTCCAAGCCCGGACCCAAGTATCTGGAGCCCGGCGTCGGTGGTTTCCTGGGTGCCACCGAGGCAACCTGGGAGGTGGCCCAGGACGAATGGTTGAAGGGACCCCTCACCACCGCAGCGGTGGTGTTCGTCATCGCGGCCATCGTGTTGCGCTCCTTGCCGACGGCGGTGATTTTAATTTTCATCATGCTGATAACCCTGTTCACCCAGTACGGCATGGCCGGCTATTTCACTTCGGTGGAAAATTGGTCCGGCAATCTGCACTTCGCTAATTTGGTGGCTCTGTCCATCGCCATGGGTCTGGGCCTCGACTACGGCATTTACATGGTGCTGCGCATGCGGGAAGAGATGCAGGCCAACGGTGGCAACTGGAGCAGCGCCGTTCGGGAAACCCTCTGTACGACGGGTTCTGCGGTGCTGATCTCGGTGGTGGTGTTGCTGGGTAGCTTCGTCCCGCTGGTGGGAACCCAGTTGGCCAATACTTGGGGGCTCGGCATGTACATCGGCGAGGCTCTGGTGGTGGACGTGTTCACCGCCCTGTTCCTGCTGCCCCTGATGATCGGCTGGTTCAAGCCGGGCTTTGTGTTTCGTCCCGCCCAGTAGGGGATGGGGACCCGGGTGTTTGGCCCCGGTTCCCGGAGGCAAAGCTCTGGACCGGGCCAGCCCCAGGCAGGGAATGGCGGTTGGACCGCTCCGTCAACACCCGGCAATGGGTCCCGCTGGTCTAACGGATGGTCGGTACCGCCCGGGATGGGCCGGGGACTGGATTAATAAGAATTTCGACGCGCGTGCCTAGATTGTCCGGCGGCGGATGCCGACCACAAAAAAACCGGATCGGGCGAGGGATCGGCGTGAATAAAAAGGACCGCCGGAGCGATCTAGGGGATCGCGCCGACGGCCAACAGCTTGCTGCCAAACTGTTTGTTACTGAGAAATCCCCCATGACACGGGGGATTTTCTCGGTGTTTTCCCGTACCGGCGCAAACAACCGGATCGCTGCTTGCCGAGGAACAGAAACCTGATCGTCCGAATGGGTGGTTGCGACACGCCGGCACAACTTGGTTTCGTGCTTCCTCCCGCAACGTCCCCGGTCATGGCCGGAGTTCGGCTGGAGACCAGAATATCCATCGCCGGCCCCAGATCACTGCAATAATATCATCATCTTCTAATATTGTAACTGCCTAGATGAGGTGGCGGTTGATCCCAATAGAGAAATTACTTCTGGTGGGCTCCTGAACCAAATAGTTGACGCGTTGCGGTTGGACCAATAAATTTGCCGGACCTGAATTTTTTTGATGGTCGTTTGACCATGGAGACTTGTTTATGCTCAAAGCTGGCGACCAAGCGCCGGGTTTCGCCCTCCCGGATTCCGACCTCCATATCGTCGATTTAGCCCAATTGCTGGGTTCCCAACGGGTGGTGCTGTATTTCTATCCCAAGGACGATACACCGGGTTGCACCATCGAAGCCCTGGAATTCACGGACCTG